>JBBQYB010000013.1:0-37957 GCA_038209095.1 Rhodobacterales bacterium
CGATCCGCGCGCCATAGGGTGGATTGACCAGCACGAGCCCCGGACGCCCGCCGAGTGCCTCCGGGGGAACCAGGGCGCTGACCGCCTGCTGACGGAACGACGCCACCCCGTCCACCCCGGCGCGCCGCGCATTGGCGAGGCTCATCTCCACCGCGCCCGGATCCCGGTCCATGCCGAAAAAGCGCAGGTCGGTCTGATGCGGCGGGTCCTCCCGCAGCAGGGCGTCCCATGCGCCCGGGTCGAAGCCGCCGAACCGCTGGAACGCAAACGGACGCGCCCGCCCCGGGGCGAGCCCCAGCGCCTGCTCGGCGGCCTCCAGGATGATCGTCCCCGATCCGCACATCGGATCGACCACCGGCATGTCGGCACCGTACCCGCAGCCTCGCAGGAACAGGGCGGCCAGCGTCTCGCGCAGCGGGGCCTTGCCGACCGCGAGTTTCGCGCCGCGCTTGTGCAGCGGTTCGCCGGAGGTGTCGATGCTGATGGTGCAAAGATCGTCGACGATGCGCACCAGAACCCGGATCGCCGCATCCTGCGCAACAGGGGCACCGACCGCGTCGGAGATCGCTCGGGCCACCCGCTCGGATGCCGCCCCCCCATGCCAGATCCGCGATTTCTCGCAGGTCGCGTCCACCCGGACCGCCGCCCCCCGGGGCAGGATGGCCGCCCAGTCGAGACGGTGCGCGCGCTTGTCGAGTTGCGCGAGATGCACCGCATGAAACGCCCCCACCCGCACGAGCACCCGCCCGGCCCCCCGCAGACGGAGGTTCGCCCGCCAGACGTCCCGCCAGCCGCCGCGCGTCAGCACGCCGCCCGGAGCCGCCTGCAGGTCCGCGAACCCCAGCGTGCGGGCTTCCTCGCACAACACCGGCTCGAGGCCCGGCGGGGTCGCGAGGAAAATCTCGAACGCTCCGGTGTTCACTCGGCCCCCTTCCGCGGCGCATCCTCAAGCAGGCGCGGGATACGCTTCAGCCGCGCCCCGCGAGGCGGGCCTCGAAGGCCCGGAGTGCAACGAGCGGCCCCTCGGGCCGGGACCACAGCTCGTCCCCGAGGGCCAGAAAATCCGCGACCTCCGCGAGATCCGCCGCAAGCTCCGGCGAGAGGCCACCCTCGGCCACCACCGGCGTCTCGATCAGCTCCGACCACCACCCGAACAATTCGCGCGGCGCCACCGCGCCGTCGCCGAGCCCGTTCGACCCCACCGGGCCGAAACTCACGTAGTCCGCCCCGATCTCACCGGCCGTCATGCCGTCGTGCCGCGAGGTCCGCGCAAAGGCCCCGACAATCGCGTCCGCGCCCAGCGCTTCGCGTGCCGCGCGCACCTGCCGCGGCCCGTCCGACAGATGAACCCCGTCGAGCCCCAGCCGCGCGGCCAGCCGGAAATGTTCCGTGATCACCAGCGGCACGTCGCGCTCGTGACAGACCGTCCGCAGGGCATCGGCGGTCCGCATCAGCTCGTCCTCGGACTGGCTCGCAAGGGCCAAGCGCACGCAGGCGATCTCGACCGCGTCGAGCATCTCCGCCAGCACGCCGCAAAACGTCTCGAGCGACAGGATCGGCGGTGTGACGAGATAGATCTGCGCGGACTGCGACTGCGCCATGGGACGGGATCAGCGCCTGAGGATCGACCGGCCCGCATAGACGGCCGTCTCCCCGAGGTCTTCCTCGAGCCGGATCAGCTGGTTGTATTTCGCGAGCCGGTCGGAGCGCGAGAGCGAGCCGGTCTTGATCTGGCCGCAGTTCGTGGCCACCGCCAGATCGGCGATCGTGCTATCCTCGGTCTCGCCGGATCGGTGGGACATGACGGCCGTGTATCCGGACCGGTGCGCCATCTCCACGGCCTCCAGCGTCTCGGTCAGGCTGCCGATCTGGTTGACCTTGACGAGGATCGAATTGCCCACGCCGGCCGCGATCCCCCGGGACAGCCGCTCGGTGTTGGTGACGAACAGATCGTCCCCCACCAGCTGGCAGCGGCCACCGATCGCCTCCGTCAGAACCTTCCAGCCGTCCCAGTCGTCCTCCGACATCCCGTCCTCGATGGAGATGATCGGATATCTGTCCGCAAGGGACGCGAGATAGGCGGCGTTCTCGTCCGCCGTCAGCATCTTGCCCTCGCCTGCGAGATGATAGAGCCCGTCCCGGTGGTATTCCGTCGCCGCACAATCGAGGGCGAGAAACATGTCCTCGCCGGGCGCATAGCCTGCCACTTCGATGCTCTTCATGATGAATGCGAGCGCTTCATCCGACGAGGTCAGCCCCGGCGCGAACCCGCCCTCGTCGCCGACGTTCGTGTTGTGGCCGGCCTCGGCCAGTTCTTTCTTCAGGGCGTGAAACACCTCGGCACCCATGCGGACGGCGTCGCGAAACGACGCGGCCCCCACCGGCATGATCATGAATTCCTGGATGTCGATCGGATTGTCCGCGTGCTGGCCGCCGTTGATGATGTTCATCATCGGAACCGGCAGCACCCGTGCCGACACGCCGCCCACATAGCGATAGAGCGGCATCCCGAAGCTGGTCGCCGCCGCCTTCGCGGTCGCGAGGCTGACCCCGAGGATCGCGTTGGCCCCGAGCCTGCCCTTGTTTGGCGTGCCGTCGAGCTCGCGCAGAACCGTGTCGACCGCGATCTGGTCGATGGGCGAAGACCCGGTCAGCGCGTCGCAGATCTCGCCGTTGACCGCATTCACCGCCCGCAGGACGCCCTTGCCGCCGAACCGGGCCTTGTCGCCGTCGCGCAGTTCCACCGCCTCATGGGCTCCGGTGGAGGCTCCCGACGGGACGGCGGCGCGCCCCATGGATCCGTCCTCCAGCATCACGTCCACTTCGACCGTCGGGTTGCCCCGGCTGTCGAGGATCTCGCGCGCGACGATATCGATGATGACGGACATGATGTGTGCTCCCCCGCGCGGCGCGGCCCCAATTGTTGTTGAGGCTTAGCCCAAAGCCGGGCGGGGCGGAACACCCTATCTGGCGACGGGGCGGCACCGCTGGAATTTGGGCGGCGCAGGCTTACGTCACGGCGCGCGGGGCGCAGGTCGCATCCCGGAAGGAGAACGCATGGCGCTTGTCGGAGTCTATCTCATATCCCTGGTCGCATTTCTGGTGATCGACGCCATTGCGCTGACCCTTGTGATGTATCCGCTGTTCTCGCGCTACATCGGCCCGCTCCTCGCCGAGGACATGCGGCTCGGGATCGCCGCGGTCTTCTATGTCTTCTACGTTGCGGGCGTGATGTATTTCGCGGTGCTGCCGGCCCACCGTGTCGAGAGCCTCGGGCTCGCGGCCCTGAACGGGGCCCTGCTCGGGCTTATCGCATACGGCACCTATGAGTTCACCAACATGGCGACCCTGCGCGGCTGGGCCTGGCAAATGCTCGTGACCGATACGATCTGGGGCGGCGTGCTGACGGCGACGACGGCCGTGATCGGGTATCTCGCCGCGAGTTGGCTCCTGTAGCGGCTGCGGCGCTCAGTCGGCCGTCAACAGGACGTCGCTGCTCGCGAAGCTCAGGTCCACCGTGTCGCCCACCTTCGGCGGGACCCCGCTCGCCGTGTTGAACATGTCAAGCGAGACGGTCGATGTGCCGAGGGCCGCCCGGATGCGCACGACCGATCCCATGAAGCTCACGTCCTCGACCCGTCCGCGCAGCACCGCATCGGCGTCGGGCCTCAGCCCCACCTTGATCGCCTCGGGACGCAGCGCCAGCGAGACGGTGGAGCCCGCGACCCCGGCGAGCGGCCGGCCGAGGTCCATGGCCTGGCCATCCACCTCCACCGCACCGCGCGCGGCATCGACGATGCGCGCCTCGAGGATGTTGAGGGTTCCGACGAACGAGGCGACGAACCGCGTGGCCGGCCGATTGTAGACCTCCGCCGGTGCGCCGATCTGCTCGGCCACGCCCTGGTTCATCACCACGATCCGGTCCGACATGGACAGGGCCTCTTCCTGGTCGTGGGTCACGAAGATCGTCGTGATCCCGAGCGTGCGCTGGATGTCGCGGATCTCCGCGCGCAACGACACCCGGATCTTGTGATCGAGCGCCGAAAGCGGCTCGTCGAGCAACAACAGCTTCGGCCGTGCCGCGAGCGCCCGGGCCAGCGCCACGCGCTGCTGCTGCCCGCCCGACAGCTGGAACGGATAGCGCGCCCCGAGATCCGGCAGCCCGATCAGCGTCAGCATCTCCGTGACGCGCGGCTCGATCCCGGCCTTGGGCGCACCTGCAACCCGGAGCCCGAAGGCGACGTTCTCGGCCACGGTCATGTTGGGAAACAGCGCATAGGCCTGGAACACCATGCCGATGTTGCGCTTGGCCGGACGCAGGTTGACCACGTCGCGCCCCTCGATGCGGATCACGCCGGACGTCGGGGTCTCGAACCCCGCCACCATACGCAGGATCGTGGTCTTGCCGCAGCCCGAGGGTCCCAGCAGCGTCACGAACTCCCCTTGCGCGATCTTAAGGGACACGTCGCGCACCACCCGCGTCGCCCCGAAGGATTTCTGGAGATCGGTGATTTCGAGGAACGCCATGCTCTATTTCGGTCCGTGCGTGAATTTCTGCAGGCGGGTGACCAGCGAGATCAGCCCCATGCAGGCCCAGGTGATGGCAAAGGCGATCACCGCCAACGCCGCGGGCTCGTAGGCGCGGTTGGCCCCCACCAGCTGCAGATAGGGCCCGAACGCCGGCCGGTTCAGCAGGGCCGCCAGGGTGAACTCGCCCAGAACGATCGCAAAGGTCAGAAACGCCCCTGACAGGATCGCCACGGTCACGTTCGGCAAAATCACTCGCCACATGATGGTGAGCCAGGACGCCCCGAGGCTCTCGGCGGCCTCCGTCAGCGTCGCGATGTCGATGGCGCGCAGGCCGGTGTCGACCGCGCGGTACATGTAGGGCAGCGCCAGCATGGTATAGCCCATCAGGAGCAAAAGGTTCGTGCCGGTTGCCGTCCCGGTCAGGGGCAGGATCGACGAGGTGTTGAAGAGCCGGATATACCCGAAGACGACCACGATCGCCGGGATCACCAGCGGCAAAAGCGTGATGAACTCCACCAAAGGCCGCCAGCGCGGCAGCTTCAGCCGCACCCAATAGGCCGTGGGAACCACGATCAGCACGCCCGTCACGATGGTCATAAGCGCCATCAGGACGGAATACCCGAAGGTCGCCTGGAACCGCGGATCGGTCAGCACCACGCGGTAGGCCTCGAAACTGTAAACGCCGCGCTGCATCCGCAGCGAGAACTCGAACGTCCCGATCAGCGGCAAAAAGAAATACAGCAACCCGAACGCCAGTGCCGCCCAGGACCAGAAGCGGTTGACCTTCACTTGACCCAGCGCTCCGCGCGGTTGCGCATCCAGATGTAAAGGCCGTTGGCGATGCCGGTGACCACGATCATCCCGAAGGCGAGTGCGTAGCCGAGATGCGGGTCCTGCAACACGTCGCCCCGGATCTGCGCGAACAGAAGGATCGGCACGATCCCCAGCGAGGATCCGGTGAGCGCATAGGCCGTGGCGACGGCCCCGAACGAGTTGGCGAACAGGAGGGCGAACGTGCCCAGCAATGTCGGCCACAGGATCGGCAGCGCCACCATCCGCCAGTATTGCGCCGGCGTCGCTCCGAGGATCTCGGCCGCCTCGCGCCAATCGCGTTTCAGCCCGTCGAGGGCCGGGGTCACGATCAGGATCATCAGCGGGATCTGGAAGAACAGATAGGTCAGCGTCAGACCCCAG
The DNA here is from genome assembly GCA_038209095.1 of Rhodobacterales bacterium. Taxonomy (GTDB): domain Bacteria; phylum Pseudomonadota; class Alphaproteobacteria; order Rhodobacterales; family Rhodobacteraceae; genus Amaricoccus. The sequence continues at coordinate 5,725 of JBBQYB010000013.1, forward strand.
AAGCTGAGCAGGTTGAAGCCCATCGCATAGATGTTGATGCCGAACCAGTCGCGCAGCACGATCGTCACCAACCCGAGCCGGCCGAGCGTCGCGAGAAACGCGAACGCGAGCGGCACGCCCGCGAAATTCGACGCGACACCGGAAAACGTCATCAGCGGCTGGCGGATGGTGCCGGGCAGGCGTCCGAGCGTGACGGCTGCGGCAATTACGAACCCGATCAGACACCCGAGCAGGGCAGAGGCGAGGCTGATGCGGATCGATATGGAGAAGGCCGCGAGGATCGACGGCTGAAACAGGTTGAGCACGTTCGAGAGCGTCAGCGCTCCCTCCGGCGTGCGAAACGCGCCGACCACGATCTGGAGCGTCGGCAGGATCAGGAACACCAGCGCAAATGCGAGGAAGGGCACGATGCCGAGCCAGGCCCAGGAGCGACGCGCGGTGCCGGCTGCGGGGACGTTTGCCATGGCGAGAGGGCAGGGCGTGTGTGGTACGCGCCCTGCCGCGAGCCTTACTGGACGTTCGCGCCGACCACGCTGTCCCAGCCGCCGGTCACGACGTTCTTCATCGCTTCCTGTTCCTCGAGCGTCGGGAACACTGCCGCCTCATAGGCCGCCGCGGGCGGCAGGGCGTCCAAGAGATCCTGCGGGATCACGCCGCGCTCCACCATGTCGTTGAACCGGATCGGATGGCAGTAGCCCTTGAGCCAGCCGAGCTGACCCTCGTCGGAATAGAGATACTCCATCCACAGCTTGGCCGCGTTCGGATGCGGCGCATAGGCGGAGATCGCCTGGACGTAGACGCCGGCGACCACACCCGACTCCGGCACGATCACCTCGACCGGCGGATTGCCCGCGAGCGTGTCGCGACCCGACAGCGCGTTGTAATCCCACCAGACGACGATGGGCGTCGCACCCTGGGCCAGCGTACCGGCCTTGCCGATCACGGGCACGAAATTGCCGGCCTTGTTCATCTCGGCAAAGAACGCGAGCCCCTTCTCGCCCGCATCGGCCCCCGCCTCTCCGCCGGCGGCGAGGCCCGCGGCATAGACCCCGAGGATCGCCTGGTTCGACGCGCGCGGATCCCCGGCCAACGCCACGGAATTGGCGAATTCCGGCTTGAGCAGGTCGGCCCAGTCGCGGGGCGGATCGGTGATGATGTCGGTGTTCACCGCGAACGACAGCACGCCGTAGTAATCGCCGTACCAGTGGCCCTCGGGATCCTTGACGTTGTCGGGGATCGTGTCCCAGGTCGACACCTTGTAGGGCATGAGAAGCCCCTCTTCCTGCGCCACCGACCCGAAGCTGAACCCGATGTCGAGCACGTCCGGCGCCTGCGGCCCCGTGTTGTCGCGGTTCGCGCGGACCGCCTCCAGCTCGTCCGCCGACCCGGCATCGGGGTTGAGCTCGTTGATAGTGAGGAACGGATACTTCGCCTTGAAGCCTGCAATCACGTCGCCGTAGCCGCACCAGTCGTGGGGCAGGGCGATCGTGGTGAGCATTCCTTCGGCGCGGGCACCCTCGATCAGATCGTCCATGGTTTGGGCCCCGACCGGCAGCACGGCCATGCCGAGCCCCAGCGCGGCGAGTATCGTAGTTGTTTTCAAATGCAGCATCGAGACTTTCCCCTTAGCGAATTGCTCGCCCCCATCGATCGGCTCCTGCACCCGACCCGCACGGGTCGGGCCAGCACCGACTGACGAAGTTAACGCCTATTCGCAGATTTTTCGCAACACCGATCGCGCCGGCTCTAGAGGCCCGGATAGACCGGAAATCGGTCGCACATCTCCTTGACGCGCGCCTTGACCGAGGCCTCGACCGCGCCGTTGCCCTCCGGCCCGTTGGCCGCGAGCCCGTCCACCACCTCGCAGATGAACTCGCCGATCCGGGTAAACTCCGCGAGCCCGAACCCCCGCGTCGTGCCTGCGGGCGTCCCGAGCCGCACGCCCGACGTGACCGTGGGCGGGGCGGGATCGAAGGGCACGCCGTTCTTGTTGCAGGTGATGTGCGCGCGCCCCAGGGCCTTTTCTGTCTCCGCCCCCGTCACCCCCTTTGGGCGCAGGTCGACCAGCATCAGATGCGTGTCCGTCCCGCCGGTTACGATGTCGAGCCCGCCCTTCATCAGCGTCGCCGCGAGCGTCCGGGCGTTCGCCACGACCTGCGCCTGATATTCCTGGAACTCGGGCCGAAGCGCCTCGCCGAAGGCCACGGCCTTGGCCGCGATGACATGCATCAGCGGCCCGCCCTGGAGACCTGGGAAGATCGCCGAGTTGAACTTCTTGGCCAGCGCCGCGTCGTTGGTCAGGATGATACCGCCTCGCGGCCCGCGCAGCGTCTTGTGCGTCGTCGAGGTCGCGACATGCGCATGATCGAGCGGATTGGGGTGCTGCTTGCCCGCCACCAGCCCCGCGAAATGCGCCATGTCCACGTGCAGCCACGCTCCGACGCTGTCCGCGATCTCGCGAAAGCGTTTGAAATCGATCTGGCGCGGGATGGCGGAGCCGCCGGCAATGATCAGCTTCGGCTTATGCGTGGCCGCGAGTTCCGCGACCTGATCGTAGTCGAGGCTCTGGTCCTCCCGGCGCACGCCGTAATGCACCGCGTCGAACCACTTGCCCGACAGGTTGGGCTTCGCGCCATGCGTCAGGTGCCCGCCCGCGCTCAGATCCATGGCGAGAAATGTATCGCCCGGCTTCAGGAGGGCTAGGAATACAGCCTGGTTCGCCTGGCTCCCGGAATTGGGCTGCACGTTCGCGAACCCGCAGCCGAACAATTCGCACACCCGCTCGATCGCCAGCGTCTCGGCCACATCGACGTACTGACAGCCGCCGTAATACCGCTTGCCGGGATAGCCTTCGGCGTACTTGTTCGTCATCACCGAGCCTTGCGCCTGCAACACCGCAAGGCTCGCGATGTTCTCGGACGCGATCAATTCGATCTCGTCGCGCTGCCGGGTCAGCTCATGCGTGATCGCCCCGAAAATTTCCGGATCGCGGTCCGCCAGCGTCTCGGAGAAAAACCCTGTGTCGGGAAGCAGATCTTTCATGGCGCGCACTCCTGCCGGTTGGGGACGGTAGGGTTTGCCCATACCGAAAATCGCCTGCTCTGGAAACCCGCGAAAACCGCACGGGGTCCGGCGCGCTTGTATTGCGCGAGCCTGCGGGCAAGAGTGGCCGCCCACGCGCGCAGGACGGCCGATTGACCTTTGAGCATATCCATTTCGTCTCGAGTGGCAGCGCGCTGGCCGAGATCGCCCGCGCGCGGCTCGAGGCGCTGCACGGTCAGGCTCCGGTCGATATGGCCGACGTCATCGTGGCCCTCGGCGGGGATGGCCTCATGCTCTCGACGCTGCACGCGACCGACGGTCTCGACGTGCCGGTCTACGGCATGAACCGCGGAACGGTGGGGTTCCTGATGAACGCCTATGCCGAAGACGACCTCGACGCCCGGCTCGCCGCCGCCGAGGAGGCCGTGATCAATCCGCTGCGCATGCGCGCGACCCGTGCCGACGGCTCGCGCATCGAGGCGCTCGCCATCAACGAGGTCTCCATCCTGCGCGCGGGACCCCAGGCCGCCCGGCTCCGCATCCTCGTCGACGGGCGCGAGCGCATGCCGGAACTCGTCGCGGACGGGGCGCTTGTCTGCACGCCCGCGGGCTCCACCGCCTACAACTACTCCGCGCACGGACCTATCCTGCCTATCGGTGCCGACATCCTCGCCCTCACGCCCATGGCCGCGTTTCGCCCCCGGCGCTGGCGCGGCGCGCTGCTGCCCAAGCGCGCCCATGTCGCCTTCGAGGTGCTCGAGCCGGACAAGCGCCCCGTCTCCGCTGTCGCCGACAACTTCGAGGTCCGCGCCCCCGTGCGCATCGAGGTCCGCAGCGTGCCCGACGTCGTCCACCGCATCCTCTTCGACCCCGGCCACGGCCTCGAGGAACGCCTGATCCGCGAGCAATTCGCCTGAACCGGCACCCTGGCGCGCCCTTGCCTTGGGCGGCCGTCTGGTCCACCTACAGCGGGCAATCTCACAGGATGCGGTCATGGCAATTTCGGCCAAACGGCAGTTGGGCATCTGGGGCGCGGGTCTCGCGATCTTCGTGCTGGTGCTGTGGCTTCTCGGCTCCGTGCTCGCGCCTTTCATCGCCGGGGCGGCCATCGCCTATTTCCTCGATCCCATCGCTGACCGTCTGGAGCGTCTCGGCCTCAGCCGCGCCCTCGCCACCGCCGTCATCAGCGTCTCGCTGCTACTCGCCGTGGTGCTCGCCTTCCTCGTCGCGATCCCGGCCCTCGTGACCCAGGGCGCTGCCCTCGCCGAGGCCATGCCGGGCTATATCGAGCAGGCGCGCATCCTGCTGGAGCGGCGCTTTCCGGATCTGCTGAACGAGGCCTCCGCCGTGCGCGAAGCGCTCGACGGGGCCGAGGGCACGGTCCGCGACGGCCTGATGACCGTCGTGAGCACAGCCGTCGCCGGGTCGCTGAGGGTCATCAACTTCGCGCTTTTGCTCGTCGTGACCCCGGTCGTGACAATCTACCTCCTGCTCGACTGGGACAAGTTCATGGCCCGCGTGGACGCCTGGCTGCCGCGCCAGCATGCCGGCGTGATCCGCAGGCTCGCGGGGGAAATCGACACCGTGCTGGCAGGCTTCGTGCGGGGCCAGGTGACGGTCTGTTTCATCCTCGGCATCTATTACGGCTCCACGCTGGCGCTCATCGGCCTGCCGTCGGGTTTTTTCGTCGGCATGGTGACCGGCCTCATTTCGTTCATCCCCTTCGTCGGGGCCATCGTGGGCGGCGTCCTGTCGCTCGGGATCGCGGCTTTCGCCTTCTGGGACGCGCCGGTTTGGATCCTCGTGACGGCCGCGATCTTTGGCGTCGGCCAGTTCGTCGAGGGCAACATCCTACAGCCCAACCTGGTGGGCAAATCGGTGGGTCTGCATCCGGTCTGGCTGTTGCTCGCCCTGTCGGTCTTCGGCGCGCTCTTCGGCTTTGCGGGCCTCCTGATCGCCGTGCCGGTCGCCGCGGCCCTCGGGGTGCTGTTCCGCTTTGCGGTGGAGCAGTATCTCGCGAGCCCGCTCTACACCGGAAAGACGCCCCCGCAGGGCGGCTGAGGCGGTGGTGGGCCCGCACCAGCTTGCCTTCGATCTGCCCGCGCGCCCCGCCCTGGGCCGGGAGGTCTTCTTCATATGCCCCGCCAATTGGCTGGCCGTGGCCCTGGTGGACCGCTGGCCGGCCTGGCCTGGCGGCCGTCTCGCCGTGGTGGGACCGCCGGGGTCCGGCAAGACGCACCTCGCCCATGTCTGGGCCGCCACCGCCCGGGCCCGGCTCCTGCCCGCCGCAGCCCTGCCCGGTCTCGATCCCGCCAGCCTGCCCGGCGATGCGGCCCTCGCCGTCGAGGACGCGGACCGACTGCCCGATCTGGGCCCGGCGGCCGAGGAGACGCTCTTTCATCTGTGCAACCGGCTCGGGGCGGGCGGCGGCACGCTGATGGTCTCGGGCCGCAACGCGCCGGCCTTCTGGGCGCTCACCCTGCCCGATCTCGCGAGCCGGCTCGCCGTGGCACCCGTCGCGGTCCTCGAGCCGCCCGACGACACGCTCTTGTCGGCGGTGCTGCGCAAGCTCTTCTCCGATCGCGGCATCGGCGTCGGCCCGGAGGTCATCCGCTATCTCGTCGCGCGCATGGAGCGCTCGTTCGAGGCCGCCGAACGCCTTACGGCCCGGCTCGACGTCGCGGGGCTCGAGACCGGCCGCCCGGTCACCATCCGCCTCGCCGCGGAGGTTCTCGCGCGCGAAAAGACCGACCCTTGAGCGCTGCACTCTTGCGCCGTCGGGCCGCGCGACTAAACTGGCAGGGCTTCGAGAAACGCGGCGGCTGGCAGGAGAATGCATCATGCTCGAAACGGCCCCTGTCGTCGGCGCCGATGCGGATTTCCTCGCGTCCCCGGCCCCGCCGGGACGCACGCTTCCGGGGTTCGATCCCTCCGGCCCCGACCGGTTCATCAACCGCGAATTGAGCTGGCTCTCGTTCAACTGGCGCGTGATGGCGGAAGCCGAGAATCCGGCCACGCCGCTGCTGGAGCGGGTCCGGTTCCTATCGATCTCCGGATCGAATCTCGACGAGTTCTACTCCGTGCGCGTGGCGGGCCTCCGGGGCCTCGTCCGCGAAGGCGTCGTCTCCCAGAGCGCCGACCAGCTCTCGCCCGGCGAACAGCTCCGGCGGATCGATGCGGACGCCCGCGCGCTCATGATGCGCCAGCAGGATTGTTGGGCCGTCCTCAAGGACCTGCTCAAGGCCGAGAACGTCGAGATCCTCGGGCCGCGCGATCTGAAGGCCGCCGACGTCAAGGCGCTCGAAAGTTATTTCTTCGAGCAGGTGTTTCCGATCCTGTCGCCGCTCGCCATCGATCCGGCCCACCCCTTTCCCTTCATCGCCAACGGCGGCTTCGCCATGGGCCTCCAGTTGCGCCGGATCGAGGACGAGACCGTCCTCGAGGCGTTGCTGCCCGTACCGGCCCAGGTCTCGCGCCTCGTGCGCCTCGCGCCGGGCGCCAAGGGGCAGGCGCGCTATCTGCCGCTCGAAGGCCTGCTCGACGTCTTTCTCGACCGGCTCTTCCCGGGCTACACGCCGCTCGGTCACTGTGCCTTCCGGGTCCTGCGCGACAGCGACATCGAGGTCGAGGAGGAGGCCGAGGATCTCGTGCGCGAGTTCGAGACTGCGCTCAAGCGCCGTCGCCGTGGCGAGGTGATTCGCCTGACCATGAGCGCCCAGGCACCCGGCGACCTTCGCCGTCTCATCGTGCGCTCGCTCGGCGTGCTTGAGGACGAGGTGATCGACCTGCCCGGGCTCATCGGCCTCGCGGATCTCGCGGAGCTGTGCAAGGCGCCGCGCCCCGATCTGCTCTGGCCGCCGTTCACGCCCCGCATGCCCGAGCGCGTCCAGGACTTCGAGGGCGACATCTTCGCGGCCATTCGCCAGAAGGACATGCTGCTCCACCACCCCTACGAGACCTTCGACATCGTCGTGCGGTTCCTGCAACAGGCCGCCCGCGATCCCGACGTAGTGGCGATCAAGCAGACGCTCTACCGCACCAGCCGCGACAGCCCCATCGTCGCCGCCCTCTGCGAGGCGGCGGAGGACGGCAAATCCGTGACCGCGCTCATCGAGCTCAAGGCGCGTTTCGACGAGGCCGCCAACATCCGCCAGTCCCGCCGGCTGGAACGCGCCGGCGCCCAGGTCGTCTACGGCTTCATCGACTGGAAGACCCACGCCAAGATCTCGACCGTGGTGCGCCGCGAGGCGGGCGAACTGGTCACCTACACCCATTTCGGGACGGGTAATTACCACCCCGGCACCGCCAACATCTACACCGATCTCAGCCTCTTCACCTGCGACAAGGCGCTGGGCAGGGATGCGACGAAGGTCTTCAACTACGTGACGGGCTATGTCAAACCCGAGGCGCTCGAGAACCTCGCGATCTCGCCGCACATGATCAAGCCCCGCATCCTCGAGGGTCTCGAGGCCGAATGCGGCCATGCCCGCGCCGGGCGTCCGGCCCATGTCTGGATCAAGCTCAACGCCGTCACCGACCCCATGGTCATCGACGCGCTCTATGCCGCGAGCCAGGCCGGCGTGAAGATCGACATGGTGGTACGCGGCATCTGCGGCCTGCGCGCGGGCGTCTCGGGGCTCTCCGAGAACATCCGGGTCAAGTCGATCATCGGACGCTTTCTCGAGCACAGCCGCATCGTGTGTTTCGGCAACGGCCACGGCCTGCCGTCGGACAAGGCGCGCGTCTACATCTCTTCCGCGGATTGGATGGAACGCAACCTCGACCGCCGGATCGAGACCCTGGTCGAGATCACCAACGCCACCGTGCATGCCCAGATCATCGATCAGGTGATGGCAGCGAACATGGCCGACCAGGCCCAGAGCTGGATCCAGGCCCCCGATGGCACCTATGTGCGCCACGATGCGCCGGCGGGCACCGAACTGTTCTCGTGCCACCGGTTCTTCATGGAAACGCCCTCGCTGTCGGGCAGGGGGCGGGCCCGGGCGCACGATACCATCCAGTTGATCCACACCAAGGCCTGAGCCGCCCGGCTCGCACGCGCCTGCAACAGGTCCGTCCCGCCGCTGCGCCCTCGCCATCGTCGCGGGTTGACGGAATGCGCCGCGATGGGCCAGCGTGCACCGGGCGCAGCGGCTTTGGGATGAAACGGTGGTGGACGTGAAGCGCGCGGGCAAGGTGCCAGCCTTTCCGCCGGAGGATCCGGCCAAGGCGCGGCTCCGGCGCATCGGCGTGATCGACGTCGGATCCAACTCGGTGCGTCTCGTGGTCTTCGACGGCATCGCGCGCAGTCCGGCGTACTTCTTCAACGAAAAGGTGCTCTGCGGCCTCGGGGTCGGCCTGTCGGAGACCGGCAGGCTCAGCCCCACCGGCTGGGCGCGGGCGATGACGGCACTCCGGCGTTTTGCGGCCCTCGCGGACAAGATGGCGCTCTCGGGCATGATCGCGGTCGCCACCGCCGCGGTGCGCGAGGCGCGCGACGGCCCGGCCTTCTGCGACGCGGTCCAGCGCGAGACCGGCCTGCAACTCCACGTCGCCAGCGGCAGCGAGGAGGCGAGGCTGTCGGCCAAGGGCGTCCTGCTCGGCTGGCCCCGCGCCGAGGGGCTCGTCTGCGACATCGGCGGCACGTCGATGGAACTGGCCCATCTGCACGCCGGCGAGATCGGAGACACCGCGACCTCCCCCCTCGGCCCGCTCAAGCTCGCCGACCTCGCCTCGCCCGACGCGGTGGCAAAGGAGATCCGCAAGGGCGTGAAGGCCCTGCGAAAGGCGGTGCCTGGACCCGCGCCACGGCTTTTCCTCGTGGGCGGATCCTGGCGCGCCATCGCCCGCCTCGACATGGAGCGCACGGGCTATCCCCTGCGGGTCCTGCACGGCTACGCGCCGCCGATCCCGCAATTCCTCGAGACGCTCGTCTGGATCAAGGACCAGGACCAGAGCCAGATGTCCGCCATGACCGGCACGTCCGCTGCCCGTCTGTCGCTGGTCCCGCTCGCCGCCCAGGTCCTCACCGAACTCATCCGCCGCATTGAGCCGGGCCGCATCACAATCTCCGCCTACGGCCTGCGCGAAGGCCTGCTCTACCGCCAGATGTCCCCCGACATGCGCGCCCTCGATCCGCTCATCGAGGCCTGCCGGCACATGGAGACCACCTCCGCCCGCGCGCCGGGGTTCGGCGACGCGCTCTTCGCCTGGCTCACGCCGCTCTATCCCGACGCCACGCCCGAGGATCTGCGCCTGATCCGGGCCGCCTGTCTCATCCATGACGTGCACTGGCGGGCCCATCCCGACTTCCGCGCCGAACTCTGCTTCGAGGCGGTGATGCGCGCGAACTTCGCCGGGGTGAACCACGCCGAGCGCGCCTTCCTCGGCCTCGCCCTGCTCAACCGCTACAAGACGAGCGGCCCGGAGGATGTCGAGGGCCGATACGGCACGCTGCTCGAACCCGGCCGCGCCGAGGCCGCGGTGTCGCTCGGACGCGCCATGCGGCTCGGGGCCATGCTGTCGGGGGCCTCCGTCGGGGTGCTCGAACACACCCGCCTCACCCGCACCGACGACCGGCTCATCCTGACGCTCGGGCCCCGGATGCGGTCCTTCACCGGCGAGGCGGTCGAGCGTCGGCTGATGGGGCTCGCGGCGCGCCTCGGCTGTTCGGGCGAGCTTGTGCTCGAATAATCGCGCGATCAGGCCCGAACGGAAAAAGCGGCCTGTACGAACAGGCCGCTTTCGGTTCCCCCCCAAGACTTGGGCCATTGCCAACGGGTCTTACGCATCGACTTGTCACGATCCGGCGTGGTCTTTGCCGGCCTGCGACTCGACGGCCACCCTTTTTTTGGCCTTGAATCATAAGCAGCTTGCCGCGATGGGTGCAAATCAATTCTTGCCCCGGCCGGTACCGCGGCCCGCCAGCACGCCATTGCGCGTGCCAGGCGCAGCGCCTAAACGGAGCCTGTCCCGTCAAGCCGGAGCGACCCTTCCAGATGCGCCTGTCCCGTTATTTCCTGCCCGTCCTCCGCGAGACCCCGGCCGAGGCCCAAATTGCCAGCCACCGGCTGATGCTGCGCGCCGGCATGATCCGCCAGGCGAGTGCGGGCATTTATTCGTGGCTGCCCCTCGGCTTCAAGGTGCTGCGCAGGCTCGAACAGATCGTGCACGAGGAACAGGCGCGCGCGGGGCACATCGCGCTCCTGATGCCCACGATCCAGTCGGCGGACCTCTGGCGCGAGAGCGGGCGCTACGACGATTACGGCGCGGAGATGCTGCGCATCACCGACCGCCACAAGCGCGACCTCCTGTACGGGCCGACCAACGAGGAGCTGATCACCGACATCTTCCGCACCTCGGTCGGCTCCTACAAGGATCTGCCGCTGACGCTCTACCACATCCAGTGGAAGTTCCGCGACGAGATGCGCCCGCGCTTCGGCGTCATGCGCGGCCGCGAGTTCCTGATGAAGGACGGCTACAACTTCGACCTGACCAGGGACGACGCGCTGCACGCCTATAACCGCCATATGGTCAGCTACATCCGGACCTACGAGCGCATGGGCCTCAAGGCCATCCCGATGCGCGCCGACAGCGGCCCCATCGGCGGCGACGACACCCACGAATTCCTCGTCCTCGCCCCCACCGGCGAAAGTGCTGTGTTCTACGACAGCGCCGTCACCGACCTCGCCCTGGGCTCGCGCGAGATCGACTATGCCGACCGCGCCCAGGTGGCCGCCATCTGCACCGAATGGACAACGCCCTACGCCCGCACCGACGAGACCCATGACACGGCGACGTTCGAGACCGTGCCGCAGGCGCGCCGCGTCGAGGGGCGCGGCATCGAGGTCGGACAGATCTTCTATTTTGGCACCAAGTATTCCGAGGCCCTCGGCGCGCTCGTCGTCAACGAGGACGGCACGCGCACCCCCGTTGAGATGGGCTCGCATGGCATCGGCGTCAGCCGCCTCGTCGGCGCGCTGATCGAGGCGAACCATGACGACAAGGGCATCATCTGGCCCGAAGGCGTCACCCCCTTCCATGTCGGCATCGTCAACCTCAAGCAGGGCGACGCCGCCACGGACGCGGCCGCCGAGGACATCTATGCCGCCCTGCGCAAAACTGGTCTCGATCCGCTCTACGACGACCGCGACGAGCGTGCGGGCGCGAAATTCGCCACCATGGACCTGATCGGTCTGCCCTGGCGCATCACCGTGGGCCCCCGCGGGCTCGCCGCTGGCAAGGTGGAACTGACCTCCCGACGCACCGGCGAGAGCGAGGAGATGTCGCCGCAGGCAGCAGTCGCCCGCTGCGCCGAGATCTATGCAGGCCTCTGACGCCCTGGCCCCGAGGCCGTTTGCGGCCTTCGAATGGCGCATCGCCTTCGCGTACCTTCGGGCCCGGCGCAAGGAAGGCGGGATCTCCGTCATCGCCTGGTACGCGCTGATCGGCGTCATGCTGGGTGTGGCCACCCTCATCGTCGTGCAGGCGGTGATGATCGGCTTTCGCGAGGAATTCACCGACCGCATCCTCGGCGCCAATGCCCATGTCACCGTCTATCTCGCGCCCGAGACCGACGAGTTTGGCCAGACGGACCGGCTGATCCGCGATTACGATGCCATGGCCGCCCGGCTGCGCGAGGTGCCGGGCATCGCGAGCGTCTCGCCGCTGGTCAAGGGACAGGTCATGGCCACCGCAATGGGCCGCAACAGCGGGGTAGAGGTCTACGGCGTGCGCCCGGAGGATCTCGCGCGGGTGCCCCTCATCGCCGAGCCCGAGATCGCGATCGGCGATCTGGCGCGTCTCTCAGAAGGGGTCGCCATCGGGACGGGCATCGCGCGCGAGCTCGGCCTCTCGATCGGGGATTTCGTCACCCTCATCTCGCCCGACGGCATGGACACGCCCTTCGGGACCCAGCCCAGGGTCAACGACTACGAGGTCGTCTACATCTTCGGCATTGGGCGGTTCGACATAGACCGCACCCGCGTCTACATGCCCTTCGCCGAGGCCCAGAGCTATTTCAACCGCGAGGGGGCGGCGGACGAAATCGAGATCTATGCCGCCGATCCGGCCAGTATGGACGACATGATCGCACCCATCCACGCCGCCGCCGGTCCGCGCGCCCAGATCTGGACCTGGCGCGACGCCTCGGGCGCGTTTCTCGACGCGCTCGATGTCGAGAGGCGCGTGATGTTCGTGATCCTGTCGCTCGTCGTGCTGATCGCGGCCCTCAACATCATTTCCGGGCTCGTGATGCTGGTCAAGAACAAGGGCCGCGACATCGGCATCCTGCGCACCATGGGCCTGACGCGCGGCTCCATCATGCGCATCTTCTTTCTGTGCGGGGCCGGCATCGGCGTGACCGGGACCCTGCTCGGCGTGATCCTCGGGTGTCTCTTCGCCTTCTACATCCAGGACATCCAAGCGCTGGTGGAATGGGTCTCGGGCGGCTCCGTCTGGAACCCCGAGGTCCGGTTCCTGACCGAAATACCTGCGCGCCTGCGTCCCGGCGACGTGCTCGCCGTGATGGGCATGGCGCTGGGGCTCTCCTTTCTCATCACCCTGGCACCCGCGCGCAACGCCGCCCGCCTCAATCCGGTGGATGCCCTGCGCAATGACTGACGTGCTGCGCCTCGGCGCGGTGCGCAGGGTCTACAACGCCGGCACGCCTGGCGAGGTTGTCGTGCTGGACGGCGCGGAACTCGCGCTGGCCCCGGGCGAGATCGCGGCCCTCGTCGCCCCCTCCGGCGCGGGCAAGTCGACGCTTCTCCACATTGCGGGTCTGCTCGACACGCCGTCCTCCGGCGAAGTGGCGATCCTTGGCCAGCGCGCCGGGCACCTCGACGATGCCAGCCGCACGCGCCTGCGCCGCGGGACCATCGGCTTCGTCTACCAGTTCCATCACCTGCTGCCCGAGTTCTCTGCCCTCGACAACGTCGTGCTGCCCCAGAGCGCCGCGGGCCGCAGCCGCCCCGCGGCCAAGGCCCGCGCCAAAGACCTGCTCGATCTCGTCGGGCTCTCCCACCGCGCGACCCACCGCCCGGCGGAATTGTCGGGCGGCGAGCAGCAGCGCGTCGCCTTGTGCCGCGCGCTCGCCAATGAGCCCCGCCTGTTGCTCGCCGACGAGCCCACCGGCAACCTCGATCCCGACACCTCCGCCCGCGTGTTCGACGTTCTGCTGGGACTGGTGCGCGAAACCGGCATGGCGGCCCTCATCGCCACCCACAACCCCGACCTCGCCGCCCGTATGGACCGCACCCTGCGCCTCGCCAACGGCCGCATCGTCGCGCCGGGACCGTGAGGGCCCCGGGCGTCAGGACGCCTTGAGATAGGCCGTCAGGATGTCGCGCGCGGCAATCAGGTCGGTCTTGTGGATCATCTCAGTCACGGTGTGGATATAGCGCGTGCCCACCACGATCCCGATGGCGCGCGCGCCGGCAGCAGCCTGCTGGGCGGCGGCCCCGTCCTGCCCGCCCGCGCGCAGCATGGTGCGCTGATAGGGAATGTCGTGCTTCTTCGCCAGCGCCTCGAAATCCTTCACCAGCCCCTTGTCGGCGATGAACGAGCTGTCGCGCACGTGCAGCCCGAACCCCTTGCCCTGCTCGGTGGTGCGGTCGGCCTCGGGCACGCCCGGCGTGTCGCAGGCGAGCGTCGTGTCGATGCCGATGCCGATGTCCGGACGGATCGCATAGGACGCGGTGCGCGCGCCGCGCAGTCCGACCTCCTCCTGGGTGGTGAAGGCCACGTGGATCTCCGCACCGGTCTTGGCCTTGCCGAGGCCCCGGATCGCTTCCAGCCCCAGCCAGCAGGCGATGCGGTTGTCGAGCGCCTTCGAGACGATCTTGTCGCCCATCTCGACGAAGGGCTCGTCCATCACCACCATGTCGCCGATGCGCACCACCTCGGCCGTCTTGTCGCCCATCCCGACGTCGATGATGAACTCATGCACCTCCGGCACCTTCTTGCGGTCCTCGGGCGACGAGATGTGCACGCCCGGACCGGACGCGTTCATCACACCCCGGATGTCGCCTGTCTCGGTGCAGACCAGCACCCGTCGCGAGAACAGATGCCGCGGATCGAACCCGCCCGAAGGCAGCACGTGGATGAACCCCTTGTCGGTGACATGGTTTACCATGAACCCGATCTCGTCCATATGGCAGAGCAGCATGATCCGCACGGGCTTCTTGGCCTTGCCATCCCGCCGGCACAAGAGCGAGCCCATGGGATCCGTCACGACCTCGTCGAACAGCCCCTTCGCCTCCCGCGCGATCAGATCCCGGATGCGGTCCTCCGCCCCCGGCACGCCAGGCGTCTCGCACAGGGCTTTCAGAAGGTCGAGGTTCATGAGCGGCTCCCGTCTTTTCGCAAGCATGGAGCGCCGATCCGTCCGGAGCAAGAGGCATCGACACGCAGGACGGCACCGGAACATCCCCCGGAACCAACGGACGCGAGGCGTCGTTCAGCCCGTGAACCGGACCGGTCCTGCTCTGCGCGAACGGTCCGCCCCATCCTTTCCGAACAGGAGACCCACATGACCACCGAAAAACTTTTCACGCCGCTCCGCGTTGGAGACATGGCGCTGTCCAACCGGATCGTCATGGCCCCGCTGACCCGCAATCGCGCGCGCGCCGAGGACGACGCCCCCTACGACATCCACGCGGACTATTACGCCCAGCGGGCCGGTGCCGGCCTCATCATCACCGAGGCGAGCCAGATTTCGCCGGAGGGCAAGGGCTACGCCTGGACCCCCGGCATCTACAGCGACGCCCAGATCGCCGGATGGCGGGCGGTCACGGAGGCGGTCCACGCGAGCGGCGGCAAGATCGTCCTCCAGCTCTGGCACGTGGGCCGGGTCTCGCATACGTCGCTCCAGCCGGAGGGTGCATCTCCGGTTGCCCCCTCGGCCATCGCCGCCGACACCCAGACCTTCGACGGCGAGGGCTTCGTCCCCACATCGAAGCCGAGGGCACTCGATCTTGCCGAGATCCCGCGTCTGATCGCGGACTTCCGCACCGCCGCGCGCAACGCCATGGACGCGGGCTTCGACGGCGTCGAGGTCCATGGGGCGAACGGATACCTGATCGACCAGTTCCTTCGCGACGGGTCGAACCACCGCACCGATGCCTACGGCGGATCGCCCGAGAACCGGGTGCGCCTGCTGACCGAGGTCGTCTCGGCCGTCGCTGCGGAAGTCGGCGCGGGCCGCGTCGGCGTGCGCCTCAGCCCGTTTTCGGCGGCAAACGGCGTTTCGGACAGCGATCCGATGACGGTGTTCGGCCTCGCGATCGACGCGGTGAGCGATCTCGGCATCGCCTATCTACATCTCGTCGAGGGCCAGACCGGCGGCGCGCGCGACATCCCCGAGGGGGCCAGCCTCGCGGCGCTGCGCAAACGGTTCCACGGCGTGTACATGGCCAACAACGGCTACGACCGTCAGATGGCCATCGAGGCGGTAAACACGGGCGAGGCCGATCTCGTGGCCTTCGGTCGGCCGTTCATCTCGAACCCGGACCTCGTCGAGCGCCTGCGCCGGAACGCTCCGCTCAACGAGGCGGACAAGTCCACGTTCTATGGCGGCGGGCGCGAAGGCTACACGGACTATCCGACGCTCTCGGAAAGCAAGGCGGCCTGACCGTCCCGAGATCGCCCCGCACCCTCCGCGCAAGGGGGTCGCACCCCGCGCGGATGGCCGGGGCGATCACGCCGGTCGGCCCACCTCGCCCTCAGCCACGCCGTTGAAACGCCAGATCCTTCGGCCCCCGTCCCACCGGCGAGGCCTGGGTGGAAAACTCCGGCGTGCTTCCCGTCTGCGCCGGTGCCTTCTCGATGCGAACCCGCAGATCGTACCAGGCCGCCTGGCCCGTCACGGGATCGGAATTCGACCAGCGCAGCCCGTCCCCGCGGGGCGGAAGCAGTTCCGAGATCAGGTGGTTCAGCAGAAACCCCCGCACGGCCTCCGGCGCATCTTCGGCGAGCGCCCAGGCACCGGGGCGCTTGCCGACGGCGTTCCAGGTCCAGACGGTATGCGGATTAAGCGCCTCCATCAGCGCCACCGGCACGGTGATGCGCCCGTGGGTTGAGATCAGATGCGCCCAGTCACCGTCCGAGAACCCGTGGGCGTCCCAGACGGCCCGGGGCACGAACAGCGGGTTCTGCCCGTGGATCTGCCGCAGCCAGGCATTCTGCGAGCCCCAGGCGTGGTACATCGCCATGGGCCGCTGGGTGATGGCGTGCAGCGGATAGGCGTCCGGCTCGACGCCGGTCTCCGCCAGCGGCGGATACCACTGCGGCAGGGGAGACATCGCCTCCGCGAGCCGGTCGCGCAGATGGTCGGGCGGCTGGTGCGCACCGAACCCGAGGGCCGCCGCCCGAAACTTCGCGAGGGGCTCGGAATAGAGCTGGAACAGATAGGGCTGCGGCGCATCGCTCAGCCCGGTCTCGACGGACCAGTCCTGATAGGCCCGATTGAAGGGTTTGAAATATGCCGCGTTCTCCGGGACATGCGCCTGCCAGAAACCGCCCGCGCGGATATAGGCCGCGATCTGGTCCGGGTTTGAGGCTCCGCGGCCGTGCGCGTCGCCGTCGCCGCGCCATCCGGCGAGGGGGCCGATGCCAGGCCGCCGTTCGTGACGTGTCATGTAATCGGCATAGTCGGCATAGATCGAGGCACCCTCGGTGTCGGCCATGCCGGGCAGGCGCAACCGGGCCCCGAGATCGAGAAGGACGGACTGAAACGGCCTCACGTCGCGGTCGAGTGCGCAGACCGGCCAGCGAATGGCATCCCCTGCGGCATCGGGCTCCGAGATCGGCCGGTCGAGCAGGCTGATGCAATCGTGCCGCTCCAGATAGGTCGTGTCGGGCAGGATCAGATCGGCGAAGGCCACCATCTCCGATGAATAGGCATCCGAATAGATGATGTGCGGGATCTTGTAGCGTCCGTCCTCGTCCGTGGCTCCGAGCATCTCCATCGTCTGCGCCGTGTTCATCGACGAATTCCAAGCCATGTTCGCCATATAGAGGAACAAAACCTCGATCTCATAGGGATCGCCCGCGACCGCGTTCGAGATCACCATGTGCATCAGCCCGTGCACCGAGAGCGGCGCCTCCCAGGTGAAGGCCTTGTCGATGCGGATGGCGCGCCCCTCCGCATCGATGGCCAGATCCTCCGGGCCGCCCGGATACCCGAGGTGCGGACCGTCGAGCGGCGCGCCGGGCGTCGCCTTGTGATGGGGGCGCGGATGCGCGTGCCATGGCTTCGGGCAGGGCGGCTTGAACCGAAAACCGCCCGGCGTCTCGACGGAGCCGAGGATCAGCTGCAACAGGTGGATCGCGCGGGCGGTCTGGAACCCGTTCGAATGGGCCGAAACGCCGCGCATCGCATGCATCGAGACCGGACGTCCAGTCATCGTCGCATGATGTTCGCCGCGCATGTCAGTCCAGGACCGGTCGAGCGTGACGGTCTTCTCGAACGCCGTATGGGCCAGTTCCGCGGCCAGCTTGCGAATGACATCGGCCGTCACGCCGCAGGCGACCGCCACGTTCTCGGGCGCATAGGCCGGATCGCCGTAGGCCTCCGCCATGAGGTGGAACACGGGCTTCGCATGGGTCGGACCCACGTTGACCACACCGTGCAGCGCGGGTTTCGCCTCCGCGTCGTTCCACGCAACCGCGCGCCTCTTTTCGCGGTCCCAGACCAGCTCCAATCCGTCGGCATCGCGCAGGAACAGGCCAAAGCCCGGCGAGCGGTCGTTGACGTCCACGAGATGGGCGGCGTTCGTATAGCGCAGCAGATAATCGACATCGATCTTGCCGGCAGCCATCAGGACATGGACCAACGACAGAACCAGCAGCCCGTCCGTGCCGGGCGTGATCGCGATCCACTGGTCGGCGACCGCGTTGTAGCCGGTGCGGACGGGATTGATGGCGATGGTCTTCACGCCGCGTGATTTCAGCTTCCCGAGGCCGATCTTCAGCGGGTTGCTGTCATGGTCCTCAGCCACCCCGAACAGGAGGAACAGCTCGGTATGCTCCCAGTCGGGGGCACCAAACTCCCAGAATGATCCTCCCAGGGTATAGATGCCGGCCGCCGCCATGTTGACCGAGCAGAACCCACCGTGCGCCGCATAGTTCGGGGTGCCGAACTGTTGCGCCCACCACCCGGTGAACGACTGGGACTGGTCGCGCCCGGTGAAGAAAGCGAGCTTCTCGGGGTGCTTGTCGCGCAGCGGGGCGAGCCAGTTGACCGCGAGCCCGAGCGCCTCGTCCCAGGAAATCTCCTTGAACTCGCCGGAGCCGCGCGGCCCGGTCCGGCGCAGCGGCGCACGCAACCGGGCCGGGGACAGGTGCTGCATGATGCCGGCACTGCCCTTGGCGCAGAGCACCCCGCGGTTCACCGGATGATCGCGGTTGCCTTCGATGTATTTCACCTGACCGCCAACAAGGTGAACATCGATCCCGCACCGGCATGCACACATGTAACAGGTCGTCTTGGCGATCTCGTCGGACACGGCCGGAGAGGTATCGATGGGCTTCAGGACGCATCCTTTCGAGAGGCCGGACTGGTGCGGGATGCTGGGCGAGGGACCGGACAATGGCAAGCCGAAAGCAAGCCTGTTTCTGGCCGGTTTCCAGCCGCCGCCTCGGGCCGAAAAGGAACCGGATCGCCCCGGCCGCGTTCCTGTGAGATCGGTGCAAGTCGCGGCCGGTACTTCGACCATGGCAGAAACCGTTTCATCGGGGTGCTGTCTCGACAGCCATTACCAAAAAGAGGAACTCTAGATGCTTGCAAATTCTTCCGCCAGGCTCGCCGCCGCCGCCGCCGCCCTTATGGTTTTGCTGGTCTCGGGCTGCAATACCGTCCAGGGGGCCGGCCAGGATCTCTCCGCCGCCGGATCCGCAGTCTCGGAAACCGCCACGGAAACCCAGACCTACTGAGAGGTGCGAGCCACTGATCTCACAAACTTTTCGGTTTGATTCTGAACTCTGCGGGAGCGCCGAGGCGGGGGGTCGCGGCCTCCCGTGAGGTCTTCGCGAGCGGACTGGCACGCCGGATCAGCCAAGCGACACCGATCAAGTCAGTTATTCCGACGACTGCACGTTGCAGGTTTGAATACTTGGAAGTTCCCGTCATGCGTTCCCTGTGGGTCACGTCAACCAAACGGATCTCCCACCCCTCACGCAACATCATCGCCGGCAAAAAACGGTGGATATGATCGAAAAAAGGCACATCCAGATACGCTTCGCGGCGAAAAAGCTTCAGACCACACCCCGAATCGCGTACACCGTCTCGCAACGCCGTGCTGCGAATAGCATTGGCGATCGTTGATGCCCAACGCTTCCACAAAGTATCCCGCCGCTGCGCCCGCTGGCCCTGTACGAGCCCGATCCGGTTGAAACGCCCCTTGGCGAGAGCCGCGAACAGGTGCGGGATCTGATCCGGCGGGTTCTGCCCATCGCCGTCGAGAGTTGCAATCCAGTCATGCCTGCTTGCACGGACGCCCGAGCGGATCGCGGAAGACTGACCCGCTCGGATCGGGTGCGTTAGTACGCTAACCCTTTCATTTATCTGAGAAATACGAGCCAAGATCGCAGGTGTGTCATCGGTCGAGCCATCGTCCACCGCGATTATCTCATATTCCAAGTCCTTCAGCGCCGCGATAATCTCATCGATCAGGCCTGCCGCAGCACCTTGCTCGTCGTGAAACGGCACGACCACGCTGACGCGTCTCAGGCTCACGACGCCGGATCCTCGAGATCGGAAGGCAGTGGCGGACTGATCCAAATGCCATAAGGACGGTTACGATAATTCACCTCAGTGGTGGGTGGCATCTCTGGATACGCATCCTTGTCGAGGCGCGCGATCAGGATTCCGTCCGGAGTCGCTGCGAGCCATGCGAGAGCCTCGGCCAGCTCCTCGATCTCGAGAATTGGGTTGGCAAGACGCGCGGCGAAGGTAAATTCGCCGTGGTATCCTTGCTTCAACAGGGCAACGCCGGCCTGGTCATGCGAGGCAATTAGACGTGCGATCCGGTGGGCGTCGTAGATCCCACCCGGAGATCCGAACGCGAAGATGAGCGCTCCGATGGCGGGGAGGGCGAGGCCGAGCAGGGCGACCGCCATCCCACGCAAGCGCAACGCGCTCGCTCCGAGACCGATCATGATCAACCCCACCAGAGCGGGCACCCACCCAGGTTGGCCGAGGGCCGCGATTTCCGGATCGGGCGCGAGACCGATGGCAAGGGCGAGAAGGGCCACGCCGACCGCGGCCGGCAGGATGCCGGCGAACCGCGCGCGTATGGGCTCGCTGCCCACGGCGTAGGCAATGATGAGGGCCACCGCGGGCAGCGCGGGCAGCAAGTAGTGCGTCTGCTTGCCGCTGATCAGGCTGAAAAGAAGGAACGTTGAAGCGCCCCAGCACAGGCACATCCTCAGCCCGAAGTTCTTGTGGTCTAACCGGAGGAGACCGCGCCAGACATCGGGCGACCAGATCCACGGCCAGAGAAGCAAGGGCAGGAGCGCCGCGAAATACCAGAATGGGCGCTCGTGGGCGAAGGAGTCGGTGACGCGACCCGCGTGCTGCGACCAAAGCACCGCATTGCGATACTCTTCGCCACCCATTACGATCGCCGGAACGAGCCAGACCGCCACGATCGCCAGGGCCGTGCCGATGGCTATAGCAATCCCGCGCAAGGCCGGCCCCACGCGCGTCCGGGACCAGAGCGGGAGGAGCAGGGCGGCCGGCAGGAGATGGATGAGGATGACCGGGCCCTTGGCGAAGGCACCGAGCGCCAAAGCCGCGCCGAACCCGAACCAGGCCCGCGGCGTCCGGTCCGTCTCGACGAGGGCGAGCACGCCGAGGACCGTCGCGAGCGTCAGCATCGCGTCGAACATCGTCAGGCCCGCATAGAGCCCATAGACGCCGAAACCAGCGAGGATCAGCGCGGCCCGCCCGCCGAGGCCGGGGCGGTCCGGCCAGATCCGGCGTCCGAGCAGACCGGTCGCGCCGATGGCCGCAACCCCGAAGGCGGGACCGACCAGGCGTGCGCCCGTTTCGGTGACGCCAAGAACCGACCAGACGAGATTGATGAGCCAGAAAAGCATCGGCGGCTTTTGGGTGTAGAGCGCGCCATTAATATGGGGCACGAGCCAGTCGCCGGAGACGCGCATTTCCCAGGCGACCGCCAGATACCGCGTCTCGTCGATGGGCAGGAGCGGGCGCGACAGGACGCCGATCAGGGCAGCAAGCGCAAAGGCCGCCATCGCGAGCGGCGTGGCAAGGCGGTTCATTCGGTGCCAGCCCCGGCGCGGATCAGCATGAGGTTGCGGCCATAGACGATCAACCCGAACGTCTGGCCCAGAATGAACACCGGATCCTGTCGCCAGAGCGCATAGACGAGGAGCGTGAGACCGCCGCCGATGCTGAGCCACCAGAACGCGGTCGGGATGACGGAGCGTCCGACCCGTTCACTCGAAATCCACTGAACGAGAAACCGCGAGGTGAAAAGCACCTGGCCTGCCAGACCCACACCGATCCAGAGCGCGTCTCTCATGGCGGTGCAGCCCAGGCCTGTTTCATGAATTCACGGGTCCGCATAAAAAGGGCAAAAGCGATAGCTAGCTTTACTCCGCCCGTCCGGGAAGTTAAAGATCAATCTCGACAGCAAGCCCGGGCGTTGCAGAAGTGCCGCCGTTGCACGACATGCCTTCGAGATGTCTGGCACAGGGCTTTTAGCGACATGTCAACCGGAGAGAACCCTTGAACACCCTCGACGCTTTGGCATGGCTTGAATCCCGTCCCGACATAACGTCCCTGCGCGCGGCCGTGTGCGATCTGAACGGCATCCTGCGCGGCAAGCGCGTGCCGGTCGCCCAGGCGCACAAGGTTCTGGAGGGGCAGATGCGCATGCCCTATTCCATCACGGGTCTCGACATCTGGGGTGAGGACGTGGCGGGCAATCCGCTGGTCTTCGAGAAGGGCGATGTGGACGGCTATTGCGACCCGACGGGGCGGGGCTTCTTGCCGATGAGCTGGCTCGGCTCACCGACGGCCCTTATGCCCCTCTGGATGGTCAAGGAGGACGACACGCCGTTCATGGGCGATCCGCGCCGGGCGCTCGCCGCGATCTGCGACCGCTTCAAGGCGCTGGGGTTGACGCCGGTGGTAGCGACCGAGTTGGAGTTCTATCTGGTGGATACGACCGGCGACGTGCCGATGCCGCCGAAATCGCCGGTGACGCACAAGATCCTCGACGGGGACGGCGCGCTCTGCATCGATGATCTCGACCATTTTGAGGCGTTTTTTACCGACGTTTACGCCGCCTGCGACGCGCATGGCATTCCGGTCGACAGCGCGATCTCGGAAAACGGTGGGGGCCAGTTCGAGATCAATCTTCTGCATGTCGCCGACCCGTTGAAGGCGGCGGATGACGCGCTCTACTTCAAGAGGTTCGTGAAGGGGATCGCGCGGAAATACGACCTCGCCGCGTCGTTCATGGCAAAGCCGTTCCTTGACCGTGCCGGCAACGGGTTTCACGTGCATTTTAGCTTGATCGACAAGGACGGCCGAAACGTCTTCGACAACGGCACGCCCGAGGGGTCCGCAATGATGCATCACGCCGTGGCAGGGCTGCTCGACACGATGCGGGCCTCCGCGCTGATCTTTGCGCCGCATCGCAACAGCTTTCGGCGCCTGCAACCCAATGCCCATGCGCCGACGGATGTGTGCTGGGGCTACGAGACGCGCAGCGCCGCGCTGCGGATCCCTGGCGGTTCGAACGCGGCGCGGCGCATCGAGCACCGGGTGGCCGGGGCCGACGCCAATCCTTATCTGGTGCTCGCCGCAATTCTCGGGGCGGCGCTCGAGGGGATCGAGAGTCAGGTTCTGCCCCCCGATCCGATGGAGACCACCGACGACGTGCAGGCCGGGGCCACGCTGCCGATGGACTGGAAACTGGCGATCGAGGCCTTTGATCAGTCGAACCGGATCGCCCATATCTTCGATCCAATCCTGCGCGATACCTATGTCGGGATGAAAAAGCAGGAATTGCAGCGGTTCAGCGAACAGATCAGCCCGTTCGAGCACGAGACGTATCTGGAGACGGTATGATGAACGTCGCAAGCCGGACCGATACGGACGCCGCGGCCTATCCGGCGAGCTATTATGCGGCGTCGGCCCATGGGGCACCGCTCCGGCCCGCACTGCGGGGCGATACCGAGGCGGACGTCTGTATCGTCGGCGGCGGGTATTCGGGGCTGTCGGCGGGTATCGAGCTGGCAGAGCGGGGCTACAAGGTCACGCTGCTGGAGGGGGCCCGGATCGGCTGGGGTGCTTCGGGGCGAAACGGCGGACAAATCGTCAACGGACTGAACGCGGGCCTCGACCGGATCGAGGCGAGATACGGCCGCAAGGTCGCGGATTTCGTCGGCACCCTGGTGCAGGAGGGTGGTCGGATCATCCGCGACCGGATCACCACATACGACATCGACTGCGATATGCGGGACGGCAACATCTTTGCCGCCTTCAACGACAAGCAGATCGCGGATCTGAGGGCCAAGCAGGCGTTGTGGCGCACGCATGGCATGGACGATCACGAGATGCTCGACAGGGCGGGCCTGCGCCGCCACGTCGCGAGCGATGCCTATCTCGGCGGCATGATCGACCATTCCGGCGGACATATGCACCCCTTGAACCTGGCCCTCGGAGAGGCCGAGGCGCTGGAACGCCTCGGCGGCGTGATCCATCAGCGGACGACGGTCACTTCTGTTCAAGACGCCGGAGGCACGCCAGTGGTGCAGACCGATCACGGCGCGGTGCGGCCGAAGGTTCTCGTCCTCGCCGGCAACGCCTATCTGGGACACGCGGTGCCCGAACTCGAAAAACGGGTGATGCCTTTTTCGACACAGATGATCGCAACCGAGGCACTCGGCGACAAAGCGCCCGAAATCCTGCCAACGAACATGTGTGTTGAGGACGTGCGTTACATTCTCGACTACTATAGACGATCAGCGGATGGGCGTCTGCTGTTCGGGGGCGGCACCGTTTACGGCGGCACCGACCCGGCTGACATTACGGCCAAGATCCTGCCGAACCTGTGGAAGGTGTTTCCGATGCTGAAGGGGGTGCGCGTCGATTTTGCCTGGTCCGGAAATTGCGCGTTGTCCTTCAGCCGGGTGCCTCAGCTCGGCCGGCTCGGTAAGAACACGTATTATGCCTGCGGTTACAGCGGGCATGGTGTGGTCGGCAGCCATCTTTTCGGAAAGATCGTTGCCCAGGCCATCGCGGGCGACGCGGAGCGCTTCGACACCTTCGCAAACGTCCCCTGGCTGCCGTTTCCGGGCGGACGGCGGTTCCGGGTGCCCTATTCCATGGTCGGATCCTGGTGGTACGGTCTTCGCGACCGCCTTGGGGTCTGAAACTCAACGTTAAACCGGAAGGAAAGCCTGAATGATCTCCAAGATTTTCCTGACTGCCCTTGTCCTGGCACAGGGCGGTACTGCCTTCGCGCAGGGCACGATCAATGTCTACAACTGGTCGGACTACATCGCCGAAGATACCATCGCGCAGTTCGAGGCCGAAACAGGCATCAAGGTGCAGTACGACGTTTACGATTCCAACGAGACGCTCGAGGCGAAGCTGCTCGCGGGCAGTTCCGGTTACGACGTCGTGGTCCCGACATCGAGCTTCCTCCAGCGGCAGATCGCAGCCGGCGTTTATCAGCCGCTTGACAAGTCTGCGCTTCCGAATATCGAGAACATGGACCCCGAACTGATGGCGCAGGCAGCGGCCTACGATCCCGACAACGCCCATGGCATCATCTACATGTGGGGGACGATCGGCCTCGGCTACAACGTCGCCAAGGTGGCCGAGCGTTTGGGCGAGGATGCACCGACCGACAGCCTGGCGTTGATCTTTGATCCCGCAAATGCGGAGAAGCTGGCGGATTGCGGAATTTCCCTGCTCGACAGTCCAAACGAGGTCCTGCCCGCGGCCCTCGCGTATCTCGGGCTCGATCCGACAAGTTCCGATCCCGAGGATCTGGCGAAGGCCGGCGAAGTGCTGATGGCCATCCGGCCGTTCGTGCGTTACTTCCATTCCTCGCAGTACATCTCCGACCTCGCGAACGGCGAGACCTGTGTCGCACTGGGCTATTCGGGAGACGTCTTCATCGCGGCCGACCGGGCTCTCGAGGTCGGAAACGGCATCGAGATCGCCTACGCGGTCCCAGCCGAGGGTGCGATGCAGTGGTTCGACATGATGGCCATTCCGGAAGATGCGCCGAACCCCGAGGGGGCGCTCGCGTTCATCAATTTCATCATGAAGCCGGAAATCACGGCCGACATTACCAACTATGTCTTCTACGCCAGCGCCAATACGCCCGCACTTGCCTTGGTCGACGAGGAAATTCGCACCGATCCGGCGATCTTTCCGCCTGCCGAGGTTCTGGCACAGCTCTATCCTTCGGTCACACGCGACGCGCGCACCGACCGGGAGATGACGCGGCTCTGGACGACCGTAAAGACGGGTCAGTAAGCATCGCGAGACGTGTTAATTCGGAAGGCCCTTGCGGGGCCTTCGCCATATCAGGGGATATTCCGGCATGCTGAGAGAAGTGACCCTCGGACTGGCCATGTTCGTCGTGATCGGGCCGGCCTCCGCGCAGGATCGGACGGTCAACGTCTATAACTGGTCCGACTACATCTCGCCGGAGACCATTGCTGCGTTCGAGGCCGAGACCGGGATCCGGGTGGTCTATGACGTCTACGATTCCAACGAAGTGCTCGAGGCGAAACTGCTGGCAGGGTTTTCGGGGTATGACGTTGTCGTCCCGACCTCGACCTACCTGAAGAGGCAGCTCGCAGCCGGCATCTACATGCCGCTCGATCGCGACCAGTTGCCGAACTGGCATAACCTCGATCCGGATCTGATGGCGCGTGCCGCGGCCTATGATCCGGACAATGCACATGCGGCGATCTATCTGTGGGGAACGAACGGGATCGGATACAACCCGGCCAAGATCGCGGAGCGTCTCGGTCCGGACTTTGTCGTGGACAGCTGGTCGCTGGTCTTCGATCCGGAGATCGCGGCACAGCTGTCGGATTGCGGGATCAGCTTTCTCGATTCGCCCTCGGAGATGTTCCCGCTCGCGCTGAACTATCTTGGCCTGCCCCCTGACAGCGTCGCCTCCGAAGATATGGAGCAAGCCGAGGCGCTGCTCCTCTCGGTTCGGCCCGTCGTGCGGTATTTCAGCTCGTCCCAGTACATTTCGGATCTCGCGAACGGCGAGACCTGCGTGGCGGTCGGTTTCTCGGGCGATATGCTGATTGCCGCGGACCGCGCAAAGGCTGCCGACCGTGGTGTCGATGTGGCTTATGCCGTACCGAAGGAGGGCGGTATGCTCTGGTTCGATATGCTTGCCATTCCGTCCGATGCGCCCAACCCGGACGAGGCTCTGGCGTTCATCGACTACATGCTCCGGCCGGATGTCATCGCGGAACAGACAAATTTTGTCTATTATCCGAATGCCAATGAGGCGGCGGATGCGTTCGTCGATCCCGAAATTCTAGCGGATCCCGCGATCTATCCGGATGCGAAGACGCGCGAGCTGCTTTTTGCGCAACCGGTTCACGATGCGCGCGGGGACAGGGCCCTGACCCGGGCCTGGACCCAGATCAAGACCGGACAATGAGAGGGTCTCTGGACAGGTCGGGGACGCGAGGCCTAAGCTTTACCGAATAAGAATGTAACGGTCTTCGCCGAGGGCACGATGAACGAGAGTGCGAGCATCGCTTTTGGCAAGCCGTGGATCACGGGCGATGCCGCACCCTTCGTGCGCATCAAGCACGTGACCAAGAAGTTCGGCGGGTTCACCGCCGTCGACGATGTCAGCCTCGATATCTACAAGGGCGAGTTGTTCTGCCTTCTCGGAGGGTCGGGCTGCGGCAAATCCACCCTGCTTCGCATGCTCGCGGGCTTCGAGACCCCGAGCGCCGGCACAATCGAGATCGACGGTCAGGACATGACCGGTCTGCCGCCCTATGAGCGGCCGACTAACATGATGTTCCAGTCCTACGCGCTGTTCCCGCACATGACGGTCGAGAACAACGTGGCCTACGGTCTGCGCCGCGACGGGATGGCCAAGGACGAGGCGCTGGAGCGGGTGGGCGCGATGCTCAGGATGGTCCAGCTCGACCCTCTCGCCGCGCGCAAGCCGCATCAGCTCTCGGGCGGCCAGCGTCAGCGGGTGGCCCTGGCACGTGCCCTGGTTAAGCGACCGAAGCTCCTCTTGCTGGACGAACCGCTGGGGGCCCTCGACAAGAAACTGCGCGAGGAAACCCAGTTCGAGCTGATCAAGATTCAGGAGAGCCTCGGGGTTACCTTCATTGTGGTGACCCACGATCAGGAGGAGGCCATGACGCTCGCGTCCCGGATCGGCGTGATGAATGCCGGCGACATCGTGCAAGTCGGCGAGCCCGCGGAGGTTTACGAATATCCCAACAGCCGCTTCGTTGCGGATTTCATCGGGTCCGTGAACATGTTCGAGGGACGGGTCGCGGAGGACGAGCCCGAATACATCACCATCCAGAGCGGCGAGGCCGGGGGCATCATCCACGTCGGTCACGGCGTCAGCTGCACCGAGAACCAGAAGGTCTGGTTTGCGATCCGTCCCGAAAAGATGCGCCTGAGCCGGGAACGGCCCGAGGCCGCCAATGCGCTCGAGGTCATGGTCGAGGACGTGGCCTATATGGGCAACCTCTCGTCGTACCGGCTGAAACTCGCAACGGGCAAGATCCTGCGCGCGTCGCAGGCCAACGTCTCGCGCTACACCCTCGACCCGATTTCCTGGGACGAGAAGGCGTGGGTCACCTGGGACGACGCCGCGGGCGTGGTGCTCACACGATGACTGCCCTGATCGAGCGGGTCGCGCCGTTGCGGTGGACGGGAACGATCCTGCGCGCGATGGGTTTTAGCAACCGCACCCTCGTGATCGCGATCCCGTTCGTCTGGCTCCTCGTCTTTTTCCTCATCCCGTTCCTGGTGGTGGCCAAGCTGAGCCTGTCGGAGGCCGCCATCTCGCGACCGCCGTATCTGCCGCTCACCGAATGGGACGGGTTGCGCCTGATGGTGAACCTGAACTTCGAAAACTTCGCCTATCTCTGGAACGATGCGCTTTACGTGAACGCGTATATTTTCTCGATCCGGGTCGCGTTCGTCTCGGCGGTATTCGCGCTGCTGATCGGCTATCCCATGGCCTACTTCATCGCGCGCAGCCCCGAGCCCCGCCGCACGCTGCTGCTGACGCTGGTGATCCTGCCGTTCTGGACCAGCTTCCTGCTCCGGGTCTACGCGTGGCAGGGCTTCCTGCGCTCGAACGGGGTCATCAACAATTTCCTGATTTCCATGGGGATCATCGACACGCCTTTGGTGATGCTCCAGACGAATTTCGCCGTGTATCTCGGGATCGTCTACACGTACCTTCCGTTCATGATCCTGCCCCTCTATGCCAATCTGGTGAAACTGGACGGCTCCTTGCTCGAGGCCTCTTCGGATCTCGGGGGGCGGCCGCTGGCGACGTTCTTTCACGTGACGCTGCCGCTCTCGGCCCCCGGGATCATCGCGGGCTTCATGCTGGTCTTCATTCCGGCGATCGGAGAATTCGTGATCCCTGAACTGCTCGGCGGGCCCGATACCCTCATGATCGGGCGCGTGCTGTGGAACGAGTTTTTTTCCAACCGCGACTGGCCCGTTGCCTCGGCGGTGGCTATCGCCATGCTCGTCGTGCTCGTGGCTCCAATCATGATCCTGCGCCAAGCGCAGGCCCGCGCGGAGGAGAGCTGATGCGGTCGGGCACGGTTCTCCTGACCATCTGTATCCTCGGCTTCGTCTTTCTCTATGCCCCGATCCTGTCGCTGATCATCTTCAGCTTCAACGAGAGCCAGTTGGTGACGGTCTGGGGCGGGTTTTCGACCAAGTGGTACGGTGAACTGCTCCGCGACCGGGACATCCTCGGGGCTGCGTGGATCAGCTTTCAGGTCGCGGTCATTTCGGCCTCGCTGGCGGTGGTGTTCGGCACGCTCGCAGCCTACGTCCTGATGCGGTTCCGGCGATTTCGCGGCAAGGCCCTGCTGACAGGCATGACAACCGCGCCGCTGGTGATGCCCGAGGTGATCACCGGATTGTCCCTGCTCCTGCTGTTCGTCTCGATGGAGCAGCTGATCGGCTGGCCCGCGGGACGCGGGATGACGACGATCATCATCGCGCACATTACGCTGACCATGGCTTTCGTCGCTGTGGTTGTTCAGAGTCGCCTGTCCGGTCTCGACATGAGCCTCGAGGAGGCGGCCATGGATCTGGGGGCCCGTCCCGTGCGCGTGTTCTTCGACATCACGATCCCGGTGATCGCGCCTGCTCTTGTCGCGGGCTGGTTGCTCGCCTTCACCCTGTCGCTCGACGACTTGGTGGTGGCGAGTTTCGTCACCGGGCCGGGGGCCTCGACCCTCCCGATGGTGATTTTCTCGAAAGTGCGGCTCGGGGTCAGTCCCGAAGTCAACGCCTTGGCCACGATCATCATCGTGGTGGTGGCACTCGGGGTCGGCATCGCCACCTGGCAGATGCGCAAGGGAACAAAAGATGCCGGATAACGCTGGCGACGCGGCCTTCCGCGCGAGCGACAATCGCGTGCAATGGCCAGAGATGACCTATGGCGGGGCGCTGTCCTTCTTGCGACGTCGCTACAGCCGCGATCTTTCCGGGGCCGATGTGGTGGTCATGGGTGTGCCCTTCGACAGTGCTGTGACGAACCGGCCGGGCACGCGGTTAGGCCCGAGAGCCATCCGAGCGGCCTCGACGCAACTGGCCGAGCTCGCGACCTTCCCGTTCGGGTTCCGGCTCGGCGAAGTCCTGTCGGTGATTGATTTCGGCGACGTGATGCTCGACCCGCACCACCCCGAGACGGTCGCACCAGCCATCGAGGCCACTGCGTCGGAAATCCTCGCCAGCGGGGCCAAGTTGCTCGCTCTCGGGGGCGATCACTTCATCGCCTGGCCGCTTCTGCGCGCCCATGCCGAGCGACATGGGCCCTTGGCACTCCTCCAGTTCGATGCACATGGCGATCTCTGGCCGGATGATCCCGGCCGCATCGATCACGGATCGATGATGGGCCGGGCGATTGCCGAAGGCCTCGTTGATGCCTCCAGATCCACGCAAATCGGTATCCGCACCTTCCACGAGACCACGATGGGTCTCGAAGTTCTGAGCGCGCCGTGGGTGCATCGCAGGGGGGTCGAGGCGACCCTCGACGTGATCCGCACGCGGGCCGGGGATGCGCCTGTCTATGTGTCCTTCGATATTGACGTCCTCGATCCGGCCCACGCCCCGGGCACCGGCACGCCGGTGGCAGGGGGGCTCGCCTCCTGGCAGGTGCTGGAGCTGATCCGCGGGCTCGCTCCGCTCGATCTCGTGGGCATGGACGTGGTGGAGGTCTCGCCGCCCTACGACCATGCAGAAATCACGGCGCTCGCCGCTGCGACAGTGGCCCATGACTGGCTCTGCGTGATTGCACAACGGTCCGGGGTCGCGCTGCGACCGGTCGGTCGCCTTTAGGGAACAGGACAGATGCCGCCACAGTCGCCTTCGCAGTTTCTCGACCGGCTGCCCGAAGGGTTCCGCGACTGGTTGGGACGTCGGCGCATCGAGGAGGTCGAGTGCATCGTGCCCGATGTGGCCGGGATCTCGCGCGGCAAGGCGATGCCCTATGCCAAATTCTCGCGGGAGGATCGCATGTTCCTGCCCACGTCGATCTTTTACCAGACCATCGCCGGCGATTACGTCGACATGCGGATCGTGAACCAGTGGACCGAAAGCGACATGGTCCTGCGTCCCGATTATGCGACGGCGACGGCGGCACCCTGGGCGGACGACATCACGCTTCAGGTCATCCACGACGTCGAGGATCTATCCGGCACGCCTGTTCCCGTCGCACCGCGAAACGTGCTGCGCCGTGTCATGGACCTCTATGCCGCGGAGGGCTGGGCGGCCGTGGTGGCGCCGGAGATGGAATTCTACCTCGTCAAGCCGAACCTCAATCCGAACGAGCCCATCGAGCCCCCGGTCGGCCGGACAGGGCGACAGATGGTCAGCCGGCAGGCCTATTCGATGAGTGCGGTCGACGAATACGGCAAGGTCATCGACGACATCTACGAGTTCGCGGATGCCCAGGGCTTCGAGATTGACACGATTATTCAGGAAGGCGGGGCAGGGCAGGTCGAGATCAATCTGCTGCATGGCGATCCGATGAAGCTGGCGGATCAGGTATTCTTCTTCAAGCGCACGATCCGCGAGGCGGCCTTGCGCAACAATTGCTTCGCGACGTTCATGGCGAAACCCATGCAGGACGAACCGGGCTCGGCCATGCACATCCACCAGTCGGTCATCGACGTCGCCACCGGGGCGAACATCTTCACCGGGCCAGGGGGCGGACCCACCGACATGTTCGAGGCCTTTATCGGCGGGCTGCAGCGCCATGTGCCGACCGTCGTCTGCATGTTCGCGCCCTATGTGAACAGCTACCGCCGTTTCGTGGCAGGAGGGGCCGCGCCGATCAATCTCGAATGGGGGCCCGACAACCGCACCACCGGTATCCGCGTGCCAATCAGCCACCCGGAGGCCCGGCGCGTGGAAAACAGGGTCGTCGGCATGGATTGCAATCCCTATCTCGCGCTGGCCGCGTCGCTGGCCTGCGGATATCTCGGTTTGAAGAACAAGGTCCGCCCGCGCGAGGCGGTGGTGGGAGAGGCCTATCACCGGCCGAGGGCCCTGCCACGCGATCTGTTGGCGGCTCTCGATCTGTTCGAGGAATGTCCCGAGATCACGGACGTGCTCGGCGAGGAGTTTTGCGCGCTTTACAAGGCAATCAAGAGGGATGAGGTCGAGACGTTCCTGCGCGTCATAAGCCCCTGGGAGCGCGACCATCTGCTCCTGAACGTCTGATGGACCTGCTGACCGCGAACGACGCCCCTGGCGCCTATCCCGCCAGCTGGTACGCCGCCACCGCCGCGTCGCTGCCGCCCTTTCCGCCCCTGGAGGGCGAGACTACGGCCGACGTCTGCGTCGTGGGCGGCGGCTACACCGGTCTCTCCGCCGCGCTCCATCTCGCCGAAGCCGGCTATTCCGTCGCCCTGATCGAGGCCAACCGCG
>JBBQYB010000014.1:0-34584 GCA_038209095.1 Rhodobacterales bacterium
CGCTGTTTCTGCCCTTCGACGACCTCGGCCTCGTCGTCGTCGACGAGGAACACGACGGCTCCTACAAGCAGGAGGACGGCACGCTCTACCACGCCCGCGACATGGCGGTCCTGCGCGCCTCCATCGAGGGCGCATCCGTCATCCTCGCCTCCGCCACCCCCGCCCTCGAGACCTGGGCCAACGCCGAGGCCGGCCGCTACGCCCGGCTCAACCTGCCCGAACGCTTCGGCGCCGCCGTCTTGCCCGAAATGCGCGCCATCGACCTGCGCGAGAACGAACCCCCGCAAGGCCGCTGGATCTCGGAGCCCCTGGCCTCCGCAGTCACCCAACGCCTCAAGGCCCGCGAGCAATCGCTCCTGTTCCTCAACCGCCGCGGCTACGCCCCCCTCACCCTCTGCCGCGCCTGCGGCCACCAGATCGGCTGCGACGCCTGCGACGCGCGCATGGTCGAACACCGCTTCCGCGCCCGCCTCGTCTGCCACCAATGCGGCGCCACCAAACCCGTCCCTCTCAAATGCCCCGCCTGCGGCACCGAGGGCCGCATGACCGCCCTCGGCCCCGGCGTCGAGCGCCTCGCCGAGGAGGCCGCCGCCCTCTGGCCCGAAGCGCGCACCGCGATCCTGTCATCCGACCTCACCGAAAGCGCCTCCGAGCTGAAGGCCCGCATCGACGCCATCGCCGCCGGCGGGGCGGACATTATCATCGGCACGCAGCTCGTCTCGAAGGGCCACAACTTCCCCCACCTGACCCTCGTGGGCGTCATCGACGCGGATCTCGGCCTCCAGGGCGGCGATCTGCGCGCGGCCGAAAAAACCTTCCAGCTCATCCGCCAGGTCGCGGGGCGCGCCGGCCGCGTCGAGACCCCGGGCCTAGCGCTCATCCAGACCCACCAGCCCGACCACCCCTGCCTCCAGGCCATCTTGGGCGGCGACGACGAGGGCTTCTGGCGCGCGGAGGCCGCCATGCGCCGCCAGTCGGGCGCTCCCCCCTACGGCCGCATGGCCGGCATCATCGTCACCGGCCCCGACGAGCCGCGCACCTGGGAGGTGGCCCGCGCCCTCGCCCGCACCGCCGAGCCGCTGCGCGCGGCCGGGGCCGACGTCTTCGGCCCCGCCCCCGCCCCCGTCGCGCGGGTGCGCGGCCGCCACCGCGTGCGCCTTCTGGTGCGCGCCCCGCGCCACGCGGCCCTCCAGCCCGCGCTCCGCGCCTGGCTTGCCGGCGTGCCGGTGCCCGCCGCGGTGCGCGTCGCGGTCGACGTCGATCCGCAAAGCTTCTATTGATCGCCCCGGCCACAGACCCCGGCCACAGACCCCGGAGCGTCCATGAAGATCGCCACCTACAACATAAACGGCGTCAAGGCCCGCCTGCCCGCCCTGCTCGACTGGCTGGCGGAGGCCCGCCCCGACGCCGTGGTGCTCCAGGAGATCAAGTCCACCGACGAGACCTTCCCGCGCGCGCCAATCGAGGACGCGGGCTACATGGTCGAGACCCACGGCCAGAAGGGCTTCAACGGCGTGGCCATCCTCTCCCGCAGCCCCGTCGAGGACGTCGTCCGCGGCCTGCCCGGCGACGAGACCGACGAACAATCGCGCTGGATCGAGGCGACCGTCCGCGGGACCCTGCGCCTCTGCGGTCTTTACCTTCCCAACGGCAACCCCGCCCCGGGCCCGAAATACGACTACAAGCTCGCCTGGATGGAGCGCCTCCAGGCCCGCGTCGCCGATCTGCTCGCCAACGAGGAAGCCGCCGCCATCCTCGGCGACTACAACGTCATCCCGCAGCCCAGGGACTGCCACGACCCCAAGGCGTGGGAGACCGATGCGCTCTTCCTGCCCGCGACCCGCGCCGCCTACCAGCGCCTCACCAACCTCGGCCTCACCGACGCCCTGCGCACGGTCAATGCAGGTCCGGAACTCTACACCTTCTGGGACTACCAGGCCGGGGCTTGGCAGCGGAACAACGGCATCCGCATCGACCACATCCTCCTGACCCCCCAGGCCGCCGACCGGCTCACCGCCTGCGGCGTCGACAGCGACATCCGCGCCCGCGAAAAACCCTCCGACCACGTACCCGTCTGGGCGGAATTGACCGACTGACCATCCGGGCGGCCCTGCCCGCCGTGCGGCAGCCCCGCTCACCGCATCACCGGTACTGCGCCGCCGCGATGAATTCCGAGAAGGCTTCGCACCAGACCAGCACGGTCGTGTAGGCCTCGATATCCACCCCTGGCGGGATGTCCAGCACGAACCCGTCGAAGGACTTGACCGGCCCGATCGCCCGGCTCTCGGCCTTCACGGGCAGGAACTCGTCCTCGTGTTCGACGAACTCCGGAACCAGATAGACCATGTAATCGGGCCCGGGTGCCAATTCGCCCATGTGCACGATCCGGGTCGGCGTCAGGCTGACGGTCCCGTTGCCCCAGTGCAGGAAATCATGCCCGCGCAGATCCTGCGCGAAATCGGCGGTAAACACCGCATCCTCCGCCATGGCCCGCAGTTCCGCCTCTTCGGGCGAGGGCTGCGCCGTCGGGATCGGCAGGAAATAGACGCCAAGCCCGAAGCCCGCAGCGAGCGCCGCTCCATGCGTTGCGATCTGACGTAAGAGGCGGGCCATGCGGTCTCTCCCGTGCCGGTGTCCAGAGCAAGGCAAGCATCGTCTGACCCGCAGCATCGGACAGGCAGAGGGTAAACGCCACCCCCTCCCCCCTTCCACCAAAACGCCTGTTTAAAAGGCATATCTCAATTACATAACGATTTCAGTCTCTTGATACCCGTCACATCGTGTGACGCTCGGATCCGCCCTCAATCCGTCGGCGACATCCCGACCACGTTCGCCCCGTAAAGCCAGTCGAACCGCCCGAGCAGCGCCCCCGGCGCCACGCTCGATGCCGCGCGCAGCCCCAGATGCGCCGCCCCCCGCACCAGCGGATGGCTGAGGTGGTAAACCGTCCCGTTGCGCGCCGCGGCCCTTTGCACCCGCGTGGCCCGCGGCAGCCTGCGGTCCTCATAGGCCCGCAATCCCGCCACCGGATCCGCCGCCGCCCCGAGGCAGGCCGCCAGCACCCAGGCGTCCTCCAGCGCCATCGCGGCCCCCTGCGCCAGAAACGGCGCCATGGGATGGCAGGCGTCCCCGAGCAGCGCGATGCGCCCCCGCACCCAGGCCGGCAGCGGCGGATGATCGAAGATCCCCCAGAGATACGTCCGCTCCACCGCCCCGAGCAGCGTCGTCACCGCCCCGTTCCACCCCGCGAAGGCCGCCCGCAGCCGTGCCGGATCGTCGGGCTCCGACCAGCTTTCGGCCACCCACTCCTCCCGCTCCTCGACCGCCACGAAGTTCCAGACCGAGCCTTGCCGCAGCGGATAGGTCACCACATGCCGCCCCGGCCCCATCGTCACGCAGGCCCCGTCGGGAAAGAGACCCACCGGCACCCGCGCCGCCGGCACCAGTCCCCGCCACGCCACATGCCCCGTGAACCGCGCCGCACCGCCCCCGAAAGAGGCCCCGCGCACCCCCGAGCGCACCCCGTCCGCCGCCACCAGCAATTCCGCGGAGGCCTCGCCAGCGTCCCCGAGATCGAGCCGCACACGGTCCCCGTCCTCGTGCGCCGCCTCCAGCCGGACGCCGCTCCTGATCTCGACGCCCGCCTCCGCAGCCCCCGCCGCCAGAACCGCCAGCAGGTCGGCGCGATGAAACTGCCAATAGGGCCGCCCGTAGCGCGCGACCGCCGCCTGCCCCAGCGGCAGCCGCGCCACCCGCGCCCCCGCACGCCAGTCGCGCAACTCGATGGCCTCCGGGTGGCTCGCCACCGCCTCCGCCGCATCCCTGAGCCCGAGCGCCTCCAGAACCGCCACGCTGTTCGGCCCGACCTGGATCCCGGCCCCGACCTCCGCAAGCGCCGGCGCCGCTTCATGAACCGTGACCCGCGCCCCGCGCTGCGCCAGCGCCAGCGCCGCGGCTAGCCCGCCCACGCCCGCGCCGACTACCGCGATTTCCCGCCCGTCCAGTGCCATACCGCGCCTCCCGCGGGGCCCGGCCGCGCGGAGGTCGCCGGTGCGGTCAGGCCCCTGTTGTAGACGGGTCTAGCGTCAGTGCCCCGCCCGCCGCAACAGCCGCTCCGCCTCGCGCCGGATTTCCGCGGCCCGCAGCACGAACGCCTCGTCCGCCGGACGCTGGTGCGCCCCGCCTGCCGGCGCGGGTGCCGCACCGGCGCTCGACCGGATCGCCGTGATCATCCCCACCAGATGTCCCTCAGCATCGAGCACCGGGCCGCCCGAAAATCCCGGCCGCACCCCCGGCATCCGCACCACGAGCCCCGGCCCGAAGGCCCCGAGATCGGTCTGCGGATCGACCACCGAGCCCGGCAATTCCATCCGCGGCCCCGTGCCCCGACTGCCGCTGGCATCCACCCCCGCCCCGAGCACCGCCAGCCCCGCAACGCGCGGCGCATCGCGCCCGGAGACGACCGGCAGGAACCCGGACGGCGTGCGCAGGATCGCGAGGTCCATCCGGCTGCTCACTGCGATCACCCGCGCCCGGGCCTTGCGCAGCCCGCCATCGCTGAGGAGCGTGACCTCTCCGCCGGACCGCAAACCCTTGACCACATGAGCATTCGTAAGCGCCAGATCCGCGCCGATCAGGAACGCGGATCCGACGATCCGGCCGTTCAGAACCGTTGCATGATGATCGAGCGCGCGCAAAGGCGCCCTGGCCTGCACCTCGGCCCACAGCCCCGCTCCGATCCCGAGAACCAGCGCCGCAGCCAGCGCCAACGTACCCACCCAGCGCGACCGCGGCAAAAAGCCGCGATCGCCGGCAAATCGCCGGTCCACCATCCAGTATCCCCCGCCCCACGCGCCATCCCCCGATGGACGCTTCCCGCGGAGAGGTTAGGCGGCACAGCGTTACGGAGTGTTGAAGGGAGCCGCCGCGAATGTCTCAAATGGAAGGATTCAGCACCTTGGGCGCCGATGGGACAGGGGGCAAAGAATTCTGGTTGCTTTTTGCACAAACGCCGTGGATAGCTCACCTATAAGTTGAAAAAGTGGATAACATGCGCGTATATCGATTTGAAAATAGATTGTCCGCCCGTGTTCTGCTGACCCTCGGGGTCTCTCTCACCGCCCTCGCCGGACCTGCTCTCGCCCAGGGGCCCAAAGGCGGCGTCGTGGTCAGGGGAGCCGCCACCATCTCCGCGGATGCGACGCGCACGACCATCCGCCAGTCCGCCAACCGCGCCGTCATCGACTGGGACGGCTTCGACGTCAGCGCCGGCCATACGGTGGACTTCGTCCAGCCGGGCCGGTCTTCCGTCACGCTGAACCGCGTGCGGTCCCCGAAGGCCAGCGTGATCGCGGGCGCACTCAGGGCACCCGGAACGGTCGTCATCCAGAACACCTCCGGCGTCATATTCGCAGGATCCGCCCGGATCGACACCGGCAGCCTGCTCGCCACGAGCCAGACCGTCGATATCGACGCCTTCACGCGCGACGGCGGCCTGCGCATCGGCGGCGGCGAGGCCGCGGGCGCGCGCGTGGTCAACCAGGGCACCATCACCGTCGGCGAGGCGGGGCTCGCGGCCCTGGTGGGCGGCGACGTCGAGAACGCGGGCGCCATCGTCGCCCGCCGGGGAACCGTGGCCCTCGCCTCGGGCGCGCGCACGGCGGTCGACTTCACCGGCGACGGGGTGATCAGTTTCGTCTCCTCCGGGACCGGCACCGGCCGCGTCACGAACAGCGGCAGCATCGATGCGCCGGACGGCCGCATCCTGCTGAGCGCCGGGGCCGCCTCGCGCACCCTCGATGCGGTCATCAACACCACCGGCGTCCTGCGCGCGACCTCCGCTTCGGGCGACGGCGGCAGCATCGATCTCACCGCGGACGGAGCCGTCCGGATCGCCGGGGCCGTCGACGTCTCCGGCGCGCGCCGCGGCGGACAGGTCACCGCCACGGGCGCGCGCGTGGACGTCACGCGCGAGGCCCGGATCGATACGACGGGCGCCAGCGGCGGCACGGTACGCCTCGGCGGCGACCGCGGTGGTCTCGGGCCGCTGCGCCGCGCGGACCACCTGACCTTCGCCGCGGGTGCCGCCATCGATGCCTCCGGCAGCGCGGGACGGGGCGGCTCCGTCGTCCTGTGGTCCGACGGCCGCACCGAGGCGAACGGCACGATAAGCGCCACCGGGTCCAGCGGCGGCGGGTTCGTCGAGACTTCCGGGCTCGAGGCGCTCGGCGTCGGGCCCACGGCCTCGGTCGCGGTGGGGACGGGCGGCGAATGGCTGCTCGACCCGCGCGACATCGTCATCGGCGCGACCGGCCTCGACCCGGTTCCGCCCGGGACGACCGCCCCTCCTCCGGGCACCAGCGCTTTCATCGTCGATCGCGACGCCCTGGCCCTGACCCTGGACGGCGGCGGCGACGTCACGCTGACCACGACGCAACCCGCCTCGGCCATGGCCGGCGACATCACCCTGTCGAGCCCGCTGACCTGGACGGGATCCGGCATGCTCCGGCTGAGCGCCGACCGCGACATCGTCCTCAACCTGACCCTACAGCCGGGAGCCGGCGGCCTCCTGGCCGAGGCCGGCCGCGACATCGCTGCCAAGACGACCCTGCGTGGCTCGTCCGGGGATGTGACGCTCGCAGCCGGACGCGACATCACCACCTCCGGCACCTTCGAGATGGCAGGCGACGGCGATCTCACCGTCGATGCGGGCGGAAACCTCGCCATCAACCACATCGTCCGCTCGCTCGCCGCGGGCGACGTGACGCTGCGGGCCCGTACCGGCAACCTGACGGTCACGGAGAACCCGATTGCCAACCTCGGGATCACCGCCAACACCGGACGCCTTCGGCTTGAGGCGACCGAAGGCTCGATCCTGCTGCGGCGGATCAACCCGCGCGCCGCCTCGAACATCCAGATCTCGTCGCTCTCGGGGGGCATGGACCTCGCGGCGGGAACCCGGATCCTGCTCGAGGGCGGCACGGAAGGCGGCCGCTGGGTGCGCGTCGGACGCGATGAAAGCTCGTCGGACGTGACGCTCACCGCACCCGACATCACGATCCAGGGCGGCTCCAAGGGCAACACCTTCGCCAAGGTCGTCACCGGCACCGGCGGGTCCATCACCATGGACGCGGACCGGATCACCGTGCAGAACGGCGCGGGCGACCAGGGCCGGATCTTCGCGCTGAACGGTGCCGACCTCGTCCTGCGCGGCGAGACCCAGATCTGGAACGGACCCGTCCGCGTCGGCAGCGGGGCGCGCGACGGCGGAAACGTCACCGTCTCCGGCAACGTCACCGCAGGCTTTCAGCCCATGCTGAGTCTCGCGCCTGGCCGGACCTTCACCTTCGCGCCAGAAGCCCCGAAAGGAACGCTCTCGGCCTACGTCTCCACCGAACCGCTGAGCATCTTCACCTCCGGCACCGGTGCCATCGACGTCGACACGCCGGTCCTCGCAGGCCAGATCCTGCTCGAGAGCGAGGAGCGCGTGGGCCTCGGGCCCTCGGGCAGCCTGACCGGGCAAGGCCCCGGCGATGCGCTCGTGGTCGCCGCCGGTCGCACATTCCGCAACGCCTCGTCTGCCGGGTCCGGCGCGCTGGCAACCCCGGACGGAGATGCCCGCTGGCTTCTCTATGTCGATACCTTCGCGGGCCTGACGGGTCCGGCACCTACCTCCGGCGCGCCGGATCTTTACGGGCGGGCCTACAGCACCGTGCCGCCCGACGCCCTTGGCTTCGAGGGCAACCGCACCGTCTACGGCGAACGCCCGGTCCTGACCCTGACCGCGGAGACGCTCGCGAAGACCTACGGCACCGCCCTCGTCCCCGGCTTCACACTCGCGGGGCTACGCGCCGGCGACACGCTTGGCACCGCACTCGACCTCGGCCCGACCGTCCAGAGTGCCGGGGCGGCCGCCACGGCGGGGGTCGGCCGCTATGCCACGACCGTCTCGGCAGACGCCTCCGATCAGGGCTACCTGCTCGCCTTCGCCGACGGCGTGCTCGACGTCACCCCAGCTGCCCTGCGGATCACGGCCAATGATGCGGGGCGCACCTACGGGAGCGCCAACCCCGATTTCGAGGCGGCTTTCGACGGCTTCGTGCTAGGCGAGGACGCGGGCACCCTGTCCGGGACCCTCGCCCTGGCCACGCCCGCGACCGTCCAGAGCGACGCGGGACGCTATGCGATCACGCCCTCGGGCCTCTCGAACCCGAATTACGCCATCACCTTCGTTCCCGGCACGCTCACCGTCGACCCTGCCGCCCTCACCGTGACGGCCGCCGATGCGCGTCGCCTCTACGGGGCTGCCAACCCCGCCCTCACGGCCGGCGTTACCGGCTTCGTGCTCGGCCAGAGCGTGACCGATCTAGGCGGCACCCTTGCCGTCGCGACCACGGCGACACCGGCAAGCGACGTCGACACCTACGCCGTCACGGCCGCGGGTCTCTCGAGCGCGAACTACGCGATCACCTTCGTCGACGGGGCCCTCCGCGTCGATCCCGCGCCGCTGACGGTGACGCCCGGCGCGCGCCAGACGTACGGCGGGAGCGCCACTACCGACACCTCGACCTTCGCGGGCTTCGTACTCGGACAGGACCGCCGCGTGCTCGAGGGCGCGCTCGCGCTCCAGACCCCCGCCACCCCGACCAGCGACGCAGGCACCTACGCCCTCACAGGCTCGGGTCTCTCCAATCCCAACTACGTCCTCACCTTCGTCACCGGCACGCTCACCATCGACCGTGCCCCGCTCACCGTCAGAGCCGCCGACGCGACACGGACCTACGGCGCGGGCAATCCCGCCCTCGCAGCCGACATCGACGGCTTCGTGCTCGGCCAGACCGTCGCCGCGCTCGACGGCACCCTCGCGGTCACGACGAGGGCCACGCCCCAGAGCGACGTCGGGCGCTACGCCGTCACGGCGACCGGCCTCGGCTCGAACAACTACGCGATCACCTACGTGCCGGGCATGCTCGCCGTGACGCCGGCCGCGCTGAGCGTCACGCCGGGGGCCACGCGCACCTACGGCTCAGCCGCCACGACCGACACCACCGTGATATCGGGCTTCGTCCTCGGGCAGGACCGCCGCGTCCTCCAGGGCTCCCTCGCGCTCCAGACCCCCGCCACCCCGACCAGCGACGCGGGCACCTACGGCCTCACAGGCTCGGGTCTCTCCAATCCCAACTACGTCCTCACCTTCGCCCCCGGCACGCTCACCATCGACCGCGCCTCGCTCACCGTCCGGGCGAACGACGCGTCCCGGCCACAGGGGACCGTAAATCCGACGTTCACGGCGAACCTCGACGGCTTCGTTCTCGGCCAGGACGCCTCGGTACTGACAGGGACGCTGGTCTTCGACACCGACGCGACCCCGACGAGCGCCTCCGGAACCTATGCCGTGACACCCGGCGGCGTCGGGGCCGCGAACTATGCGATCACCTTCGCCGACGGCCTCCTGACCGTGCAGCCGGGCTCGAGCGGCGTCATCGCCGACCCGCTCGCGGGCTTCGACCAGACGCTCGATTTCGCGCGGGGCGTCCCGCCGTTCACGCCCGGCGACGCGGCCTTCCGCACGACGGTCTCCGAGGCCCCGCCCTCGCTCCAGAGCCCCTTCGCCCTGACCTATTCGCTCGGCCAGATCACGACGCTGGCCCCTGCCGGAGCCGCACCCCCGGCCGCCGCCGACACGGGCGGGTTCGCGCCGGCCGCGGGCGGCTTCACCGCCGCCTCGGGCGAGGGACCGGGTGATCCCGGCGCCTGCGCAGGCCAGGCCCCGAACCTCGACGCCCTGCCGGCCGGCTCGGCGATGACCGGCTGCGCACGGGAAACCGGTCCGGAATCCTTCTGGACCAGCGCCTTCCCGCAGGCCGCACAATGAAGATCCTCCTCTCGTTTCTCGCGGCCCTCGCGGCCGCCCCGGCCGCGGCACAGTCGCCCTCGGTCTTCCTCCCCGCCAACCCGGACGCGCGCGGCACACCCGATGTCGTGGCCCCCGAGGCCGAAGCCCCCGCGCCGATGCAGCCCGAACAGACCCAAGGCACCAGCTTCATCCTGCGCGAGGTCGCTCTGGTCGGCTCCGTTTCCGTCCCCAAGGCAGAGCTCGCCCCCCTCTGGGCCGATCTCGTCGGCACGCCCGTGGGCCTGCCGGCCCTCGATGCGCTCGCGGCCCGGATCGCCGCCGCCTACCGCGCCCGGGGCTTCGTGCTCTCCCAGGCCGTCCTGCCGCCCCAGACCATCGCGGACGGCGTGGTCACCATCCAGGTGATCGAGGGATTCGTCGACCGGGTCGCCATCGCCGGCGGCGCGCAGAACCAGCGCGACGCCGCGGGGCTTCTGTTTGCCCCGATCCCGGACGAGCGCCCCCTGCGGCTCCCGACGCTGGAGCGATCCGTTCTGTTGGGGCGCAACGTCTTCGGCGGCGGCGTGGACACCGTGGTCGAACCCTCGCCCGGCACCTTCGGGGCCGCGGACCTGACCGTCACCATCACGCCCGCCCCCGTCGCGGGCTTTGCTTCCGTCGACAACCGCGGCTCGCGCCTCTACGGCCCGGGCGGCTTCGTGGTGGGCGGCACCGCCTACAACCGCCTCGGCCTCAACGAGCAGATCGAAATCCTCGGCGCAGGCGCGCTCGACGCCTCGCTCGGCTTCATTCAGGGCACGGTCTCCTTGCCGCTCTTCAGCCTCTCGGGCACCGCGCTGGACGGAGCCATGCTGGAACTGGAAGCCGACTATGCCGACGGGGATCCGGACCTCTCGGAGGCGGGCGCGCCTTCCGCGCAGACCCTCACCACCCGGGAGACGAACCTGCGGGCAGCACTCCGCGTGCCCTTCATCCGGACCCGCGCGCAGAACCTCTTCGGTGTGATCGGCCTCGACTGGCAGGACGCGGACAATATCACCGGGTTCGGACCCGACGAGTTCACCGAGACCGACCGCCTTCTCGTGCTCGATCTGGGCCTGTC
Source organism: Rhodobacterales bacterium (assembly GCA_038209095.1). Lineage (GTDB taxonomy): Bacteria > Pseudomonadota > Alphaproteobacteria > Rhodobacterales > Rhodobacteraceae > Amaricoccus. The sequence continues at coordinate 10,959 of JBBQYB010000014.1, forward strand.
CTGGGACCGCGCCGACAGTTTCGGCGGGGTCACCCTCGTGGAGGCGGGCCTGCGGCAGGGCCTCGACACCTCGAACACCTTCGTGGGCGGCGAGATCACCTCCGGCAAGCCCGACTTCACCCTCGCTACGCTGAACCTCGCGCGGCTCCAGCGCCTCGGGGCCAGCGACTGGTCGCTGTGGCTGGAGGCGACGGGCCAGTATGCCTTCGACGTGCTGCCGAATTCCGAGCGCTTCGGTCTGGGCGATTCGACCATCGGCCGCGGCTTCGCACCGGGCAATACCACGGGCGACAGCGGCTACGGCGGCCGTATGGAACTGCGCCGCCAGATCCCGGCGGAGGCGCTCGGGCCCATGGGCGTTTCGGCCGAGGCCTACGGGTTCGGCGACTACGGCCAGGCCTACGACCGCGATGGCACGCGCGACGGTACCCGCTGGGAGCCGCTGGGCTCGGCCGGCATCGGCCTGCGCCTTGACGTGCGGCCGTGGCTCACGGTCACGCCCGAGATCACCCGCCAGATCGACGGTCGGGCGACCGATACCACCGATACCGATCACGAGACCCGGTTCTATCTCAGCGTGGTCGGACGGTTCTGAGCCTGGGCGTCCTTGACAACGCCGGGGACGAGAGTGGATCGTCTCGGGCATGCGACAGCCCCCCGAACCCGGCCCGAACGACCCCCGAAGCCGGGCCCGGAGGGCCTGACACCCGATGCGCCTCGCCCTCGATCAATGGCGTCCGGTCACGCGCGGAGCCGGGGAGGGTCTCGAGCGTCTCGATCGCGCGGCGGCCAAGGCTGCGGCCGGTGGCGCCGACTTGCTGATCCTGCCCGAGATGGCCCTGACGGGCTACAATATCGGACCCTCCGCCGTCGCGGCCGCAGCCTGTCCCTTGGGCGGACCGCTCGACACGGCCCTTGCGGCCACCGCCCGCCGGCACGCCCTGTCGATCCTCGCCGGATATCCGCACCGCGCGGCCTCGGGCGCAATCCACAACGCCATCCGGCTCGTAGGCCCGGACGGCGTCACCCGCGCGCATTACGCAAAGACCCACCTCTATGGCGACGTCGACCGTAAGCAGTTCGCACCCGGCCCGGCCCTCGGCCCGGTTGTCACGCTCTGCGGCTGGCGCCTCGGCTTTGCCATCTGCTACGACATCGAATTCCCCGAGGTAGCACGCCTCCTGACCGCCGCCGGCGCGGAGGCGATTCTCGTCCCCACCGCCAACATGGCCCCCTTCACCAGCGTGGCGACGCGCCTCGTCCCGGCCCGCGCCGAGGAAAACGCCGTCTACGTCGCCTATGCCAACTACTGCGGCTCCGAGGCCCCGTTCGACTATACAGGCCTTTCCTGCGTCGTCGGTCCCGACGGCGAGGACGTGGCACGCGCAGGCATGGGCGAGGAGCTGATCTTCGCCGATCTCGACCGCGCGTCCCTCGCGGCGGCCCGTGCGCGGTCTACCCAGCGCGCCGACCGCCGGCCCGACCTCTACGCGGACCTCGCCCGCCCGGACCCGCCCGCATGACGCGACCCGTCACGATGTTCGGCCCCGACTTCACCTTCGCCTTCGACGACTGGATCACCCATCCGTCGGGCCTCGGCTCGGTCCCGCCGGAACGCCACGGCACGAAGGTCGGCATCATCGGCGCGGGCCTCGCGGGCGTCGTCGCGGGCCACGAGTTGATGCGCATGGGCCTCCATCCCGTCCTGTTCGAGAGCGGCCAGTTCGGGGGCCGCCTGCGCTCCCAGGCGTTCGAGGGAGCGGATGACGTGGTGGCGGAACTGGGCGGCATGCGCTTTCCGGTCTCCTCCACCGGCTTTTATCACTACGTGGACAAGGTGGGCGTCCAAAGCCGGCCTTTCCCGAACCCGCTGACGCCCGCCGCGGGCTCAACCGTCATCGATCTCTTCGGCGAGACGCATTACGCGCGCACGCTGGCGGACCTGCCGCTCCTCTACCGCGAGGTCGCTGCGGCCTATGATCTGGCCCTCGAGGACGGCGCGCGCTTTTCAGACCTGAAACAGGCGATCCGCACCCGCGACGCCGCCCGGGTCAAGGAGATCTGGAACCCCCTGGTTGCCGCCTGGGACGAGCGGACCTTCTACGATTTTGTCGCGTCCTCGCGCGCGTTCCGCAAGCTCTCGTTCCGGCACCGCGAGGTCTTCGGCCAAGTGGGGTTCGGCACCGGCGGCTGGGACAGCGACTTCCCGAATTCCATGCTGGAGATCCTGCGCGTCAACGTCACCGAATGCGATCTCGACCAACGTTTCATGGTGGGCGGTGCCGAGCAGGTGCCGCGCAGGCTCTGGCGGCACAGCCCGGACGGCATGGCGCACTGGCCCGCTGGCACGACGCTGGCGGGCCTCAACGACCGGGCCACCCGTCCCGGCGCGCGCCGCCTTTTCCGCGGGGCGGACGGACGGCTCGCCATTACCGACCAGTGGGGCCGCACGGAGGCCTTCGACGCGGTCATCGCAACCTGTCACTCATGGCTCCTGTCCACCGCCATCGACACCCAGGAGAACCTGTTCTCCCACGAGATGTGGATGGCGCTCGACCGCACCCGCTACATGCAGTCGTCCAAGACCTTCGTCATGGTGGACCGCCCCTTCTGGAAGGACCGCGATCCCCGGACGGGCCGCGAGGTCATGTCCACCACTCTGACGGACCGCCTGACGCGCGGCACCTACCTCTTCGACAACGGCGACGACAGGCCCGGCGTGATCTGCCTCAGCTACGCCTGGATGTCGGACGCGCTCAAGATGCTGCCATTGCCGGTGGAGCGCCGCGTCGATCTCGCCCTCGGCGCGCTGGAGAAGATCTATCCGGATCTCGACATCCGCGGCCACATCATCGGCGATCCCATCACCATCAGCTGGGAATCCGATCCCAATTTCCTCGGGGCGTTCAAGGGCGCCCTGCCCGGCCATTACCGCTACAACCGGCGCATGTACGGACAGTTCCTGCAGGCGGACCTTCCGCCCGAACAGCGCGGTCTGTTCCTTGCGGGCGACGGGATCAGCTGGACCCCGGCCTGGGCCGAAGGTGCCGTGCAGACGGCGCTGAACGCGGTCTGGGGCGTGATGACCCACCTCGGCGGCCGCAGCCCCGCGGACAATCCCGGACCGGGCGACGCCTATGCGGTCCACGGGCCCGTGGCATTGCCCGACTGACCCCGCAGCGGAAGATCAGTCCTCGGCACCGCCCTCGAAGATCGCCTTCTCGTTGCAGGTCGCGACCCGCAGGATGTTCGTGGAGCCCGCCACGCCGAACGGAATGCCCGCCGTCACCACGATCCGGTCCGCGGCCGTGGCGAAGCCGTGATCGCGCGCCGCCCGGGCCGCGGAGACCACAGCCATCTTGAAGCGGTCCACCTCGGGCACCACCACGCAGTGCAGTCCCCAGATCAGCGCCATGCGCCGCGCCGACCGCACCAGCGGCGTCAGCGCGATGATGGGCACCCGCGGGCGCTCGCGGGCCGCGAGCAGGGCGGTCGTACCCGAATGGCTGAAACAGCAGATCGCCTTGACCTTCGTCGTCTCCGCCACCTCGCGCGCCGCCACCGTGATCGCGTCCGAGACGCCCGAATGCCCGGCCGTACGCTGGGCCTCGATGACCTGACGGTAGATGTCGTCCTTCTCCACCGCCTCGGCGGTGTTATTCATCATCGTCACGGCCTCGATGGGGTAATCCCCCGCGGCCGATTCCGCCGACAGCATGATCGCGTCGGCCCCCTCGTAGATCGCGGTCGCGACGTCCGAGACCTCGGCGCGCGTCGGCACCGGCGAGGTTATCATGCTCTCCATCATCTGGGTCGCCACGATCACCGGCTTGCCCGCCGCCCGGCAGGCCCGGGTCAGGCGCTTCTGGATCGGCGGCACCGAATAGACCGGCAGTTCCACCCCGAGGTCGCCGCGTGCCACCATGATCCCGTCGGAAGCCTCGAGGATCTCGTCGATCGCCTTGACCGCCGCGGGTTTCTCGATCTTCGAGATGATCGCCGCGCGGCCCTTGGCGAGCGTGCGGGCCTCGTGCACGTCCTCGGCGCGCTGCACGAAACTCAGGGCCAGCCAGTCGACCCCCAGGTCGCAGGCGAACTCCAGATCGCTGCGGTCCTTCTTCGAGAGGGCGGCCAGCGGCAGGATTACGTCAGGCACGTTGACGCCCTTGCGGTCGGAGATCTCGCCGCCGACGATCACCTCGGTCAGCGCGTGCTTGTCCGAGCATTCCAGGACCTTCAGCCGGATCTTGCCGTCGTTGACCAGCAGCGTCGATCCTTCCTCGAGGGCGGCGAAGATCTCCGGATGCGGCAGGTTCACGCGAGTAGCATCCCCGCCGGCCGGATCGAGATCGAGCCGGAACGCGGCCCCTTCCTCCAGCATCACCGGACCCTCGGCAAACACCCCGACGCGCAGTTTTGGCCCCTGAAGGTCCGCGAGGATCCCGATGGGCCGGCCCATCTCGTCCTCCACCTGGCGGATCAGATCGTGCCTCCGGCCGATGTCGGCCTGGGTGCCGTGGCTCATGTTGAGCCGGAACACGTCCGCCCCTGCGAGGAACAGGGCGCGGATCATCTCGAGGGTGTCCGAGGCCGGCCCGAGGGTCGCCACGATCTTCACATTGCGCTGCCGGCGTATCGGGGTCATGGGCCTGTCCGTAACGATCAATTCACTGCGCTTATAGCCAATGGACTCCATCATGGAACCTCAAAGTCCCGAGATGCGGGCAAACCACACCCAAGGCTCGCGAACAAGTGCCGACCGAACCGGAGACCGCGGGCATGGCTGAGGCCGACGTCTGCGAGGTGATCGCCGAGGGGGCCGCGTCCCCCGCCCTCCTGTTGTGCGACCACGCCGCCAACTCCGTCCCACAGGACGTGGGCTCGGGCGACCTTGGGCTGCCCGCTGCGGACATGGAGCGCCATATCGCCTACGACGTCGGCGCACGCGGCGTGACGCTGGAGCTTGCGCGCCTGATGGGGGCCGCGGCGATCCTCTCGCGCGTCTCCCGGCTCGTGATCGATCTCAACCGCAGCGAGGACGACCCGACCCTCGTCATGCGGCTCTACGACGGCTCCATCGTTCCCGCGAACCGGGCGGTCGGGCCTGACGAGATCACGCGGCGCATCGCGCGCTATCACCGTCCCTATCATGCGGCCATTTCGCGCATCCTCGACGCGCGGCAGGAGGCTTGCCAGCCGACCGCGCTCGTGGCGATCCATTCCTTCACGCCGCGTCTCCGGGGGCGCCCCCCGCGGCCCTGGCACATCGGAGTGCTCTGGTGCGGCGACGACCGTCTGGCGAGGCCCCTGATCGACCGGCTGCGCGCCGAGCCCGATCTCTGCGTCGGGGACAACCAGCCCTATGCCGGGCAACTGAAAGGGGACACGATGGACCGGCACGGAACCCGTCGCAACCTGCCCCACGTCCTGATAGAGTTGCGCAACGACCTCGTCACGACCGGGCCGGACCAGCGCGCATGGGCAGCCCGCCTGGCACCCATGCTGACCCGGGTGATCGACGGCCTACCGGAGGGACCAAATGGATAGCCAGACACAGACCGAACTCGAGGCCGCGGCCTTTCGCGCGATGCGCGATCATTTGCGCGCGCGCCCCGACGTGCAAAACATCGACATGATGAACCTGACGGGGTTCTGCCGGAACTGCCTCAGCCGCTGGTATCAGGAAGCAGCCAACGCCCGCGGCCTTTCGCTCACCAAGGACGCCGCCCGCGAGATCGTCTACGGCATGCCCTATGCGGACTGGGTTGCGCGCCACCAGACCGAGGCCCGCCCCGAGGCTCAGGCGTCATTCGCCCGGAGCCATCCGACCGAATGACGCGACCGCGCAGGACCCGCGCGGCAGCGCCGGCCGGCAGAGATGCCGGTCGGGCTTGCAGCACAGTCCGGCCTTGCGCGCAGACCCGTCCTCCATGCTGAGCGTCGCCTACGATCCCGCCCTCGTGCTCGGCGCGGTCCTCGTGGCCCTCATGGCCGCTTACACCGGCCTGCACCTGACCCACGGCCTCACCGTCCTGCCCGCATCCGAGCGCAAGCCGCAGATCGTCAAGGCCGCCATCACCCTCGGCGGCGGCGTCTGGTCCACCCATTTCGTGGCCATGCTCGCCCTCGATCTGCCGGTCGCGATCTTCTACGATCCGGTACCGACGCTCGCCTCCGCCCTCATTGCGATCCTCTTCGCCGGCGCGGGCCTCCTCGTGATGCATTTCGGCGACAGGGGCACCGGGCGCACTGCCCTCGCCGGGGCCTGTCTCGGCGCGGGCGTTGTGATGATGCATTACGTCGGCATGCGCGGCATCCGCGGCTGCGGCGTGACTTTCGGCGCGACCGGCTATGCGCTGGCGACCGTCTTGGCCATCGCCATGGGGATCGGCGCGCTGCGGCTCGCCTATGCCCCGCGCAGCCGCCGCGGCCTCCTCCTCGGGGCCTGCGTCTTCGCCGCGGCGATCCTTGCGATGCATTTCACCGCCATGCGCTGGACCGGCTTCTTCGAGATCGGCCCGATGGCCCCCGGCTCCGCGCTCGTCTCCAACGAGATCCTCGCCCTCTTCGTGGTGGTTTCGGCCTTCCTGATCTGCGGCGCGTTCCTCCTGACAACGGTGACCCTGCCGGACGCCGGACCCGCCGCTCCCGCCCCGGTCTCCACCCCGCCCCAGCCCCCCTCGACGCTGCGCCGCGTCCCCTTCGAGCAGGATGGCCGCACCTATTTCTCCGCCCCCGAGGAGATCGTGGCCATCCAGGCCGAGGGCCACTACACCCGCCTGCACCGCATCGCCGATCAGGTCTTCTGTCCGCTCGCCATCGCCAAGCTGGAGGCCGCCCTCGATCCCCAGCAGTTCCTGCGCACCCACCGCAGCTATCTCGTCAACCTGCGCCACGTCCGCGGGTTCGAGCGCCGCAAGGACCAGGGCGTCTGCCTGTTCGATCCGACCACGAACGTGGCACCGGTCCCGGTCAGCCGCGCCAACGTGCCCCCGACCATGAAGGCCCTCGGCCTCTGACCATTCGCCGTTCGTGCAAGCGCGTCGCCGTTCGTGCAGATCGGGCGACGCTGATGAACCTTGCTTTGCTCACGAGATCGTCCATGCTGCAACCAAATGCTCAAAGGCGCGCATGCGATGCGGCGATAACGGACGCGTCAACGACGCGACACCAACCGGGGGGAAACCAGACACCGATGATACCCAGCTCATTCGATTATCACCGCCCCGCGACCCTTGGCGACGTGGCGACGATCCTGCGCGATCACGGCGACACGGCCCGGGTCATGGCCGGCGGCCACAGCCTCATCCCGCTCATGAAGCTGCGCATGACCGCCATCGACCATCTGATCGATCTCCAGGACATCGCGGAGTTGCGCGGCGTGACGCTCGAGGGCGACGCGATCGTCCTCGGGGCCATGACCACCCAGCACGACTTGATCGAGAACGCGCTGTTGCGCCAGCACATGCCGATCCTGCGCGAGGCCGCCCTCCAGATCGCCGATCCGCAGGTTCGCTACATGGGAACCGTCGGTGGCAATGTAGCGAACGGCGATCCGGGCAACGACATGCCGGGCCTGATGCAGTGTCTCGACGCGAGCTTCCGGCTCGTCGGACCCGATGGCGCGCGCGACGTACCGGCCCGGGCCTATTACCTCAGCGCCTACGAGACCACTCGCGCCGACGACGAGGTCCTGGCGCAGATCCGGATCCCGACGCTCGCGGCCGGCACCGGCTACGCCTACGAAAAGCAGAAACGCAAGATCGGCGACTACGCCACCGCCGCCGCAGCCGTCCTGCTGCGCCGCGAGGGCGGGGTCTGCACCTCCGCCTCCATCGCCATGACGAACCTCGGCGACACGCCGCGCTTTGCCGCGGACGCTGCCACCGCCCTCACCGGCACCCCGCTCGACGAAGCGGCCCTCTGCGCCGCCGTCGATGCCATGCAGACGGTCATCGACCCGAACCGCGACAACCGCGGCCCCATCGATTTCAAGCGCCACGTCGCCGGCACGATCCTGCGCCGGGCCATCGCCCGCGCCGCCTCCCGCGCCGCCTGAAGGAACCCGCCATGACAAAACTGCACGTCAAGATGACGGTGAACGGCAAGCCCGTCGAGGCGCTCGCCGAACCCCGCCAGCTGCTGATCCATTTCCTGCGCGAGGACCTGCGCCTGACCGGGGCCCATATCGGCTGCGAGACGTCCCATTGCGGGGCCTGCACCGTCGATCTCGACGGCAAGTCGGTCAAGGCCTGCACCATTTTCGTGGGCCAGGCCCAAGGGTCCGACATCACCACCATCGAGGGCATCGCCAACGCGGACGGCACGATGCACGTCCTCCAGGAGATGTTCCGCGAACACCACGGCCTCCAGTGCGGCTACTGCACGCCCGGCATGATCACCCGCGCCCACCGCCTGCTCCAGGAAAACCCGAGCCCCACCGAGGCCGAGGTCCGGATGGGCATCGCCGGCAATCTCTGCCGCTGCACCGGCTACCAGAACATCGTGAAGTCCATCATGGCCGCCGCGAGCCACCTGAACGCAGCCCGGGAGGCCGCCGAATGAACGACATGACCCCCACCCCCGAAGAGCGCACGGCCAAGCTCAAGGGCCTCGGCTCCTCGCGCAAGCGCGTCGAGGACGCACGCTTCACCCAGGGCAAGGGCAACTACGTCGACGACATCCAGATGCCGGGCATGCTCTTCGGCGATTTCGTCCGCTCGCCCTACGCCCACGCCCGCGTGAAATCGATCAACGCCGACGCCGCGCGCGCCCTGCCAGGCGTGGTCGCCGTGCTCACCGCCGACGACCTCCGCCCCCTCGGCCTCCACTGGATGCCCACGCTCGCCGGCGACAAGCAGATGGTGCTCGCCGACGGCAAGGTGCTCTACCAGGGCCAGGAAGTCGCCTTCGTCGTGGCCGACAACCGCTACATCGCCGCCGACGCCATCGAACTCGTCGAGGTGGACTACGAGGAACTCGAAGTCGTCGTCGATCCCTTCAAGGCGCTCGCCCCCGACGCCCCCGTCCTGCGCGAGGACCTCGCCGGCAAGACCGAAGGCGCCCACGGCCCGCGCAAGCACCACAACCACATCTTCACCTGGGAACAGGGCGATCTCGCCGCTACCGAAGCCGTGCTGGCCGAGGCCGACGTGGTGGCCGAGGAAATGATCTACTACCACCGCGTCCATCCCTGCCCGCTCGAGACCTGCGGCTGCGTCGCCTCCATGGACAAGATCAACGGCAAGCTGACGCTCTGGGGCACCTTCCAGGCCCCCCACGCGGTGCGCACCGTGGCCTCGCTCATCTCCGGCATCGCCGAGCACAACATCCGCGTGATCTCGCCCGACATCGGCGGCGGGTTCGGTAACAAGGTCGGCGTCTATCCCGGCTACATCTGCTCCATCGTCGCCTCCATCGTCACCGGCAAGCCGGTGAAATGGGTCGAGGACCGCATGGACAACCTCATGACCACGGCCTTCGCCCGCGACTACTGGATGCAAGGCAAGATCGCCGCCACCAAGGACGGCAAGATCACCGGCCTCTGGTGCCATGTCACCGCCGACCACGGCGGCTTCGATGCCTGTGCGGACCCCACCAAGTTCCCGGCGGGCTTTTTCAACATCTGCACCGGCTCCTACGACATCCCCACCGCCTATCTCGCGGTGGACGGCGTCTATACCAACAAGGCACCGGGCGGCGTCGCCTACCGCTGTTCCTTCCGCGTCACCGAGGCCGCCTATTTCATCGAGCGCATGGTCGAGATCCTCGCCATCAAGCTCGGCATGGACGCGGCCGAATTGCGCGCAAAGAACTTCATCCGCAAGGACCAGTTCCCCTATCACTCCGCCCTCGGATGGGAATACGACAGCGGCGACTACCACACCGCCTGGGACAAGGCGCTGGCCGCCGTCGACTACAAGGGCCTGCGCGCGGAACAGGCCACCCGCCTCGCGGCCTTCAAACGCGGCGAGACCCGCAAGTTGATGGGCATCGGCCTCACCTTCTTCACCGAGATTGTCGGCGCCGGACCGGTGAAGAACTGCGACATCCTCGGCCTCGGCATGTTCGACAGCTGCGAGATCCGCATCCACCCCACCGGATCGGCCATCGCGCGCCTCGGCACCATCAGCCAGGGTCAGGGCCACGCCACCACCTTCGCCCAGATCCTCGCCTCCGAGATCGGCATCCCTGCCGACGACATCACCGTGGAAGAGGGCGACACCGACACCGCGCCCTACGGCCTCGGCACCTACGGCTCGCGCTCCACGCCGGTCGCGGGGGCCGCCACCGCCATGGCGGGGCGCAAGATCCGCGCCAAGGCCCAGATGATCGCGGCCTACCTGCTCGAGGTCCACGACGACGACGTCGCCTTCGACGTCGACCGCTTCGTGGTCAAGGGCGCGCCCGAGCGCTTCAAGACCATGAAGGAAATCGCCTTCGCCGCCTACAACAAGGCCATTCCGGGCCTCGAGCCGGGGCTGGAAGCCGTCAGCTATTACGACCCGCCCAACATGACCTATCCCTTCGGGGCCTACATCTGCGTCATGGATGTGGATGTGGACACCGGCGAGGCCGACGTGCGCCAGTTCTACGCGCTTGACGACTGCGGCACCCGCATCAACCCGATGATCATCGAGGGCCAGGTCCACGGCGGCCTTACCGAGGCGCTCGCCATCGCCATGGGTCAGGAAATCGCCTATGACGAGCTGGGCAACGTCCTCACCGGCACGCTGATGGACTTCTTCCTGCCCACCGCGGTGGAAACCCCCCACTACACCACCGACCACACCACCACCCCCTCGCCGCATCACCCGATCGGGGCCAAGGGCGTGGGTGAAAGCCCCAACGTCGGCGGCGTGCCGGCCTTCTCCAACGCCATCCACGACGCCTTCCGCCCCTTCGGCCTCACCCAGAGCCACATGCCACACGACCATTGGCGCATCTGGAAGACGGCCCAGCGCCTCGGCCTGCACGGCTGAGCGCCATGGACTGGCGCGCACTTCAGTTGGATCTCTCCCGCGGCGGCTATGTCGCCTCGGACGATCTGGCCATGGCGCTCCACCTGTCGCTCACCCTGGGCCGGCCCCTGCTCGTCGAGGGACCGGCCGGCGTCGGCAAGACCGAGATCGCCAAGGCCCTCGCCGCCCACCTCGACACCCGCCTGATCCGCCTCCAGTGCTACGAGGGCCTCGACGCCTCCGCCGCGCTCTACGAGTGGAACTACCAGCGCCAGCTCCTCGCCATCCGCGCAGGCTCCGCCGACGAGGACACGCTCTTCACCGAGAAATACCTCCTGCGCCGCCCCCTCCTCGAGGCCATCACCCAGACCACGGCCCCCGTCCTGCTGATCGACGAGGTCGACCGCGCCGACGAGGAATTCGAGGCCTACCTTCTCGAGATCCTCGCCGAATTCCAGGTTACCATTCCCGAGCTCGGCACCATCCCGGCGGTCACCCGGCCCCATGTGATCCTCACCTCCAACGGCGCGCGCGACCTCTCGGACGCGCTGCGCCGGCGCTGCCTCTACACCTATGCCGACTACCCCGACCTCCCCACCGAACTGCGCATCCTCCACGCCCGCGCCCCCGGCCTCCAGGCCCGCCTCGCCGCCCAGATCGTCGGCGTCGTCCAGGCCCTGCGCCGCGAGGACCTGGAGAAAAAACCGGGTGTCGCGGAAATGCTCGACTGGGCCGCGGCCATCGGCGGCCTCGGTCTCAACGACCTCTCCGACGACCCCAGCACCCTCCAGGCGAGCCTCGTGTGCCTGCTGAAAACCGCCGCCGACCGCGACGCCGTGCCCCAACCCGTGCTCGCGCGCCTGCTCGGCAAGGTCGCCTGACATGCCCGTCACCCGCTTCCTCGCCCGCGCCGAAGGCCCCGCCGCCCGCATCGCAGGCTTCGTCTCGCACCTGCGCCTGAACGGCCTCGCCGCCGGCCCCCGCGAGACCGAGGACGCCCTGCGCGCCCTGACCACCCTCGATCCCACCGACCGCCACGCCACCCGCCTCGCCCTGCGCGCGCTCCTCACCGGCGACGCCGAGGGCTGGCGCAAGTTCGACGGCCTTTTCGACGCCTACTGGCTCAACGCCGGCCGCGCCCGCACCAAGACCGCGCCCATGACCCAGTCCCGGACCACGGCTTCCCGCCCCGCCCTCTGGGACCACACCGCCACGACCCAAAGCGCCGGCACCACCGACACCCCCGCCACCGGCGAAGGAGACGCCGACCAAGGCGAAGGCCGCCTCATCGCCACCCGCACCGAGAGCCTCAAGCGCCGCGACCTGCGCCACCTCACCGACCCCGACGACACCGCGCGCGCCGCCAAGATCGCACAAACCCTCGCCCGCGCCATCCGCGACCGCCGCTCGCGCCGCCGCCGCGCCGCCCTGCGCGGGGCCACGCTCGATCTGCGCCGCGTGATGCGCGCCAGCCTCAAGCGCGGCGGCGAGCCGCTGGACCTCCTCCTCCGCCGCCGCCCCGAACGCCCCATGCGCATCGTGGCGCTCTGCGATGTCTCGGGCTCCATGACCGTCTACGCCCGGATCTTCCTCGCCTTCCTCAAGGGCCTCATCGACACCGAGACCACCGCCGACGCCTATCTCTTCCACACCCGCCTCGTGCGCATCACGCCCGCCCTACGCGACCGCGACACCCTGCGCGCCGCCGACCGCCTGTCGCTCATGGCCGAGGGCTTCGGCGGCGGCACCGACATCTCCGCGAGCCTGCGCGCCTTCAACGACGGCTACGCGGCCCGGGCCGTGGGCGGGCGCACCATCGTGCTCATCCTCTCGGACGGCTATTGTACCGCCCCCCCCGCCGACCTCGCCCGTGAACTTGCCCGCCTGCGCCGCCGCGCCGGCCGCATCGTCTGGCTGAACCCGCTCAAGGGCTGGCGCGACTATGCGCCCATCGCCGCCGGCATGGCCGCAGCCCTGCCCCATCTCGACGCCCACCTGCCTGCCAACACCCTCGACGCGCTGGCCGCCCTCGAGCCCCAATTCGCGCGCCTCTGAGAGGACCCCCGATGCCCGGCACCGACATCTTCGACGAAATCGCCCGCCTCAAGACCAGCGGCGCGCCCTTCTGCATCGCCACGGTCGTGCGCACCGCGGACGTTACCTCCGCCAAGGCCGGTGCCAAGGCCCTCGTCACCGCCGAGGGCGAGATCCGCGGCCATCTCGGCGGTGCCTGCGTCCAGAGCGCCGTGCGCAAGGCCGCGACCGGAGCGCTGCGCGCGGGCACGGCCCGGCTGATCCGAATGAAACCCGCGGCCGACGTGCTCTCCCTGACCGATGCTGACGGCGTCGCCCTCTACAAGAGCGGCTGCCCGTCCGGCGGCACGGTGGACGTCCTGATCGAACCCTATGCCCCGCCCCCGATGCTCGTGGTGTTCGGCACCACCCCGGTCGCCGCCGCCATTGCGGACCAGGGCGCGCTGCTCGGCTACCGGCTCGCGACCGAATTGCCCGGTGTCGGCACCGCCGTCACCCCCTCCGACCTCGCGACGCTCGCCCTGGGCCCGGACGACTTCGTCGTCATCGCCTCCCAGGGCCACGGCGATCTCATAGCCCTGCGTGCGGCCCTCGACACACCCTGCGCCCATGTCGCGATGGTCGCGAGCCGCCGCAAGGCTCTCAGCCTCACCGACCGCCTGCGCGCCGAGGGCATGGCCCCCGACAGCATCGCCCGCCTGAAATCCCCCGCAGGCCTCGATCTCGGCGGAGTGGACCCGCGCGAGATCGCCGTCTCCGTCGCTGCCGAACTCATCCGCTGGCGCAGCGCAGCCCGGAATTCCGCCCCGGCCAGCCTCGACGCCGCCACCGCGACCGCTCCCTGACGCGAACCCACCCGTACCCGGGCTACCGGATCTCCATCCCCTGGTTCGAGATGCGCACCCGCTCGGGGTCCACGTTCAGGAAAGCCTGCAAATACCCCCCGGCCGCACGCCGCGCCTCCCGCGAGATCGCCGGATCCGGCGACTGGTCCAATGCCATCCTGGTCACAGCCATGAACGTCCCGAGGATCGCAAGCTGGTTATAAGTCTCCTGCTTTTCCGCCGAAGACGCCTGACCAAAGGCCGGAGTGCCCCCGATGATCTCGCGCATCTGCTTGACCACGGTCACGAATTGCGCGTCCGGCACATCGACATCGTTGTAGGCCGAATAACTTCCGACAATGAGCGCCGCCGCCGCGGTCGCCACGTCGTTGCTGCGTAACCCGAACGTCTTCTCGATCTGCTTGAACCCCGCCAGCAATTGCTTGAACACACCTTCGGCCGCAGCCCTTGATGCTGCCGGATAGGCCGCGGACAATTGCCTTATGACGGAGCGGTCTCCTGCGGCCCCGACGGGTGCGAAGATCGTCGGGCCCCCCGACCCTGCTTCGCCGGCGGAAGACAGCGATTGCGCCACCGATGAGCCAAACAATGTCTCGTGGCTCGCTTCGAGCCGCTCCTGCATCGGCCCCAGCGCCGCCCAATTGGCAAAAGCGCCCTGGTCCATCAGGAAGGGCGTGTCTTGCGCCTCCGCACGCAAGACCGAACCACCCAGCAACAGCCCGGCAAGCACCGCATCGCGCAAACGGATCATCCAGCGCCCCCCTCTCCCAGGAACCTGCCAGAGCTTGCCGCACGCCGACCCGCCGGGCAACACGCTTCGCACCTTGGCGGACAGCCTGCCACCTGCGCACCAGATTGCAGGCCCGACCGCCCCAAGTTAAGACATACCCCTCGCCACCCTCGGGGATGCCGCCCGCACCGCGGCAACCACCGCCCCGTGACCATCCCGCCGTCTCTGCGGACAACCTGCCCAACCCGGCCAACGCCCTGAAACGGACCGATCCCATGATCCTCTACGGCACCAACCCCATCGCCTGGTCGAATGACGACGATCAGACCCTCGGCGCGGACATCCCGCTCGACCGGTGCCTCGCGGAGGCCGCACGGATCGGCTTCGATGGCATCGAGAAGGGCCACAAGATGCCGAACGAGGGTGCCGCCCTCAGGGACACGCTCGCCGGACACGGGCTGCGCTTCGTCGGCGGCTGGTACTCCACCAACCTGCTGACCCGCACGCCCGCGGCCGAAATCGAGGCGCTCCAGCCCCATCTCGCCATGATCAGGGGCGCGGGCTCCACCACCTTCATCGTCGCGGAGACCTCGAACGCCATCCACGGCGATGATGCCACGCCGCTCGCGGAGACCCCCAGCCTCTCGCCGGCGGAGATGCGCAAGTTCGGGGCCGCCATGGAGACCCTCGCCGACTACATCGCCTCCCAGGGCCTCCGGCTCGTCTATCATCACCACATGGGCACCGTGATCGAGACCGAAGCCGAGATCGACGCCTTCATGGCCGCCACCGGCCCTGCAACTGGGCTCCTGCTCGACACCGGCCACGCCTTTTTCGCAGGTGCCGACCCCACCGCCCTCGCCGCGCGCTACATGCCCCGCGTGGGCCACATCCACTGCAAGAACGTGCGTCCCGCCATCGCAGAACGGGTCCGCACGGAGAGGCTGTCCTTCCTCGAAGGCGTGCGCGCCGGCGTCTTCACCGTGCCCGGCGACCCGGAAGGCGGCGTCGACTTCCCGCCCGTCCTGCGCATCGCCGCCGAACATGGCTACAAGGGCTGGCTCGTGATCGAGGCCGAACAGGATCCTGCCGAGCGCGATCCGTTCACCTATCAGTCCATGGGGCTCGAGGCCCTGCGCCGCTTCGCGCTGGAGACCGGCCTCGACAAGGGCTGAACCCCCGCGCGATTACCTTTGAAACCCGCGTTAACACAGATGAAAATCCGATGAACAGAAATTGTTTCCTGTATATTTTACAATGACTTACTGATTTGTCCACGCGTGGACAAGTTGAAAGGTCACGCCCCCCGCTCGATCCGGGCCCGCAGTTCGCCCTGCGCTGCCCGGTCGAGCGGAAAGGTCCACATCAGCGCGATCGCCGCGGCCTTGAACCCGATGGGCACCGCCGCATAGAGGAGCGTCAGCCCCCAGAGCTGCGCCTCGGTATTCGCCCCGTCCGCCGAGAACCCGATCCATCCGAGCACGATCAGCGCCGATCCCCCGGCACCCGCCAGCGCAAATTTCTGCGCAAGCGACCAGAGCGCAAAGAACGCCCCCGTCCGCTGCTCCCCGCTCGTCGCGGTGTCGAGGTCCACCAGGTCCGCCTGCATCGCCGCTGGCAGCGACAGATCCGCCCCGAGCGCCGCGCCCGACAGCACGCAGATGACCGCATAGGCCGCGACGTCCCCTTCACCGAGCGCAAACACACCCGCAAAGACCGCGATGTTGTAGAGCATCGCCACGCACCAGACCCGGTGCTTGGAGAACCGCCCGATCAGCCACGGCCAGAGCGGGGCGGCCAGCACCGCGGACACGAAAAAGAGGATCAGGAGCGGCCCGCCGAGGTCCGGTGCCCCGAGCCTCTGCCCGACGAAGAACAGGAACAACCCGGACGGCAGGGCGTTCGCCGCCCCGTTCAGGAAATACGCCGCCAGCAGCCGCGCAAACAGCCGCTCTCCAGTCAGCACCCCAAAGACCGATCCGAGCGTCAGCCTCGAGCGGCTGTAATCCCGCGGCTCTGGCACGAACCGCAGGCACAGCGCCGTCGCCACCGGCAAGAGCACCACGATGAAGGCCGCGACCATCGTCATGCCCGCCGCCGCATCTGCCCCGAGCGAATAGAGCACCGCCGCGAGGATCGTGCCCACCAGCCCCGCCGACTCCCGCCAGATCGCGATCCGGCCCCGCTCGGCATAGTCCCCCGACAACTCCGCGCCCCAGGTGAAGAACGGGATCAGCATGATCGTCCAGCCCAGTGTCAGCAGAAACAGCCAGCCCGCGAACCCCGCGACCCCCACCCCGTCCGCCGGCACAAACAGCATCCAGACCGACACCATCACGACCGGACACCCGACTGCCAGCCAGGGCCGCCGTCGCCCCCAGCGGGTGCGAACCCGGTCGCTCATCAGCCCGATTACCGGATCGGACACGGCATCGAACACCCGCGCGAGCAGGAACACCGTCCCGATCAGGGCCAGCGAAAGACCGTACTCGGCCGCATAGAACGGTGCCAGAAAGACATAGACCGGGAAATACATCGCCGCGAGCGGCAGCGCCGGGGCCGCATAGGCCAGCAGGACGCCCCGCGACGTGGGGGCCGCCATGTCGCTCAGGCCGGCCGCAGCATCGTGACCTGCGCCACGTCCGCCGTCCCGGTCCGGAACGCCGCAGCACAGGAGGTCAGATAGAACGTCCACATCCGCCGGAACCGCTCGTCGAACCCGAGCGGCGCGATCTCCGCCCAGGCCGCGTTGAACGCCACGTGCCAGCGCCGCAGGGTCTCCGAATAGCTCTCCCCGAAGGTCAGCGCCCCCACCTGTCGCAGATCCGCCTGCGCGATTTGTTTGGCGAGCACCGAAGGGCTCGGAAGCATCCCACCCGGAAAGATGTATTTCTGGATGAAATCCGTCGTCTTGCGATAGGTCGGATAGAGCTTGTCCGGCACCGTGATGACCTGGATCGTCGCCTGGGCTCCCGGCTTCAGCCGCGCATGCACCACGTCGAAATAGGCGGGCCAGTATTTCTCGCCCACCGCCTCGAACATCTCGATGGAGGCGATCCCGTCATAGCTGCCCCGCTCGTCGCGGTAATCGCGCATGACGATCTCGACCCGTTCGGCCAGCCCTGCCTCGAACATGCGCCGCCTTGCGAAATCATGCTGCTCGCGGCTGATCGTCAGTCCCGTCACCTTCGCCCCGCGGTGCCGGGCCGCGAATTCCGCGAACCCGCCCCAGCCGCAGCCAATCTCGAGCACGTGCTGATCCCGCCTCACCCCGACCAGATCACAGACGGAGGCGTATTTGCGCGTCTGCGCCGCCGCCAGCGTCTCGCCGGGATCGGCAAACAGCGCCGAGGAATAGGTCATCGTCTCGTCGAGCCAGCGCGCATAGAACGCGTTGCCCAGATCGTAATGCGCCGCGATGTTGCGCCGCGCCTGGGTCTTCGTGTTGCGGTTCATCCAGTGATTGAACCGCTGCCACATCGCCACCAGTCGCGCGGCCGGATGCTGGGTCCGGTCCACCCAGTCGCTGGAGGTCAGCAGGACGTCGAGCAACACCTGGAGGTCCGGCGTGTCCCACCATCCGTCGAGGTAGGCCTCGCAGAAGCCCAGTTCCCCCTCCCGGGCCACCCGGGCGAACAGACCCGGATTGCGCACGTCCACCCGCGCGTCCTGCCCCCGCTCGCGGCCCTCGACGCGAAAGACCCGCCCGTCCGGAAGACCTATGTCGATCCGCCCGGCGCGCATGCCCCCGAGCAGGGCGAAGGACGCCGGAAACCAGCGCGGCAGATCGCGCTGGCCCTCGACCGACGTGATCACCACCGTGGCGTCCAGGTCCTCAGCCGCCTCAGGGCTGCGCATCATGTTCACGACGGCACCTGCGTGCGCGCGAGCGGCACGCGCTTGAGCCAGAGCCGGAGCGCCTCCCAATGGATCGCCGCCATCACCTTCAGCGTCATCAGCGGATGGGTAGCGACAGCCCGGAGCAGTTGCGCGTCGGTGAAGGCCCGCGCCTCCCCGTTCTGGGTCGCGATCAGCGTCTCGCCCTCCGGACCGGCCTGGCGGATGCGCAGCGCCAGACGTTCGTCCGGGGCCGCCACGTCGAACCGGTAGGTCTGCGCCATGCCGATGAAGGGCGAGACCGACATCTCCTTGATTTGCGCATGTCGGTACGCCCCGCCCCGCTGCGCGCCCGCGGGCCGCACATAGGCGATCTGCTCGCCGAACGTGTTCTTGACCTCGTAGACCACCGTCGACAGCTCCCCACCCTCCCCATAGCAGAAATAGACAGACAGGGGATTGAAGACATAGCCCCACATCCTCGGGAAACACAACAGATCGACCCGCCGGGCCGGCGGCGCACCCGCCTGCGCCAGTTGCGCATCGAGCCAGGGCCGCAGTGGCGATCCGTCCCGCGGGCCGTGATCGCGATCGGCGAACCCCAGGATCCCGAAGGCGTTGCGCCGCATCACCCGGCTGCGGGCCAGCGTCTCCCCGAGCCGGTCGAGGTCCAGAAGGACCGAGAACGTGCCATAGCGAAACCGGTGCCGCCGCGGGATCAGGCGCATGTGCATGACATGGCCCACATAGATGCGCGCGGCGGGTGCTCTCATTCCGCGGCCTCCGCCGCCACGCCGCTCGCGGCCTCCGGCTGGTCCCGGGCCCAGGCCGGCCGGGCCCCGAGGGCTGCGGCGGCTGCGAGCCCCGCCCGCAGGCCGTCCTCGTGGAACCCGTAGCCGAGCCAGGCTCCGGCAAAGTAGACGCCGCCGCGTCCCTGGACCGCCGCGATCGCCCGCTGTCCGGCAAAGGCCTCCCCGTCCATCACCGGATGCGCATAGTCGAGTTCCGCATGCACCAGCGACGGATCCGGCTCCCGGTCCGGGTTGAGGCTCACGAACAGCGGATAGGCCGGATCGATCCCCTGCAGGCGGTTCATCCAGTAGGTCACGGGCGCGGGGCGCAGCCGGTCGATCGCAGGGCCCGCGGATCCGAAGTTCCAACTCGACCAGATCTTGCGGCGGCGCGGCATCAGGGCCGCGTCCGAATGGAGGATCGCCCGGTTCGGCGACGTCCGGAATGCACCGAGCGCCGCGCGCTCCTGCACGTCGGCATCCGCGAGCATCGCCAGCGCCTCCGGCCCATGGCAGGCAAGAATGACCTCGTCGAAAACCTCAATCGATCCGTTGGCGAACCGCAGATGCGGCAGGCCTCCGGGCCGGGTCACCTCCATGACACGCGCATTCGTCTGCGCCCGCGACCCGAGCCGCCCGATCAGTCTGTCGACGTATTCCGTACTGCCGCCGCTGACTGTTCGCCAATCTTGGCGCGTCTCGAGCGCCGAGAGCAGGTCATGGTTGCGAAAGAAGTTTAGGAAATTCTCCGCGGGGAACTCCATCATTCGGTCGATTGGCGAGGACCAGATGGCCCCGCCCATGGGGAGCACGTAACAATCACGCAGCCAGGGCGAGAACCCCTCCCGGATCAGCCAGTCCCCAAGGGAAATTCCCTCTGCCGAGCCATCGGCGAGGCTGCTCGCCGCGCGCCTGTTGAACCGCGGGATCTCGAGGACCCCCATGACGAACCGCGGCCGCAGGATGTTCGCGCGCTGGGCGAACACCGTGTCGAGCCCGTCCCCCGACCATTCCATCGCCCCGTTGTTCAGCGAAAAGCCGAACGACATGTCGGACGCCTTGGTCGGCACGCCGAGATGCTCGAACAGCCCGCAGAGGTTGGGATAGTTCCGCTCGTTGTAGACGATGAAGCCCGTGTCAACCGGGATGCGGGCCCCCAACAGATCGACCTGCACGGTGTTGGAATGTCCGCCGAAGCGGTCCGATGCCTCGAACAGGCGCACGTCGTTGTCTTCGCTCAGGGCATAGGCCGCCCCCATTCCGGCGATGCCGGAGCCGATCACTGCAATGCGCATGGATGTCCCTTGAAGGTATTGATCAATCGGCCACTGCCCGAAGGTCGGCCACATGCGCCTGATAGGCAGCCAGAGCCGTCTCGCGCCCGGCCTTGAGATCGGCGATCGGTGCCGGGTAAGCCGCATCCGGCGAGAGGTTCCACGCGCGCGGGGCGGCCTCGAAATAGGACAGGGCCTCCGGGGCCTCCGAGCCCTCGAAACCAGCGAGGAACCGCCTGCGGTAGACGCCGTCCGGGTCGAATTTCTCGGCCTGGGTCTCGGGGTTGAAGATTCGGAAATAGGGAGCGGCATCCGGCCCGGAGCCCGCCGCCCACTGCCACCCCAAGGCATTGGACGCGGGGTCCCAATCGATGAGGCAGTCCGCGAACCAGTCGAGCCCGACCTTCCAGTGCGTCATCAGGTGTTTGGTCAGATAGCTCGCCACCAGCATGCGCAGCCGGTTGTGCATCGTTCCGGTCACGTAGAGTTCCCGCATCCCGGCATCCACGAACGGCTCGCCCGTCGTGCCCCGGCGCCAGCGTTCCGCATCCGCATTGTCGTCGCGCCACGGAAAGGCGTCCCATTCGGTGCGCCAGTTTCCGGTCTCGATACGGGGCGTATGCCAGATCAGATGCCAGGAGAATTCCCGCCAGATCAGTTCCTTGAGGAAGTGCTCGGCCCCCTTCGCCCCGCGTTCCTTCGCGGCATACCCGGCATGCCAGATCGTCCGCGGAGAGATCTCACCGTAGGTGAGGTTCTCCGAAAGGCCCGAGGTCGCCCTGATGTCCGGCCGGTCCCGCTCCGCCCGGTAGGCCCCGATCCGGCTCTCGACAAAAGTCTCGAGCCGCTGCAAGGCCGCCTGCTCGCCGACGCGCGCATACTTTGCCACAACGGAGGCACCCCTGTTCATGTCCGCCCCGAGGTTCCAGTCCTCCAATGCCTCGGACGCGGGCCAGGCGTCCGGCGCGGGGATCTTCCCCGGGGATGCCAGCGGCTCCGGAGCGCCCTGCGGCGAAACCGTCTTCCAGTAGGGCGTGTAGACCTTAAAAAACGCGCCTGCCTTCGTTTCCGGAACCCAGGGCTCGTGGATCAGGTGTCCCGGATGGCTCTCGGCCGCCACGCCATCGGCCTTCAGCCCCGCCTTGACGGCCTTGTCGCGCTCGACGAACCGCGGTGCATAGAGCCGCGACCAGTGCGCGGACGCGGCCCCCACTTCCGCTGCCAGCCCCCGCAACACCGCTTCGGCTGGCCCGCGGCGCAGGATCAGATCCGATCCCATCGCACGCAGCCGCGCCCGCAGGTCGGCAATCGACAGGCCGAGCCGCCACCGGACCGCAGCCCCCAGCGCCTCCGTCTCGGGATCGAGCACGAACACGGGAATGACCGGTCCGTCGGAGGCAATTGCTGCCTGCAACGCCGGATGATCCGCGAGGCGGAGATCCCGACGAAACCAGATCAGGGCGGCGCGCCGGTCGGTCATGGCACGCTCGGACGCCGCGAGCGCCGTAGGCCCGGGTGATCCGTCACAGCACGGCCTCCAGCGCAGCGATCAGCCGGGCAACGTCTGCCTCGGTCGTATAATGCACGAAACTAAGGCGCAGGACGCCGTGGTCGGGATCGATTCCCAGCCCCTCCAGCAGCCGCGCGGCATAAAAATGACCGCCCCCCGCCATGATGCCGAGGGGAGCGAGAGCAGCCGCGACCTCTTCCCCCGGCCGGTCCATCGCGAGGGCCACCGTCGGCACCCGCTGCCCAGCCGTCGCAGGCCCGATCAGCCTCAGATCGTTGCGGCCGTGCAGGAAATCAAGCAGAGGCCCGAGAAGCCGCGTCTCGTAAGCACGTTGCAGATCATGCACCCGTGCGGTGCGCTCGGCCGGCGCGGCCTCCTGCGGAAAATGATGCGCGTAAAGCTCATCGACATAATCCGCCATCCCCGCGCATGCCGCAACCTGGGCATGATCCGGCCCGGCCGGCACCAATCGTTTGCCGGCGACTTCCGCGTTAAAGTAATGCCTCTGGTTCGGCAGCCTCCGGGCCAGCGCCCGCTGGACGACCATCACCCCCTGATGCGGGCCGTAGGTCTTGTAGCTCGAGAACAGGTAGACATCGGCTCCGAGGGTGCCGACATCCGGCAGGCCGTGCGGCGCATAGGACACCCCGTCGACGCAGACCACCGCCCCCGCAGTCCGGGCGCGCGCCGCGATCTCCGCCACCGGGTTCACCTCGCCGACAATGTTGGACGCATGCGGACAGCAGACGAGCCGGACCCCTCCGTCCGCCAGCAGATCCTCGAGGCTTGCCACGTCGAGCGAACCGGTCTCCGGGTCCACCCGCCATTCGCGGATCTCGAACCCTGCGTTTACCAGCCGCCGCCAGACGCCGGAATTCGCCTCGTGATCCTGGTTCGTCACGACGACAGCGTCACCGGGGGCGAGCATACCGCGAAACGCCTGGGCGAGGACGTAGGTGTTCTGGCTCGTCGAGGGCCCGAAATGCAACTTGTCCGTCCCGACCCCGAGGAGTGCTGCCATCCGGGCCCGGGTCTCGTCCATCTCGCAGCCACCCGCCTGACTGGCGGCATAGGCCGCATAGGGCTGGACCTTGCGGGTCCGGTAGAACCGCGTGAGGCGATCGATGACCTGACGGCAGGCATATGACCCGACAGCATTCTCGAAAAAGGCCTTGTCCGCAAGTGCGGGCTCCGAGAACGCCGGAAACTGGGCGCGCACGAAATCCACGTCGAGTGCTGGCAGTCCCACAGTCGCATCCAGAATGGCCGTCATCATGCCGTCCTTGATCGCCGAAGCGCCATCGGCTTGCAAGCGGCCCGGGCCCGCCGCGTCATCCACGCCGACGCTTGCGCTCGCGGCTCGGTCCAGCCACGCTTCCGAGGCCATCGGACGCCGAGGACAGGCCGCCCAGACGCCCGATGATGGTCTCGATGTCGGGCGCGGGTCCGGTGGGCGTGTTCTCCAGCGCTGCGCGCATGGAGCGCAAATGGTCAGGTGTCGTACCGCAGCACCCGCCAATGATCCGCGCACCGAGGTCCCGGGCCATAACCGCATATTCGCCCATCAACTCCGGCGTGCCGTTATAGATGATACGTCCGTCCGAGAATTTCGGAATGCCCGCATTGCCCTTGGCGATGACCGGC
>JBBQYB010000015.1:0-33816 GCA_038209095.1 Rhodobacterales bacterium
GATCTGGGCGAGGATCTGGGCATGGGCGACGATGGCGGCGCGGCTGAGGTGCAGTGGCCCGTCCGCCCCGCCGGCGAGGATCGTCTCGGCGGAGTTGAAGTCGCCGGCGAGGGCCAGGGCCAACGCCTTGTGATACTGGCCGAAGGCCGCGAGGGCCGGGTTCTGGGCCATGGCGTCGAACCGGGCCTGGGCGGACGTGAAATCGTCGCGACCGGCCGCGACCCAGCCGGAGACGAGGCCCGTCAGGAGCGGGTTCGCCTCGGGTCCGGCGTCGGCGAGCAGGGTCTCGGCGGCGGCATAGTCGCCGCCCGCCAGGGCGGACGCGAGCAGGGTGAGCACGCCGATGGGACTTGCGGGGACGGTCTGGACGAGGCGTTCGGAGAGCGTGCGGGCCTCGGCGATCCGGCCCAGCGCCACTTCGGCGATCGCGGCGTTCTGGGTCATGTCCGTGTCGTCGGGACGCAGGAACAGCGCGCGGCGGTAGTATTCGGCGGCCGTGGCATAATCGTTGCGGACGTCCGCCTGGATCGCCGCGAGATAGGGCCCCGAATAACCCTGGGCGGGCAGGGCCTGGGGGACCGCGATCAGGAGCGCCGCGACGAGCGCCCCGCGGGCGGCGATGGCTAGGCGGTGGGTCAACGGCGGGCTCCGGGCGTGGAATTGCGCGCAGAGCCTATGCGCTGCGGGCACCGGTTGCAATTGCGCCAAGGCACGCCCGCCGCTCACATGTTCGGGTAGTTCGGCCCGCCCCCGCCCTGGGGCGTGGTCCAGACGATGTTCTGGCTCGGATCCTTGATGTCGCAGGTCTTGCAGTGCACGCAGTTCTGGAAGTTGATCTGGAAGCGCGGGTTGGAGCCGTCCTCGTCGCGCAGCACCTCGTAGACGCCCGCGGGGCAGTACCGCTGGGCGGGTTCGGCATAGCGCGGCAGGTTGATGTCGATGGGGATCGTCGGGTCCTTGAGGCGCAGGTGGGCGGGCTGGTCCTCGTCGTGGTTGGTGAAGCTGAAGGCCACGTTGGTGAGGCGGTCGAAGCTGAGCACGCCGTCGGGGCGCGGGTACGCGATGGGCGCGTGGCGGTTGGCGCGGCCGGTGGCCTCGGCGTCGGTCGGCCCGTGTTTCATCACGCCGAGCGGGCTGTGGCCGCCGGTGAGGTACTTGATCCACATGTCGGCGCCGCCGAGCATCAGGGATGCGGTGAGGCCGAAGCGCGACCAGAGGGGCTTCACGTTGACGACGGAGCGCAGGTCGGCGCCGATGCGGCCCCATTTGACGGCGGAGGCGTAGTCCGCGAGTTCGTCGCCCGCGCGGCCGGCGGCGATGGCGGCATGGGCGGCCTCGGCGGCGGCGATGCCCGAGAGCATGGCGTTGTGGTTGCCCTTGATGCGGGGCACGTTGACCATGCCGGCCGAGCAGCCGAGCAGGACGCCGCCGGGGAAGGCGAGTTTCGGCATGGACTGGAGGCCGCCCTCGGAGATGGCGCGGGCCCCGTAGGCGGTGCGCGTGCCGCCCTCGAGGAGCTGGGCCACGAGCGGGTGGTGCTTGAAGCGCTGGAATTCGCGGTAGGGGTCGAGGTGCGGGTTCTCGTAGTTCAGGTGCACGACGAAGCCGACATAGACCTGGTTGTTCTCGAGGTGGTAGATGAAGGAGCCGCCGCCGGCGCTGGAGCCCAAGGGCCAGCCCATGGTGTGGGTGACGGAGCCGGGGCGGTGGTTCTCGGGGCGGACCTCCCAGATCTCCTTCATGCCGAGGCCGTATTTTTGCGGCTCGCGGCCCGCGTCGAGGGCGAAGCGGGCGATGACCTGCTGGGAGAGCGAGCCGCGCACGCCCTCGGCGAAGAAGACGTACTTGCCGCGCAGTTCCATGCCGGGCTCATAGGCGGGGCCGGGGGTGCCGTCCTTGCCGATGCCGAACTCGCCGGCGACGACGCCCGAAACACCGCCGTCCGGGCCGTAGACGACCTCGCTCGCGGCCATGCCGGGGAAGATCTCGACGCCGAGGGCCTCGGCCTGTTCCGCGAGCCAGCGGCAGACGTTGCCCATGGAGACGATGTAGTTGCCGTGGTTCTTCATAAAGGGCGGCATGGGCCAGGTGGGGATGCGCACCTCGCCGGCCTCGCCGAGGATGTAGAAGTGATCCTCCGTCACGGGGGTGTGGATGGGCGCGCCCGCAGTGCGCCAGTCGGGCAGGAGCGCGTCGAGGCCCGCGGGGTCGAGCACGGCCCCGGAGAGGATGTGGGCACCGACCTCGGAGCCCTTCTCGAGGACGACGACGGAGCGGTCGGGATCGAGTTGCCGAAGGCGGATGGCGGCCGAGAGCCCGGCCGGTCCCGCGCCCACGATCACGACGTCGTAGTCCATGGCTTCGCGCTCGATCTGGGGCATGTCACTCACTTTCGGCTGGCGGGGGCAGACGTCGCGGGGTCGAGGCGTAGCCGATCGGGCTCGTGCCGGTCAACGTCGGCCGGGGATGTGTACCGGGTTCGTTCGGTCACATAATAGCAGGCGGCACCGCTTGCAGTGGGACAATCGGCCTCATATGCTTAAGGCGACTGGCGGAATGGTCCGTCCCCAGGCCGGCGCGCGCGTCGGCCTTTTTCGCTTGGGGCAGCACCCAGAACGCCGCAGGACGGAGGATCCGGAATGGAGAAGGTCCCGCTCACGGCAAAAGGATTTGCCAAGCTGGATGCGGAGCTGAAGCGGCTGAAATCGTCCGATCGTCCGGAGATCATCCGTGCGATCGCGGAGGCGCGCGAGCATGGCGATCTGTCGGAGAATGCCGAGTATCACGCGGCGCGCGAGCGCCAGAGCTTCGTCGAGGGCCGCATCAAGGAGCTCGAGGGGCTGATCGGGCGCTCGGAGATCATCGACGTCAGCCGCCTGTCGGGGCCGGTGAAGTTCGGAGCGACCGTCGTGCTGCTCGACGAGGATACCGACGAGGAAAAGACCTATCAGATCGTCGGCGAGGCCGAGGCGAGCGTCGAGGAGGGGCTGTTGAACCTCAAGTCGCCGCTGGCGCGGGCGCTGATCGGCAAGGAACAGGGCGACAGCGTGGACGTGCGCACGCCGGGCGGCGTGAGGTCCTACGAGATCCGGCAGGTATCGTTCGTCTGATGGCCAGAGCGGAGGGCACGATGGCGGGACGGCGACCGGATTTGCAGGCCATGCTGCGCCAGACGTGGCGCGCGGCGCAGGAGATGGGTCCGATCCGGCGGCGGGCGGCGGTCGCGAGCCTCGGCTGGACCGTGGTAGTTGTCGGCTATGCCATCGGGTTCTTCGCGGCGTCCCAGAGCCGGGGGACGGTTTTCCTCGACGGGGCGTTCTTTCTGGTGACGCTGGCGCTGCCGCTGATCCTGGTCTGGACGGCGGCGTATCTCGCGGAGGAACTGGCGCGCCAGCGCGACATGATCGCGGGGCTCGCGGAACTGGTCGGACCGCTGATCGGGGCGCTGGGGGCCGCGCGCCAGAGCCTGGAACGGCATGGGCCGGCCTCGCCGGAGGAGATCCGCAAGGCCGTGCAGGGGGCCGTGATGGTCGGTCGCGCGCCGGACGTGACCCCGGCGCTGGAGCGGATCGCGGCGGGACAGGCCGAAATCGAGGCGATGCTGCGGGCGCTGGCGGAGCAGGCGAGCCGGCCCGCGCCTGCGGCACCCGCGCCTGCCGCACCGGTGGCGGTGGAGCCGGTGCCCGCACCGCCCCTGCCGCGGACCCGGGTCGCCGCCGCGCTCGAGGCGCCGGGCGAGGCGGAGCCCGAACTGCCGATGCTGGGCGAGGGCGCGCCGCAGGAGGCGCTGGGCTGGGCCGACATCGTGCGGGCGCTGAATTTCCCGCGCGATGCCGACGATCACGAGGGGTTCCGGGCGCTGCGGTCGGCGCTGCGCCACCGGAGCCTCGCACAGATGTTGCAGGCGGCGGAGGACGTGCTGACGCTGTTGTCGCAGGAGGGCGTCTATGTGGACGATCTCGCGATGGAGCCCGCGGCACCCGACGCCTGGCGGCGGTTCATGGACGGCGCGCGGGGTGCGGCCGCGGACGAGATGGGGGCCGTGCGCGATGCGGAGGCCCTGGAGGCCGCGCGGGGGCTGATGAAGCAGGACACGATCTTTCGCGACACGGCGCTGTTCTTTCAGCGGCGCTTCGACGTCGTGCTGAACGAGGTGGCACGCGGCGCGGACGACGGGCAGATCGCGGAACTGGCCGACACCCGGTCGGGCCGGGCGTTCCAATTGATGGCGCGGGCGAGCGGCTCGTTCGACTGAGGCCCCGTCAGAAGAACCCGCGCGGGATGAGCCGGTGCGCATGCGCCTCGCGTTCCAGATCCTCGCGGAAGTCCGGATGGGCGATGGAGATGAGCGCCCGCGCGCGTTCGGCCACGCATTTGCCCTTGAGGTTTACCAGACCGTATTCGGTCGTCACGTACATCATGTCGGCGCGGGTGGAGGTGACCACATTGCCGCCGGTCAGGTTGAGCACGATCCGGCTGCGCCGTTCGCCGCGGCGCTCGTAGGTCGATGTGAGGCAGATGATGGATTTGCCGTCCTTGGAGGCATAGCTGCCGCGCACGAACTGCGCCTGGCCGCCGGTGCCGGTCAGGTGCCGCATCCCGTCGGTCTCGGAGGCGGCCTGGCCGGTGAGGTCGATCTGGGTGGTGTTGTTGATGGCGACTACGCGGTCGTTGCGCAGGATCATCTGCGGCAGGTTGGTGTAATCGACGGGCATGCAGGCGAAATCGGGGTTGCCGTCGATGGCGGCATAGAGGGGGGCGGCTCCGAGCGCGAAGCTGTAGACGATCTTGCCGGGGTCGATCTGTTTGCGCGCGCCGGTGATCATGCCGGCGCGGTAGAGATCGACGACGCCGTCCGAGAGCATTTCCGTGTGCACGCCGAGATCGCGCAGTCCGCTGGTGCCGAGCAGGCCGATGGCCGCGTTCGAGATCACGCCGATGCCGATCTGGAGGCAGGCGCCGTCGCCCACCTCGGCCACGACGTTACGTGCGACGGCCTTGTCCACCTCGGAGGGCGGCTGGTCCGGCAGGGCGGGCATCGGCGCGTGATCGCCCTCGATCACGAAATCGACCTCGCTGACGTGCACGCCGTTGTCGACGCCGTGGGCGAAGGGCACGCCGCGGGATTCCTCGACGATCACGATCCGGGCGCGCTCGATGATCGCGCGGTGCCAGAGGTTGGACGGGCCGAAGTTGAAGACGCCGTTCGCGTCCATGGGGCGGGTCTTGATGACGAGGATGTCCACGGGGTCGATGAAGCGGCGGTAGTAGTCGGGGATTTCGCCGAGGTTCACGGGCAGGTAGTTCGCGAGGCCCGCATCGTGCTTGCGCCGGTCGTAGCCCGAGAAATGCAGGTTGATCCAGAAGAAGGTCTCGCCGTCGGGATCGGCCTCCAGCACTGCGCGCGGCCGCATGGAGAGGCAGGCGCGGATCTTGATGCCCGAGAGGTCCGCCTTGCGCAGGGCGAGGGCCGCGTCGAAGACATCGGGCTGCGCGAGTGAGGCCGCGTAGTCGAGCCACATGCCGGGGCGCACCATGCCGGCCGCCTCGGCCGCGGTGATGCGCTGGGCTGCGCGGGTGCCTGTCCGTTTGAGCATGGTGTCCTCCCTGTTTTGCGGGATCCTAGCGCATCGGAGGCCGGGAGGGCAGATACTTCGGAGGTCAGAGGGCCAGCGCCCCACCGCGCCAGCGCCGGGCGAGGAGGAGCGACAGGGCGAGGCCCACGAACGAGAAGGCAGCACCGATGCCGTAGGTGCGCCCGCCGAGCGTGGCGTAGAGGAGGCCCGCCAGCGCCATGCCGATGGCGAGCATCAGGCCCACCGCCATGGAGCCCATGGCCCCCTGGGCGGAGGCGCCGTAGCGCTGCGGCACGGCCTCGAGGATGAAGGCCATGGCCCCGAGATGGGCGAGGGCGAAGGTCGCCGCATGGGTGAGTTGCAAAAGCCAGAGCGGCCAGCCCACCGGGTCGAACATCAGCGCCGTCCAGCGGATCATGCCGAAGACGCCGGCGAGGGTGAGGGCGCGCACCGGGCCGATGCGCCGCAGGGTCCAGGAGCCGAAGAGGACCATGAAGACGATCTCCGAGAGCACCGCCACGGCCCAGAGCGCGCCGACTGTGCCGTCGGTGAGCCCGAGAGCGGCCCAGTGGATCGAGCCGAGGGCGAAGAAGACCGCGTGGCTGCCCTGGAGGAAGGCCACGGTCGCGACGAAGAGCGCGAAGACCGGATCGACGAAGAGCCGGCCGATCTCGGGCAGGCGGGGGGGCTTGTAGCCCTGGGCGCGGCCGCCGCCGGGATGGCCCGGGGTGAGGGCGAGGGCGAGGACGAGGCAGGCGACGATGGCCCAGAGGGCGACATCGACGCCGAGAGGGGCGAGGGCCGCGCCGACGACGAGGTTGCCGGCGACAAAGCCGATGGAGCCGAGGCCGCGGGACTGGGCATAGGGGAAGTCGTGGGCGCGGGCGGCGGCGGCCCCGAGCGCCTCGGAGATGGGGTTGATCGCGGCGAAGGCCGCGCCCACCGCGAGGGTGGCCGCGAGCAGCACGGTGCGGTCGCCGATGAGCGGGTGCAGGAGAAAGAGGGCGATGGCGGCGACGAGGCAGGCTCCGAGCACGTGGCGGCGGGCGTCGAGCCGGTCCGCGAGCGAGGGGATGGCGAGGCCCGCGATGAGGCGCACGCTCATGCCGAGGGCGGTGAAGAAGGCGACCTCGGCGGGGGTGAGGCCCCAGTCGGCGAGCCAGAGCGGCCAGAAGGGGGCGTGCACGCCCTGGGCCATGAAATAGGCCATGTAGAAGGTTGTCGTGAGGATGCCGGCGGTGGAGAGGATCCTGGGCATGGAGACGGCGGTCCTGTGGCGGGGCTCCGGGGTCAGTCCACGGCGTGGACGAGGGCCGCCGCCTGGTCTGCCCCGAGGATCCAGCCCTCCTCGCATGCGGCGATGGCGGATGCCAGAGGGGGCGAAAAGAGGGGCGCGAGGGCGCCGCGCCGGTCGAGGCGCGCGAAGGCGAGGGCGGTGAGGCGGACCTGTTCGGCGTCCTTGATGGTGTCCGGGGTCATGGCGCGGGCGACGGCGGCGTTGAGGAGGGAGGGGTAGATTTCCGCGAGGGTGACGGGGGCGTCGGGGGCGGTGAAGCCGGTCTCGAAGGGCCAGACGGTGATGTCCGGCAGGCGGGGGTCGCGGCGCAGGCGTTCGAGGGCCGCGATGCCGGTGAGGGCCTGAGCGCCGACCGCACCGGCATAGGCGAGTTGCCAGCAGCTCTTGGCGCCGCGGGCAATGGCCTCGACCGCGCGGAATTCAGGCAGGCCGGTGGTGCGGCGGTCGGATTTCTTCTCGGGGACGTCCGCTTGGGGGATGCTGCGCGGACGGCCCCAGAACGGGCCGCCTCCGAGGCTGCGGTTGATGGAGGCGGCGACCGCGTAGAGGTTGTGGGCATTGTCGGGGGTGTCGGTGATGCGGTCCGCGATATGGGCCCAGAGGTCGAGGGCGCGGGGGCTGCCGGTGAGGCGAGCGGCGAAGCCGGCGGGATAGCCGAACGGGAAGTCGAAGCCTGCGAGGGTGCGGCGGCCGGCGGTTGATTCCGTGGCGAGGACGTCGGCGAGCCAGGCGAGGAGGGCCGTGCGGGTGCGGAAGTAGCGCGGGGGTTCGGTGGCGCCGCCCCGGGCGACGCAGGCCCAGAGGGCGTCCCTGGTCTCGCGGCGGGGAGAGGGTGTGCTGCGCGCGGACCAGTCGACCATGACGTGCGTGTCGAAAAGGCAGGTGTGGGCGCGGGGGGAAGCAGGCAGGCTCTGGCCGGATTTGAGCCCGGTGCGGATCAGGATGAAATCGGCGATGGCGGGGACGTCGTCGAGGTCGAGGACGGGCACCTTGAGGCCGGGGAGGGGGGCGTCGGAGGCGACGGCCTCGATGGTCGCGTCGCCCGCGGCGATGAGGTCCTGCGCGGTGGCGGTGCGGCGGACCTCCAGCTTGGGGTGGCGGTCGCGCTTGTAGCCCTCGACGAGCACGAGATCGACGGGGGCAAGTTGGGCGAGCAACGCGTCGAGCGTGGGTTCGGGCGCGGCGCGAAGTTCGGACATCAGCGCCCAGCGCGCGGCGGAGGCGACGAGCACCTGTCGGGCACCGGCTGTGCGGTGGCGGAAGCTGTCCTTGCCGGGATGGTCGATGTCGAAGGCGTGGTGGGCGTGCTTGACGGTCGAGACGCTGATCCCGCGCGCGGTGATCTCGGTCACCAGGCGCTCGACGAGGGTGGTCTTGCCGGAGTTCTTCCAGCCGGTGATCCCGTAGACCTTCATGGCACGCGCGCCGGCAGGAGCGCTTCGGCGGCGGCGAGGTCGTCGGGGGTGTTGACGTTCAGGAAGGGTGCGCCCGCATTCGGGTAGATCGCGTGGGCGCAAGGATGGCGGGCGGTCCAGTCCTGCATGCGGCGCAGGCCCGCATCCAAGGCTGCGCGCAGGTCGTCGCGGAGTGCTGTGGACCAGAGGCCGAAGGTCGGGTGGGGTGTGGTATGGCCACCTTCGTCGCAAGTCGCGGCGACCGCGATGGGTGCGCCGAGGGCGGTGCGGGCGGTGGCGAGATCGGCCGCGAGCGTCGCGGGAAAGAACGGCGTGTCGCAGGCGGCCGTGACGACGAAGGCGAACCCCTGCCCCGCGGCCCAGTCCATACCGGCGAGGACCCCCGCCAGCGGGCCTGCGTCAACGGGCGGTGCGTCGGGCAGGACCGGCAGGCCGAGGGCCGGGAAACGCGCGGGATCTCCGTTCGCGTTCAGCGCGAGACGCGCGACCTGGGGGCGCAGGCGGTCGATGACATGGGCGAGCAGCGGGCGGTCCCCGAGAAGCCGGAGGCCCTTGTCGCCGCCGCCCATGCGGCGCGCGCGCCCGCCCGCCAGGATGACACCGGCAATCTCGAAGAGGGTGTCGGGGCTGGGGTTGCGGCGCATGGCGGGCGCAGGATAGACGACGGGCGCAGGCGGATACAGGGTCGAATACGATGGTGCGCAGCGGGCCGAGGGGCGCATTCTTCAAGGGTGTGCGGGACGCGCTGCCGTTTCTCTTGGTCATCGTGCCGTTCGGGATCCTGTTCGGGGTCGTGGCGCGCGAGGCGGGCTGGGACGTGGCGCAGATCCTCGGGATGAGCGTGCTGGTGATCGCGGGGGCGTCGCAGTTCACGGCGCTGCAACTGATGCAGGAAGGCGCGCCGACGTTCATCGTGGTGCTGACGGCACTGGCGGTGAACCTGCGCCATGCGATCTATTCGGTGAGCCTCGCCGCCCATGTCGGGGCGGCACCGCTGTGGCAGCGCGCGCTGATCGCCTATGGCACGGTGGACAACACCTATGCGAGCGCCATGGCGGAATACTCCCGCGCGCCCGCGCGTCCGCTGACGGAGAAGGTCAGCTATTTCGGCGGGGTCACGGTGTTCACCTATCTGGTCTGGTACGGCGCGACGCTGGCGGGGGCGCTGATCGGATCGGGGCTGCCGGCGGGGCTGGCGCTCGATTTTGCGGTGCCGATCACGTTCATCGCCCTGGTGGCCCCGGCGCTGCGCAGCCTGCCGCAGGTCGCGGCGGCGGGGGTCGCGGTGGTGGCGTCGCTGGCGCTAGGAGGACTGCCGTTCAGTTTCGGCGTGCTGATCGCGGGCGCACTCGCCATGATTGCAGGCGCGCTGGTGGAGATCTGGATGGAGCGGCGGGCGTGAGCGACATCTGGGTGGTGATCGTGACGCTCGGGATCGGGACATTCGCGGTGCGGTTCGCATTCCTCGGGCTGGTGGGAGGCCGCGCCCTGCCCGGCTGGCTGCTGCGGCCGCTGCGTTTCGCGCCGGTCGCGATCCTGCCCGCGCTCGTCGCGCCGATGATCGTGCATCCGGCAGCGACAGACGGCGCGCTCGATCCCGCGCGGCTGATCGCTGCCTGCGTGGCGCTGGCGGTGGGGGCGGTGTTTCGCAACGTGCTGGCGGCGATCGGCAGCGGGATGGTCGCGCTTTATGTGGGGCTCTGGGTGCTGGGCTGATCAGGCGACCGGGAGCATCCGCCGTTCGGCGTCGGAGACGAAGGCGAGATCGAGGAGGCGCTGGACGCGCGTCGCGTGGCGGAAGTCCGGATCGCCGTTCGTGCCGCTGAGGAGGGCGATGAGGAAGCGTTCCTCGTTGCGCGGCGTGGGCGGGCAGTCGTGGGGACGCCAGGTCTGGCTCTCGATGTCGGGGCCGAGGCAGACCTCGAGGCGGCTGTCCATGGAATTGGCCCAGATCTTGAGCGCGCCGGTCTCGCCGTGGATCATCAGGTCGAGATCGTTGGCCTTGCCGGTGGCGTAGCGGCTCATGTGGATGACGCCGAGGGAGCCGTTGGAGAACTCGGCCGTCATCGCCACGCTGTCGTTCACGTCGAGGGTATAGGCGTCGATCACGCCGCCCTCGGCCTTGTCGAAGGTGCGCATGCGGGCCTGGAGCGAGACGATGTCGAGGCCGGTGCCGTAGGTGACGAAATCGAGGATGTGCACGCCGATGTCGCCGAGCACCCCCTTGGAGCCGTGGGCGGAGGAGAGCCGCCAGAGCCAGCGTTCCTCCGTTCGCCAGTCGCCCCAGTGCCGGCCGGTGAGCCAGCTCTGGAGATAGCTTGCCTGCACGTGGCGGACGGTGCCGATCTCGCCGGCGTCGATCATGCGGCGCGCCATCTGGAGGGCGGCGGCATTGCGGTATGTGAGGTTGACCATGTTCACGAGGCCCGCGGCCTCGGCGGCCTCGGTCATCTCGAGCGCGTCGGGATGGTTCACGGCGAGGGGTTTTTCGCAGAACACCGGCTTGCCGGCGGCGAGGAGGGCGAGCGTGGTGGGTTTGTGCGCGCCGTCGGGGGTGGCGTTGACGGCGGCGTCGAACCCGTCCCAGACGATGGCGTCGTCGAGCGCGTCGAAGGCGCAGGCGATGCCGAAGCTCTGGGTGAAGTCGCGGACGCGTTCGGTGTTGGTATCGACGGCACCCACGACCGAGCAGCCGGGCATGAGCATGAACCGTTCGGCGTGGCTGCGCGCCATCGCCCCGGTGCCGACGATCAGGAGGCGCTGCTCGCCGCTCACCGGTAGCCTTCCTCGCCCGCAGCATGGAGCGACCCGCCGGCGGGGGTCAGCGGTTCGGGCGCCTTGTCATAGGGCACGTTCGGGGCGTCGCCCACGTCCGTCCAGCGCGGCAGGGGGTTGTGGGCCCAGCGCACGGCGTTGCGCAGCACCTGGCGGATGGGGGGCTGGTGGTAGATCGGATAGGTCTCGTGGCCGGGGCTGAAGTAGAAGATGCGTCCCGCCCCACGCTGGTAGGTGAGGCCGGAGCGGAATACCTCGCCGCCCTCGTACCAGGAGATGAAGAGGGTCTCGAGCGGTTCAGGCACGAGGAAGGGCTCGCCGTACATCTCGGAGTTGGGCAGCTCGATCGCCTTGCCGATGCCCTGGGTGATGGGATGGGCGCGGTTGATGGCCCAGAGCCGCTCGCGCTCGCCGGCCTCGCGCCAGCGCAAGGAGCAGGGCGCGCCCATGAGGCGGATGAAGGGTTTGGAGAAGTGGCCGGAGTGGAGCACGATCAGACCCATGCCCTGGTGGACGCGCTCGACGACGCGCTCGACGATCTCGTCCTCGACCGCGCCGTGCAGCTTGTGGCCCCACCACAAGAGGACGTCGGTGGTGTCGAGGCGGGCGCGGGTGAGGCCGTGCTCGGGCTGGTCGAGAGTGGCGGTGGCGGTCTCGATGCCGCCGTCCTCGGAGAGGGCCTCGGCGATGGTCGTGTGGATGCCCTGGGGGTAGATGTCCTGCACGGCGGCATGCTCGCGCTCGTGGGCGTATTCGTTCCAGACGGTGGCGCGGATCATGGCGGGGTTCCTTGCATCGTGACGCCGGGCGTCGGCCATGACGCAGAGTGCCGGGGCCGGGAGGGGGACGCAAGAGGGGGCGTTCCGGAGGTGCGGGCGGGGCGTGCGGCGGGTCCTTTGGGGGCGCGGCGCGGGACGGCGGTCAGCAGAGGGCGAAGCTGGAGAGGTAGATCTGCATCTGCGGCAGGCGGTAGATCTGGAAGAGGGCGGCGAGGGCGAGGGCCAGCAGGAGGGCTGCGAGGAGCGTCAGGGGGGCCGGGTGGGTCATTTTGCGAGGGCTCTTTCGGCTGCCGGGCGTTCGGTGATGGGCCAGTTCAGGGCGGCGGCAATGAGGCTGAGGGCGATGGCCGTGCCCCAGGCGAGATCGTAGCTGCCGGTGCGGTCGTAGAGCCAGCCGCCCATCCAGCCGCCGGCGAAGGCGCCGAGCTGGTGGGCGAAGAAGACGACGCCGCCGAGCATCGACAGATGCCGCACGCCCCAGACAGAGGCGACGGTGCCGTTGGTCAGGGGCACGGTCGAGAGCCAGAAGAGGCCCATGAGCACGCCGAAGACATAGGCCGACCCGGCGGTGACCGGCAGCAGGATGAAGGCCGCGATGACGACGGCGCGGCCGAGATAGATCCAGGAGAGCAGCATGGGCTTGCGGAGCCGTCCGCCCCAAAGACCGGCGTAATAGGTGCCGGCAATGTTGACGAGGCCGATCAGCGCCAGGACCGTGGTGGCGACCCCGCTGCCCACGCCCTCGTCGGCGAGGAAGGCGGGAAGGTGGATTGCGATGAAGACGACCTGGAAGCCGCAGGCGAAGAAGCCGAGCGAGAGGAGCCAGAAGTCGCGGTCGGAGGCGGCCTCGCGGAACGCCCGGAGCGCCGTGGTCTCGGGGAGGGCGGAGCCGGCCGGGGTGGCGGGCGCGCGGATGCCGAAGGCGAGCGTCAGCATCGACAGGGCGAGGGCCGCGAGGGCGAGGAAGGCGCCGCGCCAGTCCAGCCATTCGATGAGGCCGAGGCTGATGGGCAGGAGGGCGAACTGGCCGAAGGAGCCCACGGCCATGGTGATACCCATGGCGAGCGAGCGCTGCTCGGGGGCCACGAGGCGGCTGATCGCGCCGAAGATGACGGGGAAGGTGGTGCCCGAAAGGCCGAGGCCGATGAGCAGACCCGCGCCGAGCATGAAGGCGGCCTCACCCGACGTCGCGGACATGATCCAGAGGCCGAGCCCGTAGAGAAGCGCGCCGAAAGCCACGACGGGCTTGGCCCCGAAGCGGTCCGCGAGCATGCCGGTGAAGGGCTGGCTCGCGCCCCAGACGAGGTTCTGGAGGGCGATGGCAAGGGCGAAGGTCTCGCGGCCCCAGCCCCGGTCCATGCTGACGGGTTGCAGGAAGAGCCCGAAGGCGTGGCGGATCCCGAGCGAGAACAGCAGGATCAGGGAGCCGCAGATCAGGGCCACCACGGCCCCGTTCCAGTTCGGCGTGGGGTCAGTCCGCGTCATGGGCGCGCTCCGGGTCGGGGTGCATGGCGGCGATTTCCGCGAGGGTCTGGCGCAATTGGTCGAGCCCCGGCCCGAGGGCCCCGGCCATGCGCGCCTGTGCGGTAGCCCAGAGGGGCTCCGCGCGGTCGAGGGCCGCGGTGCCGGCGGCGGTGAGGGTCACGGTGCGCGAGCGTTCGTCCCGGCCGCGCGAGAGGACGACGAGATCCTCGCGGGCGAGAACCCGGAGGTTGCGCCCGAGCGTGCTGCGGTCGAGCCCCACCACCGCGGCGAGGGTCGTGATCGTGATGTCCGGGGCCTCCGCGATCCGCCGCAGGAGGCGGAACATCGTCACCTTGAGCCCCGAGGGCGCGAGAGCCGCGTTGTAAATCTCGGTGCTGGCGAGCGCCGCTTGCCGGAGGTTTGTGCAGAGGCAATCGGAGGTTCTCATCCTGCGGGTATATACCCGCAAACAGACCGGGACAAGCGGGTTTGGCGATCCGGGCTCAGGCGGTGCCGGCCGCGCGCATGAGGGCGGCGAGGGCTGCGGGATCCGAGCCCGTGGTGGCTGTTGCGACGTGGTCGGCGGCGGCGAGGCGCACGTCGTCCGGTTTGTTCTGGTTGAGCTTCCAGGTGCCACGGACGTCGGTCAGGGTCAGGCGGCAGGGCGTGATGGCGCGCATCATGCGCTCCATCACGCCGTCCGACATCTTGTCGGCGGTCCAGGGGCGCTTGGGAGCCAGCGGGGCCTCCATGGCGGCGGACTGGCGGTCGAGCATGTCGCGCATGGCCTCTGGATCCAGGCGGGTCAGCGTGCCGCGCAGGTGGACGGCGACGTAGTTCCAGGTGGGGACCTGGTCGGGCACGCCGTACCAGTCGGGCGAGACATAGGCGTGGGGGCCGTTGACCGCGATCACGGCAGGCCGGGCCGTGTCGAGCAGGCGCAGGAAGGGGTTGGAGCGGGCGAGGTGGAGATCGACCGACGTACCGGCGTCGTCGATCAGGAAGGGAATATGGGCGATGAGCGGGCCGAACCCGACCGCACGGGCGAAGGCAAGATCGGCCGCACGCGGCGATTGGCGAAAGGCCGGGTTCGGGTGCACGGGGCGGTTCGGTCAGGACCCGAGGGGGCGGTCGCGCAGGAGGTCGCGGATCTCCATGAGGACTTCCTCCTGGGTGGGGCCCTTGGGGGCGTCGGCAGGTTTTTCGGCGGTCTCAAGCGAGCCACGCAGCCGGTTCACAGCCTTGACGAGTAGAAAGACCACCCAGGCGATGATGAGGAAGTTGATGATCGCTGTGATAAAGGCCCCGTAGCGCAGGGTGGCGGCGGTCTCGCCCTCGCCGAAGCGCAGCACCAGATCGGAGAAATCCATGCCGCCGACGACGAGACCGATCAGCGGATTGATGAGGTCGTCGACCATGGAGGTGACGATGGCGGTGAAGGCCGCCCCGATGATGATGCCAACGGCGAGGTCCATGACGTTGCCGCGGGCGATGAATTGCTTGAATTCCGTAATCATTTCAATTCCTTTGGTTCAGGGAAAATGGTCGTTCAAGTTCGCAGGACGCCCCCGGTCGCGGAGGCGACGCTCGCGATGATGCGCGCCGAGACGGCCTCGATCTCGGGGTCGGTGAGGGTGGCCATCTTCGGTTGCAGGCGCACGGAAATGGCCATGGATTTCTTGCCCGCGCCCATCTGGGCCTCGTCGCGAGGGCCGGTAAAGACGTCGAAGACCGACACGTCGGCGATGAGGGCCTTGTCGGCGGCGCGGGCGGCCTTGAGGACGGCCTCGGCCTCGGTGCGGGCGTCGAGGACGAAGGCGAAATCGCGCTCCACCGCCTGAAGGTCGGAGACCTTGAGCGCCGGGCGGGTGGTGGTGCGGGTCTTCGGGAAGGGCACGGCCTCTAGGTGGAGGGTGAAGGCGACCGCCGGGCCCTTGACGTCGAGGGCCGCGAGCACGCGCGGGTGCAGTTCGCCGAAGGTGGCGAGCGGGGTCTTCGGGCCGAGGCTGAGGGTGGCGGACCGGCCGGGGTGGAACCAGTCCGGCGCGTTGCGCAGGGTCATGAGGCTCGCGGGCGCGCCGATGGCGGCGAGGGCGGATTCGGCGTCGGCGCGGGCGTCATGCAGATCGACCGGGCGGCGCGAGGCGTGGGCGTCGCGCGGGGCGGTGGCCCCGGTGCGCAGGCCAGCGGCCTGGAGGGTCTGCTGGCCGGGCTCGCCGCCCGGGAAGACATGGCCCACCTCGAAGAGGGCGAGGTCGGCGAAGCCGCGTGCCTGGTTGCGGGCGGCGGCGCGCAGGAGCCCTGCGAGCAGGTCGGGGCGCATGTGGCTGAGATCGGCGCTGATGGGGTTGTCGAGGCGCACGGCCTCCGCGCCACCGCCGAAGAGGCCCGCGGCCCCGGCGTCAATGAAGCTGTAGGTGACGCATTCGTTGTAGCCGGCGCTCGCGATGCGTCGGCGGGCCTGGCCCTCGCGGCGCTGCACGGGGGTCTGGACGGGGCGCGCGACGCCGGGCGTGCGGGTCATGGGTGCGCCGGTCAGTTTCGAGAGGCTGGCGATGCGGGCGATTTCCTCGACGAGATCGGCCTCGCCCTGCACGTCGGGGCGCCAGGAGGGGACCCAGACCTCGAGGGTGGGACCCTGCCCCGTGGCGGAGAAGCCGAGGGCGGTGAGGATGCGGACCTGGTCCTCGCGGGGGAGGTCCATGCCGACGAGGCGCTTGAGGCGGCCGGGGTCTAGGGTGTAGCTGCGCGCGGTGTTCGGGGCCTTGCCAGCGATCTCGATCTCGGAGGCCTCGCCGCCGCAGATGTCGAGGATCATGCGGGTGGCGGCCTCGATGCCGGGGACGACGGAGGCGGGATCGACGCCGCGCTCGAAACGGTAACGCGCGTCCGACAGGATGCGGTGGCGGCGGCCGGTGGCGGCGGTGCGAATGGGGTCGAACCAGGCGCATTCGAGGAAGACGCTGGTGGTCTCATCCGTGACGCCGGTGCGGGTGCCGCCCATGACGCCGCCGATGCTCTCGGGGCCGCGGTCGTCGCAGACGAGGGTCTCGGTGCCGTCGAAGGTGTAGTCCTTGCCGTCGAGGGCGGTGAGGTGCTCGCCCGGGCGGGCGAGGCGCACGGTGATCGGCGCGTGCAGCTTGTCCGCGTCGAAAACATGCAGCGGGCGGGCGCGGTCGATGGTGAGGAAGTTGGTGATGTCCACGAGGGCCGAGATGTGGCGCAGGCCGATGGCGCGCAGGCGGTCCTGGAGCCATTGCGGGGAGGGTCCGTTCTTCACGCCGCGGATGAGGCGCCCCGCGAAGACCGGGCAGGCCTCGGAGGCGACGTCCGGCGCGAGGTAGATCGCGACCGGATTGGGATAGGTGCCGGGGACCGGTGCGGGATCGTTGGTGCGGAGCGTGCCGAGGCCGCGGGCGGCGAGATCGCGGGCGATGCCGGCGACGCCGAGCGCATCGGGGCGGTTGGGGGTGACGCCGATCTCGATGACCGGATCTAAAGGGGCTACGTCGATGTAGCGGGCCCCGACGGAGGCGTCGGTGGGCAGTTCCACGATGCCGTCATGGGCGTCGGACAGCTCCATCTCGCGCTCGGAGAGCATCATGCCGAAGCTCTCGACGCCGCGGATGCGGCCCACCTTGATGGTGGTGTCGATGCCGGGGATGTAGTCGCCGGGGGCTGCGAGCACGACCTTGATGCCGGCGCGGGCGTTGGGAGCGCCGCAGACGATCTGTTTTTCGCCGTCCCGGGTGGCGACGCGGCAGACGCGCAGCTTGTCGGCGTCGGGGTGCGGGGACGCCTCGAGGACCTCGCCGACGGTAAAGGCCGCGAGCCGTTCGGCGGGGTTGTGCACGCCTTCGACCTCAAGGCCGATGTCGGTCAGGGCTTCGGTGATCTCATCGAGGGTCGCGACGGTGTCGAGATGCTCCTTGAGCCAGGCGAGGGTCAATTTCATGCGCGGCGTGGCCTCGGAGGATGGCGGGACGGAGCCGGTTTAGGCGATGCCGCCGCGAAGGGGAAGGCCCCCGGGCGGCCGCGGAGCATCGTGCGCCGGTCGGACCGATCCCGCAACGGGGGGCCGCGCCGTGATAGGGAAGAGCCGATTGGCACCGGCCTCGGGATCAGCAGCGGAGCGGACGCGACATGAACAAGACCCCCAACCTAACCATCGACCTCCTGGCCCCGGCACAGGCGCAAAAGCACGTGACGGTCAACGAGGCGATCCTCGAGTTCGACAGCCTCGTGCAATGCGCGGTGGCGGGGATGTTCCGCAACGATCCGCCGGCCTCGGCGCCCGAAGGCGTGCAGTACATCGTGGGCCAGACCCCGGACGCGGCCTGGAGCGGCAAGGCGGGGCGGATCGCGTCCTGGCGCAACGGCGGCTGGGCGTTCAACACGCCGAAGGCGGGCTGGCGGGTGTACAACCTCGCGGACGATACGCTGTATGTTTTGACCAAAGCGGGGACCTGGACGCCGCTGTCGGGGGGCGGGTCGGCCCCGACGGAGATCCAGAACGCGACGCGCTTCGGTCTCGGGGCCGTTGCCGATGCGGCCAATCCGTTTGTCGCCAAGGTGAACGCGGCACTCTGGACCGCGCGCGGAACTGCCGAGGGCGGCACGGGCGATCTGTTCGTCACGACGAACCGCAGCGACGCCTCGCGCAGCGTGGGGCATGTGTTCCAGACGGGGTTCGTCACGCGGGCGCTGGCGGGATTGTTCGGGTCAGACAAGTTTCGCGTTTCGGTCTCGCCGGACGGGGCCGCGTTCCGGGATGCGCTGGTGATCGACGATGCGACGGGCATCGCGGACCAGCCGCAGTTGCCGCGCTTCAAGGCCCATACGAACTTCGACAATTTCGGGGCGCTCGACACCTGGACGAAGATCGCCATGAACACGGTCGAGGCGAACGAGCAGGCATGTTTTGACGCAGGGACGAGCCGATTCACGGCGCCGGTGGCGGGCACGTATCTGGTCGGGGCGACGGTGCTCTACAAGATCAACACCAGTTCGTCCGCCCGGATGCGGGTACGGCTGGTGCAGAACGGCACCGCCGAGATCCGCGGATCGTTCACCGAGATTTCGGGGGCGCATGTGACGCTCGCGACGGCGGCGATCACGCAGACGCTGGTGGCGCTGGCGAAGGACGACACCGTGGAGGTACAGGGCTATTTCCGGGGGGCCGATGCGTTTTTCGCCGCCAATCACACGAGCTTCTGGGGGCTCAAGGTCGGCTGAGCGCGTGATCAGCCAACGGGGCCGAACCGGCGCTCGACGACGGACATCAGCCTGCGCGCATAGGCGTCGGGGCTGAAGTCCGCCAAGATCCTGGCCCGGGCGTTCCGGCCCATGCGCGCGACCTCCGACGGTGAGGCAACGAAATGGTCGATTTGCGCGGCGAGGGCCTCGAAGTCCCCGTCGGGGAAGATGAAGCCGGTCTCGCCCGGCTCGATCAGGTAGTTCGTGCCGTTGTCCGAACCGCAGACGACCGGCAGGCCCGCCGCCATCGCTTCGGCCGGGGAGATCGCGGCGGGCTCGCGGCTGCTCGCGAGGAGAAAGACGTCGTGTTCGGCATAGAGGCGGCGGCTGTCCTCGTAGGGGAGGTTGGGGCGCAGGGAGACCCGGGCGCCGACGCCCTCGGCCGCAATCGTCGTAAGGAGATCGGCGTAGGCGGGGTCGGGCGAGGGGCCGAGGAGGCCCGCGAGGGTGAGGCTGGCGCGGCCCTCGCGCAGGACGGGTGCGGCGGCGCGCACGAGGGGGGCGAGGTTCTTGCGGCGCTGGTCGAGTTTGGCCACGGCGAGGAGGCGCAGCGGCGGGGCCTCGGGGTAGGCGACCTTCGGCGGGCCCACGGGCTCCACCGCGAAGGGCAGGAAATCGAAGGTCTTGCCGGGGATCGCGGGCGGCGGTGTGGCACAGGCGGAATTGACCGTGTGGCGCGGCCAGAGGCCGAGGCGCAGGCGCAGACGGCGGCCCGGCGAGAGGGACTCGTAGCCCGTCCGTGTCTGGACATAGAGCAGGTAGCGGATGCCCAGGATGCGGCAGGCGAGATAGACCGCGTAGCTGGTGCTGTCGGCGTTGCGCGCAATCACCAGATCCGGGCGGGTGGCGCGCAGATACGGAAATGCTGCACGAAAGGCCGGCAGGAGACCGCGCGGGCGCGCGGGCTGGCCGGGACGGCCGAGCAGGTCCACGGGCACGCGGTGCGCCTCGCTCGGGTAGACCGACCGGGCGAGGAAGCGGACCGTGTGGCCGGCGGCGGCGAGGCCCGCCACCATGCCGTCGTGATTGGGGTGGTAGCGCGGCACGCTGAAGAGGATCTTCATGGCGCGCGGCGGCGTCAGCGGCTGATGCCGCCCTGCAACGTCGGCACGTCGAGGGCCGCGAACCCGTAGTGGCGCAGCCAGCGCAGGTCGCTGTCGAAGAAGGCGCGCAGGTCGGGAATCCCGTATTTCAGCATGGCGATGCGGTCGATGCCCATGCCGAAGGCGAAGCCCTGCCACCGGGTGGGGTCGACGCCGGCGGCGGCCAGCACCTTGGGGTGGACCATGCCGGAGCCGAGGATCTCGAGCCAGTCGTCGCCCTCGCCGATCTTGAGCTGGCCGCCGGTCCAGGAGCAGCGGATGTCGACCTCGGCGGAGGGCTCGGTGAAGGGGAAATGGGACGCGCGGAACTTCAGCTCGACGCTGTCCACCTCGAAGAAGGCGCGGCAGAACTCCTCCAGCACCCATTTGAGGTTCGCCATGGTGATGTCGCGGTCGATGGCAAGGCCCTCGACCTGGTGGAACATCGGCGTATGGGTCTGGTCGTAGTCGGCGCGGTAGACCCGGCCGGGGGCGATCACGCGGCAGGGCGCGCCATGGGCCTGGAGGTGGCGGATCTGGACGGGCGAGGTGTGGGTGCGCAGGACGTGGGGGGGACGGTTGTCGCCCTCCGGGCGGGCCATGTAGAAGGTGTCCATGGTCTGGCGGGCCGGGTGCTCGGGCGCGATGTTGAGCGCGTCGAAATTGTGCCAGTCGTCTTCGATCTGCGGGCCTTCGGCGACCGAGAAGCCGAGGTCGGCGAAGATCGCGGCGATCTCGTCCATGACCTGGGAGACGGGGTGGATCGTGCCCTGCGGCTGCGGTCGGCCCGGCAGGGTGACGTCGAGCCATTCGGTGGCGAGGCGGGCCTGGAGCGCCTTGTCCGAGAGGGCGGCCCGGGCCGCGGCGAGGGCGCTCGCGATCTCGTCGCGCAGGGCGTTGAGCGCGGGGCCGGCGGTCTGGCGCTCGTTTGGGGACATGGCGCCGAGGCCGCGCAGCGCGAGGGCGATCTCGCCCTTCTTGCCCAGCGCCCTGAGGCGCGTGTCCTCGAGGGCGGCCTCGTCGCTGGCGCCGGCGATGGCGGTCAGGTACTTTTCGCGCAGGGCGGGGACGCCGTCCATGTGTCGTCTTTCCAGCGGGTCACGGGTTCGCAGGATCGCCTATCACAAGCCCCCCCGATTGCAAGACCGGCCCCCTCAGGGCCCGAGCAGGGTCGCGGCGAGGCCGAAGTAGATCAGGACGCCCGCCACGTCCGCGATGGAGGTCACGAGCGGGCCCGAGGCCGTGGCGGGATCGAGCTTGAGCTTCGAGAGGACAAAGGGCAGCGAGACGCCGATGAGTGCACCGAGGAGCACGATGAGCACCATGGCGAGGGATACGACCAGGGTCACGTCCACGCCCGCGCGCACCACGCCGACGGCCGAGACGGCCAGCGCCATGGTGAGCCCGAGACCGAGGCCGATCAGCAGTTCGCGCGCGAACATCGCCGTCCAGTCCGAGCCGCGCACGTCGCCGGTGGCCAGTGCGCGGACCATCAGGGTCGCGGACTGCGCGCCGGCGTTCCCGCCCGAGCCGATGAGCAGCGGAAGGAAGAAGA
The DNA here is from genome assembly GCA_038209095.1 of Rhodobacterales bacterium. Classification (GTDB taxonomy): domain Bacteria; phylum Pseudomonadota; class Alphaproteobacteria; order Rhodobacterales; family Rhodobacteraceae; genus Amaricoccus. The sequence continues at coordinate 21,200 of JBBQYB010000015.1, forward strand.
GGAGGGCAAGGTTGCCCGCGATGGTGTCCTCGAAGGCGGCGATCCCGGCCCCGGAGAAGATGTTGCCGAAGACCAGAAGCACCAGCCAGACGATGCGCGCGCGGTAGAGCGAGAAGATCGGCGCGTCGCGCACCGAGCCCTCGAACTCGCCGACGGTGGAGGCGCGGTGAATGTCCTCGGTCGCCTCTTCGGCGGCGACGTCCATGGCGTCGTCCTGGGTGACGATGCCGACCATGCGGCCGTCCGCGTCCACGACGGGAAGGGCGAGCAGATCGTAGCGCGCGACGAGGGTCGCCGCGTCTTCCTGTTCGCCGTCCACCCGGATGACGACCGGATCCGTCTCCATGAAGTCCGCCACGGTCTGGACTGCGGGCGCAAGCAGCAGGTCGCGCAGGGAGACGACGCCGAGCAGCCTGAAATCGCCGCCGACGACATAGGCGTAATAGACGGTCTCGACGTCCGGGGCCTGGCGGCGCAGGAGATCGAGCGCTTCGGGACCGGTGAGATCAGGGGCCAGCGTGGCGTAGTCGGAGGTCATGATCGCGCCGACCGTGCCCTCCGGGTAGGAGGCGAGGCGGCGCAGGTCCTCGCGCTCGGCCTTGGCGAGGCCGGGGAGGAGTTCCTCCTGCGCCTTAGGGTCGAGCGCCTTGAAGAAGTCCACGCGCTCGTCGTGGCTCATGGCGGCCATCAGCCGGGCCAGCTCGTCGCGCGACATGCAGCGGGCCATGGTGACCTGGGCGGAGGCGCGCAGGTAGCCGAAGACCTCGGCCTGGTCCTCGAGCCCGAGCTGGCGCATGGCGAGCAGGGCATCCTCGGGGCCCATGTGCTCGAAGAGGTCGGCTATGTCGGCGAGTTCCTGGACGATGAAGAAGGCCTTGACCGCGCCGTACTCGCCGCGCCGCAGATAGAGCACGATCTCGGCCGCGACGATGTCGAGTTCGGCGTCGTCCTCGAAGGTGGTGTAGTCAAGGCGGATGTCCGAGAGCGGCGTGTCGGTTTCGGCCCGGTCGGTCATGCTGGCCCTCCGTTGGTCACGCCGGGTGATACGGAGGGCGGGATCGGTCTGTCAACGCCGCAGGGGACTGCGGGTCAGGCGTCGCGCGGCGAGAGCATCCGGTTGAGCGTCCCGTCCTTGCGCACGAACTGGTGGTAGAGGGCCGCACCGGCGTGGACGAGGATCAGCACGATGAAGACCGGCTTGGCATAGGTGTGCCATTCGCCGAAGGGATCGCCGTAGTACCAGCCGAGCAGGCCCGTCACCGGCACGATCATGAGGAGCGCGTAGAACAGCATGTGCGTGGCGCGGGCCAGCGTTGCTGCGAGCGGGGTGATGCCGACGGGGGCCGGCGCTCCGAGCCGCCAGCGTAATGCGGCGCGCAGGACCACGAGCCCGAGGATCGCAAGACCGGACCAGTAGTGCAGCGTCGAGAGCAGCTGGTCGCCCGAGGCGGCGGTCGTGCCTTCTTCCATGGCCTCGACGACGGCGACCATGCTTTCGCCGAAGACGAGCTGGAACAATACGAGGAGGGCAATCGCCCAGTGAAGGGCGATCTGGAGGCCGGAATAGCCGGCGCGCGTCTGAGATGTCATCGGGTGTGGTCCCTTGGGTCACCGGGCCGAGGCGGTCGGTGCGGTGCAAACGGAGCGCCCGGAAGTGCCTTACGTCAACAGGGATGAGGCCCGATCACGACGAGGTGACGGCCGCTCAGGGGTTGAGACGGATCACGTCCCAGGGCGCATCCGGCGTGTGCCGGGACCAGCGGAAGCGGTCGTGCAGACGGTGCGCACCGTCGGCCCAGAACTCGATCTCGAGCGGCGTGATGCGGTAGCCGCCCCAGAAGGGCGGGCGATCCGGGTCGATGCCCTTTTGCACGGTGATCCTGGCCACCTCGGCCATGAGGCTCGCACGGCTGGCGAGCGGCTGGCTCTGGCGCGAGGCCCAGGCCCCGAGGCGCGAGGGAAGGCTGCGCGAGCGGTAGTAGGCGTCGGCGGGTGAGCCGTCCTCCCGGGTGACGAGGCCGCGCGCGCGGATCTGGCGGCGCAGGCTTTTTGCGTGGAGCACGAAGGCGGCCTTGCCAGCCTGGTCGATCTCCCGTGCCTTGCGGCTCTCGTAGTTGGTGTAGAAGACGAAGGCCGCGGGCTCGACGTCTTTGAGCAGCACCATGCGGGCATTGGGCATGCCGTCCGCGTCCACCGTGGCGAGGGCAACGGCGTTGGGGTCGTTGATCTCGGAGCGCCCGGCGTCGGCGAGCCAGGCGCGCGCGATGGTGAAGGGGTCGTCGCCTGCGAAAATCCCGTCGCGTTCGACCGATGTATTCATTGTCTGCCCTTCCCGTCCGGCTGCGGGCGGACCTTAAGCCGAACGGGGGCGAGGGCAATGGGCGTCAGCCGCCGTGGGTGAGGAAGAAGCGCAGCATCTCGCGGCTTGCGTCGGGGCCCGCGGCGTCGGTGTGGCTGCCCGCGGCATCGCCGCCGGACCAGGCATGGCCCGCACCGTGGAGCGTCCAGTGCTCGACGAGGATGCGGCCCGTGCCGTCCGCGTGTTCGGTGCGGGTGAAGCCGCGCCCGCCGGCGGTGTCGTGACGGGCGGTGGCGGTGAGACCCGCTTGCGAGGACGTGGTCTGGAGGGCCACGGCCGCGCCGTTTCGCGGATGGACGACCGTGTCGGCATCGCCGTGAAAGACGATCGCGGGGGTCGGCTGCGGGGAGCCGGAGACGGCGGGGCCGCTGCGCATGGCACCGAGGGCGGAGGGCAGGTCGCGGGCGGCCCCGACCGGCAGGCCGGAATGCACGCCCACGGCAGCGAAAATATCCGGATATTCGGCCCCGAGGACGGCCGCCGCGGCTCCGCCCGCCGAGAGCCCGGCGACGTATACGCGCGCAGGGTCGGCACCGTGGTCCGCAATGACCTTTCCTACGATGCCTGCGATCAGGGCGGGTTCGCCCGTGTCGCGGCGCTGGTCTCCGGGGCGGAACCAGTTCCAGCAGCGGTTGGGATTGGCGGATCCGGGTTGCGCGGGATAGGCGATGAGCACGCCGAATTCCTCCGCGAGGGGGTTCATGCGGGTGCCGCGCGCGAAGTCGGTGGGGGTCTGGGTACAGCCGTGGAGCATCACGACGAGGGGCAGAGGCCCCTCGGGGCGATTGGCCGGCACATAGAGGCGGTAGTCGCGCGCGCCGTCGGGGCCGACGTAGGAGAACGTGTCGAACTGCGCTCCGGGCGGCAGGGCGGGGTCGAGCGCCGGATCCTCGACGTCGATGGCGCGGGCGCGCTCGGCGAGGCGGCGGAGGGTGGCGCGGAGCCCGGTGCGCAAACTGCGGTCGGCTTTAGGGCCGGCCTTGGGACCCGGGATCCGCGATTCGGGTACAGGCGGGGTCTCCGGCGCGCCAGCGCGGAGGGCGCTCTGGATGAGTGCCGTCGCCTCGGCGAGCCTGCCGGCGCGTGTCATGGCGGTGGCCTCGGCCATCGCGCCTGTAAAGGGGGTCTGCATGGAAGGTATCCTTGGGTGGGGGGTTAGGTAATGCGATCGGCGAGGGCGGCCTTGACGGCCGGACTCGCCTGGAGGGCGCCGAGCACGCTGATGGAGGCGATGCCCGCACGGGCGAGATCGGGTGTCACGTCCGGCGCGATGGTCGCGAGGCCGAGCACCCGGAGCATGAGGGGCCGGCCTTCGTCCCGCGCGGTCTCGAGTTCGCGCACGGTGACGTGCCTGAGACCGATCTCGACCTGACGGCGCAGGGAGGCGTCGCGCAGGTCGTCGGCGTGGCGGTCGATCTGATTGCGGATCGCGGTGCGGATGAGATCGGTGCGGTTGGCGTAGAAGCCTTCCGCGACCAGAAGCTCGATTCGCCCGAGATCGACGTGTCCGAGGTTCAGCGTGATCTTCTCGCTGTCGGGCGCCTTGGCGCGGAGGTCGTGAACGTTGTCTTGCATCTGCCTCACCATCCGTGTGGATGGTATATGGATGGCAGCGATCTCGATTGCAAGGGCGTTCCCGCGGCGCGTCGGCGTTCGGACGGGTCGCGGAGGATCGCAGGGGTCCGCTTGATGCGCTCGGTCTTTTCCAATAGAGGCGACGTTCAACGCAAAAGGGGATGGACCATGACCTTGATGAGCGGAAAACGCGGGCTCGTCATGGGGGTTGCCAACGACAAGTCCATCGCCTGGGGCATCGCGCAGGCCTGTCACGCGCAGGGTGCAAAACTCGCCTTCACCTATCAGGGCGACGCGCTCGGCAAACGGGTGGCGCCGCTTGCCGCCTCGTTGGGCTCGGAGATCGTGCTGCCCTGCGACGTGACGGATGCGGCCTCGGTGGACGCGGTGTTCACCGAACTGGATGCCCGCTGGGGCAAGCTCGATTTCCTCGTCCATGCCATCGGGTTCTCCGACAAGAACGAGTTGCGCGGCCGGTACGTCGACACGACCGCCGCCAATTTCGCGCAGACGATGATGATCTCGATCTATTCGTTCACGGCCGTCGTCCAACGCGCGGAGAAGATGATGCCCGACGGCGGGTCATGCCTCACGCTCACCTATTACGGCGCGGAGAAGGTCATGCCGCATTACAACGTGATGGGGGTCGCCAAGGCCGGGCTGGAGGCGAGCGTGAAATACATGGCGATGGACCTCGGGCCGAAGAATATCCGGGTGAACGCGCTGTCGGCGGGGCCGATCAAGACGCTGGCGGCTTCGGGGATCGGGGATTTTCGCTACATCATGAAGTGGAACGAGCTGAATTCGCCGCTGCGCCGGAACGTGTCGCAGGCGGAGGTGGGCAAATCCGCGATGTATCTGCTGTCGGATCTGTCGTCGGGCGTGACCGGCGAGACGCATCATGTGGACGCGGGGTATCACGTGGTGGGCATGAAGGCCGAGGACGCCCCGGACATCGACGTGGTGACGGGCCGCAAGGAGAGCTGACGATGTCCGACCGCCTGCCGCATGAGAAGGGGTTTCACATCAGCTGGGACCAGATCCATCGGGACAGCCGGGCGCTCGCCTGGCGTCTGGACAGGCAGGGGCCGGACGACGGGGCCTGGCGCGCGGTGGTGGCGATCACGCGGGGCGGCATGGCCCCTGCGATGATCGTCGCGCGCGAACTCGACATCCGCGAAGTCGATACGATCTCGGTGAAATCCTATGACTGGCAAAAGCAGGCGGACGCCGTTGTGCTCAAGGCCCCCGATGCCAACCTCATGGGGGACGGGACGGGGATCCTGATCGTGGACGACCTGGTGGACACCGGCAAGACGCTGGAACTGGTGCGCCGGCTGTACCCGAAGGCGCATTTCGCGACGGTCTATGCGAAGCCGCAGGGGCGCGGGATGGTGGACACCTTCATCACCGAGGTGAGCCAGGACACCTGGATCTTCTTTCCCTGGGACATGGCGCTGCAGTACGTGGAGCCTTACCGGGGCAAGTGAGGCCAGTTCAGGAGCCCGCCTTGCCGAGGAGGACCGCAGGCCCGTCCTCGACCCGGCCGAAGCGGCGGTTGCGGGTCTGGTAGGTGGCGATGCAGCGCGCGAAGGCCGCGGTGTCGAATTCCGGCCAGGGGATCTGCAGGAAGTCGTACTCCGCATAAACCGCCTGCCAGAGCAGGAAGTTCGAGACGCGGTACTCGCCCGAGGTGCGGATGATGAGGTCGGGATCGGGCAGGGCCGCGGTGTCGAGCAGACTGCCGACCATCTGTTCCGAGATCGCCTCGGGCGCGATCTCGCCGGATCCGACCTTTTCCGCGATCCTGCACAGCACCCGGGTCAGCTCGTCGCGACCGCCGTAGTCGATGGCGATGGAGAGGTTGAGCCCGCGACACTCGGCCGTGCGCGCTTCGATCTCGGCCATCAGCCGCTGGAGGCGGACGGGCACGCGGTGACGCATGCCGAGAAACCGCACGCGCACGTCGTTCTCGACGAGGCCCCTCATCTGGCGGGCGATGTAGACGCCGAAGATGCGCATGAGGCCCTCGACCTCGGCGAGGGGCCGGCGCCAGTTCTCGGTGGAGAAGGCATAAAGCGTCAGGTGCGAGACGCCCAGATCGGGACAGGCGCGCACGATCTGCGTGACGCGCCGCGCGCCGCGGCTGTGGCCCGCGAGGCGGGACAGGCCGCGGTTCTCGGCCCAGCGGCCGTTGCCGTCCATGATGACCCCCACGTGAAGGGGGGCTGCGTCGGTTTGCTGCATCTGGCCTGCCGTCTGCTCTTTGGGGTCCAATATGCGCTTTGTGCGGAGCGGACAACAGAGGGGCGCGGCCTGTCGGCGATTAAATGACCGCGAGGGGCGACGCAACGCGAGAGGCCCGCCCCTTGCGGGACGGGCCTCCGGAGGTTGTCACATGCGCGGTGCTCAGGCCTGGGCGCGCGGGATGCGCACGTTGTCCACCAGTTCCTGGATGTAGCGCGGCGTCGGGGCTGTCATCGACGAGACGATGTAGGCGGAGGCGAAGTTGAGGATGGCCCCGATCACCCCGAAGCCGAGCGGGTTTATACCGAAAATCCAGCCGCTGGGATCGTCGGTCAGAGGGGCCGTGCCCGGGATGAAGAACCAGCCCTTGAAGAGGAAGATGTAGAGCATGGTGCTGATGAGGCCGACCAGCATGCCCGTGATGGCCCCCTGCTTGTTGATGCGCTTCATGAAGATGCCCATCATCAGCACGGGAAACAGGCTGGCCGCCGCGAGACCGAAGGCGAGCGCCACCACCTGGGCCGCGAAGCCGGGGGGATTGAGCCCTAGATAGCCCGCGACGACGATGGCGACCCCCATCGAGACGCGCGCCGCCATCAGTTCGTTCTTCTCGCTGATCTTCGGCATGAAGACGCCCTTGAGAAGGTCGTGGCTGATGGAGGACGAGATTGCGAGCAGGAGACCCGCCGCCGTGGACAGCGCCGCGGCGATGCCGCCCGCCGCGACCAGTGCCGCCACCCAGTTGGGCAGACCGGCGATCTCCGGGTTGGCGAGCACCATGATGTCGTTGTTCACGGTCAGCTCGTTGCCCGCCCAGCCGAAGGTTTCGGCCTGGGCCTGCATTTCGGGGTTCGCGTCGTTGTACCACTGGATCCGGCCGTCGGCGTTCTTGTCGTCGACTGCGAGCAGTCCGGTCTGGGCCCAGCGGTCCATCCAGGCGGGCTGGTCCTCGATGGGCAGGCTGCCCTCGGGATCGCCGAGGGCGAGACCGTCCTCGATCCCCGGCTGAACGGTGTTGGCGAGGTTGTAGACCGCCATGGCACCGACCGCCGGGGCCACGGTGTAGAGGAGGGCGATGAAGATCAGCGCCCAGCCCGCGGAGGAGCGCGCGTCCGACATCTTCGGCACCGTGAAGAACCGCACGATCACGTGGGGGAGCCCGGCGGTGCCGATCATGAGGGACAGGGTCAGCAGGAACATGTTGAAGGTGCCCATACTGACCCTGTCGGTATAGGATCCGAAGCCGAGTTGGGCGACCGTGTTGTTGAGGGCATCCAGCATGTAGGTGTCGGTCCCCGCGAGCGTTGAGCCGAGCCCAATCTGGGGTGCGACGGCACCGGTGATCTGCAGCGAGATGAAGATCGCAGGCACCGAATAGGCGAAGATCATGATCACGTACTGGGCGATCTGGGTGTAGGTGATCCCCTTCATCCCGCCGAGCACCGCATAGACGAAGACGATCGCCATGCCGACGTAGAGGCCGGTCTCGATGGAGAGCTGGAGGATGTTCGCGAAGGCGATGCCGACGCCGCGCATCTGGCCGATCACATAGGTGAGCGAGATCACCAGCAAGCAGACCACGGCGACGGTGCGCGCAGTGGTCGAATAGAAACGGTCCCCGATGAACTCGGGCACGGTGAACTTGCCGAACTTGCGCAGATAGGGGGCGAGCAGCAGCGCCATGAGCACGTAACCGCCGGTCCAGCCCATGAGGTAGGCCCCGCCCGCGAAGCCCGCGAAGGCGATGATCCCGGCCATGGAGATGAAGGAGGCCGCGGACATCCAGTCAGCGGCCGTGGCCATGCCGTTGGCGATGGGGTGGATCCCCTTGCCGGCGACGTAGAATTCGGAGGTGGACCCGGCCCGGGCCCAGATCGCGATGGCAATGTAGACCACGAAGGTGAGGCCTACGGCGATGATGCTCAGCATCTGGAGAGACATGACAGGGGCCCCCTATTCTTCGTTGACGTCGAATTCCCGATCTAGCTTGTTCATGCGCCAGGCATAAAAGAAGATCAGGACGATAAAGACATAGATGGCACCCTGCTGGGCGAACCAGAAGCCGAGAGGATATCCGCCGAGGTTGAACTGGTTCAGCAAAGGCGCGAAGAGCACGCCTGCAAGAAGCGAGACGGACACCCAGATCACGAGGCAGACTTTTATAACTCCGAGGTTTCTTCGCCAGTATTCGTTGTTGTCCTTGCCCGTTGAGGCCATGAGACTTTCCCTTCCTGTTTTATCAGGGCCGCCCGAAGCGGCCGACGGTGCGGCTTCTTTGTCCCGGTTCGTCACGAACGATTATTTGCTCCGTACTCTCTCCATGGGATAATTCGTTCCTGCCAGTCCGTAAAGTGTAAAGTCGGGCGGACACCGCGCCAAGGCCGGTTTCCGAAATTCGCCCCCCGGATGCGCCCGCGGTCTTGGTATGCAATCGTGTGCATCATTTCCTTGACATGGATCAATCCCCGGTCTCGCTCCCCGCCCGTCAGAGCTGGTAGTCGAGCGCGAGTTTCGCCTGGAGCCTGCGCGCCTCCTTGAAGGCCTCGCGCAGGATGCGGCGGTCGAGCTCGTTGAGTTGCGCCGGATCGACGCGATTGCCCAAAGGCTCGTTCGCAATGGACTGGCGCTCGTTCAGGCGCAGGCGGAGCATGCGGATATAGTCGTAGGCATCGGTCCAGGCCGCCACGTCCTGCGGCTGGACCTTGCCGGCGCTCGCCGCTGCCTCGAGCCGTTCGGTCGTATTCGTGGCCCCGGCCCGGGCGGCCAGGGCCAGAATGCGCGCCGCATCGACAAAGGGGGTCACGCCATTGAACTTGAGATCGACCGTGTTGGCCTCATGCCCGGTTCCGCTGAGACGAAACTCGCGGATCATGCCGAGCGGCGGCGCATTGCGCAGCGCATTCGCTGCCATCTGGCGGCGAAAGAGACCGTTCTCGCCGATCTGGTCGAGCAGCCAGTGGCGCAGGGCCCGTACCGGTTCTTCCGGTCCGTGGATGCCACGAAAGTCGAAAAAGATGGCGGCATTGAGCAGGTTTTCGGGCGTGGTGGCGTTTATCCAGCGCCGGAACCGCGCACGCCATTCGTCCGCGCTGAGGCAGCACTCGGGGTTCCGGGCCATGATGCCGCCCGTGCAGAGCGTGAACCCGCAGGCATCGAGCGCCTCGTTGACCTTGTGGGCCAGCGGCAGGAGCCGGGCGCGGACGGCGTCGGCGGTCATGCCGTCCGGGACCGCGAAGAGGATGCCGTTGTCCTGATCGGTTTTGAGGGTCTGTTCCTGGCGGCCCTCGCTGCCGAAGGCGAGCCAGGTGAAGGGCACGCCCGGCGGCCCGTGCTCGGCGAGGACGAGCGCCAGGACGCGCTGCACGATCTGGTCGTTCAGCAGGGTGATGATCTGGGTGATCTGCCCGACCTTGACGCCCTGGGCCATCATCTGGGCGACAAGCTGGTGGATGTCCGCGGTCATGCGGGCGAGATCCGGCACGGTGCCGGCGGCCGCGATGCTTTTCGACAGGTTCACGAGCCCCACGCGCTGCATCGAGAAGAGGTCGCGCTCCGAGACGACCCCGATCAGCCGTCCCGCATCGACGACGCAGACGTGCTGGATCCCCGCCTCGGCCATCGCCATGGCCGCCTCGAAGGCAAAGGCGGTTTGCGGCAGGCTGACCGGATCGGGCGTCATCACGGACGAAAGCGGGGCCTCCAGCGGCGTGCCGGGCAGGGCCACCCGGTTGAGCAGGTCCTTGAGCGTGAAGATGCCGACCGGCCGGGCGTCCGCGTCCGTCACGATCATCGAGCCGATGCGCAGCGACGACATCACATCGAGCGCCTCGCGGATCGGGGTGTCGGGGGTGCAGGTGACCGGCGGCCGCATTCGCCGCGCCGACAGGGCGACGTTGAGCGAGGTGTCCTGGCCCAGATCGGTGACAGCCTCGGCCCGGACGTGCCGGCGCGACTGGACGAGGAGGGCTGCGAGACGGTTCCGGCAGAAGGCGTCGAAGGGGGCCGAGCGGGCGCGCAACGCCTCGAAATCGATACGGTCCATGGTGAGGCAGAGCACGTCCGTCTGCGCGCGCTGGACGCGCTGGACGGGGCGGTTTTCCACGAGGGCACCGACGGGAAAGCAGGCTCCCTCGTCGAGGCGCCACTCCTGCACCTCGGTGCCGTCGTCGGGCGCCTCACCGGTAATCCGGCCCTTGCGCAGCACGTAGAACCGCTCCGCCGGGCCGGTGGCGGGCTCGGAGACGACGTCGCCCGCGGCGAAGCGGACGGGGTGCAGCCGGGATGCGGCAAAGGCCAGATCCGCGCCGGACATCGCCTCGAAGGGCGGATGGGCCCTCAGGAACGTCGCGGTGTCGTCCGTCATTGTGCCCCCTGCGCCACGATGGCGCCGCGATGGCGCAACTCCGCGGCCATGTTCGAGGCGCGCATCACCTCGCCGAAGGTCGACAGGCCGCGCGCCTCCAGGCGGTCGATCAGCTTCAGCAGCAACTCCGCCGTGGCGATCGTGTCGCCGAGGGCCGAGTGCCGGGAGATCACCGAGACGCCGTAGCGCTCGCAGAGCCCGTCCAGCGAATGGTCGTCCTCGGTGCCGTCGAGCAGCGACGAGATCAGCATGGTGTCGAGGACGGGATTGGGGAAACCCACACCCGTGGCCCGCTGCTTGACCGACAGGAACTTCATGTCGAAGGCGGCGTTGTGGCCCACCATCACCGCATCCCCGACATAGGCGCGGAATTCGGGCAGGACGGTGCCGATCGGCGGCTGGTCTGCCACATCGGCATCGGTGAGGCCGTGGAACTTGATCGAGCCCGGGGGGATGGGGCGGCCGGGATTGACCAGCCGCTCGAAGCCCTCGCCAGTCAGGAGCCGGCCCTGCATCACCCGAACGGCCCCGATCTGGATGATCTCGTCGCCTTGCGTCGGCTGGAGGCCGGTCATCTCGCAGTCGAAGACGACGAAATCGACCTCGCGCAGCGGGGTCCGGGCGAGGGTGGCGTCGCCCTTGTCCACGTTCATCAGCTTGATGTCGTAGAATTCGGGGCGCGGCGGAAGGCGCTTCGCCTCGGAGGCAAACTGCGGACGGTTCGGCGCGAGGAGCGGCAGGCGCAGGAGGGCGTGCCCCGCACGGGGGGAGGCCTGGGACCAGGGCTCCGATCCATGGCGCTCCAGCACATCACGCAAGGCAAGGCCCCCCGGCTCGCTGCCGCAGTCGACGTCGAGCCAGCCCTCGAGGGTGCGGGCCGGGATCGGCTCGCCCTCCCAGACGAGATCGAGGTAGACGCGCCGGTCGCCGAGGGACGGCTCCATCTCGAAGCGCGTCACACCCGTGAGAGCGGAGATCCGGTGCACCAGGAACTCCAGCGCCTCAATGAGCGTGAGGCTGTCGCCATGGAGCCAGAGGGGGGGGCCCGCGCGCGTGACGCGCAGGTTCGTGTCCGCGAGCCGGGGTTGCAACAGGTTCGCGAGGTCGCCCACGAAGATGTCGGCCATGGGCCAGCGCCCCAGCATGTGCCCTCGGATCTGGGCACCGACATCATCGAGGGTCTCGGTGATCCGCGCGCTTTCCTCGAGGACGACGGCCTCGAAGGCGCGGCGGTCGCCCGGCTCCATCCGGGGGTAGGCCACGAGGGTCTCCGCAGCGGCGCGCAGGTTCGCAACCATGCTGCGGAGGTCGCGGGACAGGACGCGGCGGACGGCATCGCCCTTGGCCAGAAGTTCCAGATCGCCGGAAATGTCCACGAGCGTGACAAGATAGGCATTGGCCGCGCCGGTCTCGTCCGCGAGGAGCGCCATGCGGCCCCGGAACACCCGCGCCCGATCGGTCGAGGTGCAGACGAACGGGCCCGACAATTCCGCCGGGGCGTCCGGGTCGGCGCGACCCCTCGCCGCGAGCTGACCGAGACTGTGGCGCAGGGGGGCGAGGGCGAGGACATCGCCCAGCGGTCGTCCCAGTCCGATGCGTTCGGGGGCCTCGAGGAGACGCACGGCAGAGCTGTTGTAGAGCATGATGCGGTGCTCCGAAGTGCAGACGAACACGCCTTCGGTCAGCGTCTGGAGGATCGACTCCAGCCAGGTCTTCTGCGCGTCGACCTCCGCAGCCTGGGACTGTGCGGCCTTGCGCCCGTCCCGCCGCGCCTGGCGCAAGGCGGTCACGAGGCTGTCGAGCGTGCCCGGCAAGTCCCCGAGGAGCGGAGCGGTCACCTGCGTGAGGCAAGCATCCGGCGAGCGGGATTCGAGTACCGCGCGCAAGCTGCGCGCCAGCCGACCGGCCGGCACCGTCCCGAACCGGTGCGCCGCCAGCCAGACGAGGCCGGTCCCGGCCGCGCCCGCTGCCCCCGCGGCGACGGGTCCTGCGAACCGGGAGGCCGCCGCGACGAGGACGAAGCATGCGGCCACCAGCCCCGCGAAAAGCACCGCGACGCTGGCGCGCGACGTC
>JBBQYB010000016.1:0-33593 GCA_038209095.1 Rhodobacterales bacterium
GGTGTCGGATCGTTTGATGATCTCGATGGTCCAGTCGCCATGGCCTCGGAGCGCGCCTTTGAGTTTGTCACCCGCATAGCCACCATCGGCGAAGACGTGGCGCAGCCAGGGGAAGCGATGCCGGATGGCCCGGAAGACCTCCGGTGCGCCATCGCGATCCTGGACCCCGGCGGAATGGATGACGGCAAACAGCAGCAGGCCGAGCGTATCGGTCATGATATGACGCTTGCGCCCCTTGATCTTTTTGCCAGCATCGAAGCCCGAAACCCCTCCGCTCTTGGTGGTTTTGACGCTCTGGCTGTCGATCACGCCCGTCGATGGACTGGCCTCGCGGCCTTCCAGTTCCCGCGCGCTCATCACCAGGAGGTGGTTGATGCCCTGCCACAGGCCGCTGTCGCGCCATGCGTAGAAATAGCCCTGAACCGTGGAGACCGGCGGGAAGTCCTTCGGAAGCATACGCCACTGGCAGCCGCTCGAAGCGATGTAGAGGATCGCATCGGTCACCGCGCGAAGGTCTGTCGTCCGCGGGCGGCCTCCCCGTTTGGCGCGCGGCAGCATTGGCGCGATCAAGGCCCATTCGCGCGCGGTCAAATCGCCTGGATAGCGCTGGCTGCCCCGTCTATGCTCACGGCGAGCGGTATCATTCCACGGCATCTGGTCCCTCCATCTTCTCGACAAAGACGGAGAATCACAAAAGCCTGATATCGCTCAACTTCTTTTCGGGCAGGCTCTAAGATGCAGCGCCTCCTCCATCCGCAATCCGGTGAAGAATCCGAGCAACGGCACCCAGAAGAGCGGATCTCCCGGATCTTTCAGCGGCTCGACGAATATCCGCGAAGCCAGAAGGTCAGGCAAGGCATCGCCCCAAGGCGACCGTTCCGGGTCGGCTTCTGCCTCGCGCCGCGCGGCGAGTTCCATACTGTTCGGGCGCGCCCGCGAAAACGGATTCTCGGGACGCTCGCCACTGATCACCGCCCACTCGAACATCGTGTGCAGGTTGGACAGGTGGCGTTGGATCGTGGCCGTGCGCAGGCGCGGGATCCGGCAAGCCTCTTCCGCCTCCTCCCGGATCTTTGGCGGGGCGTTCTTCAGCTCCGCCGAGGTCTTGGCGCGCGCGATCGCCTCGTTCTCATCTGCGGCGGCAAAGGCCTCGCGGATCGGCCTCCGGTCGCCGGACTTTCCGTGATTGGCTGGAACCCGTTCCAAAAGCGTCAGGAAGGCGAGGGCGTCCTGCGGCGTTTAGTCCTGGACCGGTCGGTTTCCCATCGCGGCGGTCCATAACCTGATGCAGCCTTGGTATTTGCTTAGAGAGGATCTCCGGAACCTCTCTCCTATGTCCGCGACGGGGACCTCGTCCATCCGCGCGCACAGAAACCCGTCCAGTCTCCGGTCAAGATATGCCGCCGCCCAGTTCGCGAAGCCCTTCGGGTCGCTCGGCTTCTTGGCGGCTGGCCGATATGCCGCTTTCGTTTTCACGGTGGATTTCGGCTCGGCTCGCTTGTGGGGCGCGCTCGACTTGCCGTTGGGAACTGAGTTCGATCCGTCGGCACCCCGTCAATCGAGCCAGGCTCGCAGGGCCTCCCTCTCAGGCAACGGGTCCTCGCCGCGCCCGATCGCGGCGACATAGGCGTCGAAATGGCCTTCGAAGGAACATTGAAGCTGAGCCGATACCATTGCCGCCGTTGGCATTTCGGTCCAGCTGAACTCGTTGAGGTAGTCGGCGAGCAGGTCGGGATCGTCGAGGCGGCTCGGCTTTCCCTCGAACGCCCGGAGCGCCTTTTCGTTAAGACGTCGCTCGGCCTCGACGCGCCGCGATGCCGGCAAAGCGCCCGGCAGAGCGTTAAGGCCGGCGGTCAGCGCCCGCAGGATCTCCCGCACCTCCTCGTCCGGTATTTCCATCAGCCGGCACGCCTTTCGGGGATCGTGTGTGCGCAGCGCCACGGCGACATGTGGGCGGGTGTATAGCCCGCGTCCGGCTAACGCCGAGTGAACGGGCGGATGACGCCGCAACAGGAAAGTGCTGCCCTTCCGGGCGACGTAGGGCGCGAGTTTGGGCATCCGGATTGGGTCCCTCGATTGGGCGCCCCAAATGCCTTCTGCCCAATATAGCCAGATTTCATTCTGAAATCTAAGGATGGCTGGGGCGGGAGGATTCGAACCTCCGAATGACGGTACCAAAAACCGTTGCCTTACCGCTTGGCGACGCCCCAAACCCCGTCTTCCTAGTCCGCGGCCCGGCACCCCGCAAGATCAAATGGTCTGGTCATAAGCCCCCACCAGCGGCTCGGTGCGGATGATCGCATCGAGTTCCTCAAAGATCGCGCGCAACTCCGCCTCGCTCTCCGGGCTCTCGCAGACCACAACGAGGTTCGGCGTATTCGAGGACGCCCGCACCAGCCCCCAGGCGCCGTTCTCGAGCATGACCCGCGCTCCGTTCACCGTCACTAACTCGCTCACGCGCCGCCCCGCCAGCATCTCGAGCGCCGAGAGACGCACGACGATGCGCGCCAGCACCCCATATTTCTCCGCATCCGGGCAGAAGGGCGACATGGTCGGCGTGGACCAGGTTCGCGGCAGGGCGCGCGCGAGCTCCGACATCGGCAGCGCAGGATTTCGGTCCATCAACTTGCAGATCTCAACCGCGACGCGCATCCCGCAGTCGTATCCTCGGCCCACCGGGGGTGCCAGAAAGTAGTGCCCCGACTTCTCGAACCCCGCCAGCGCGCCGATCTCCCGGACCCGCCGCTTCATGTGGCTGTGACCGGTCTTCCAGTACTCCGTCCGTGCTCCCAGATCGCGCAACACCGGATCGGAGGCGAACAGCCCCGTCGATTTCACGTCCGCCACGAACACCGCACCCGGATGGAGCCGCGCGTAGTCCCGCGCGAGGATCACGCCCATCTTGTCCGCGAAGATCTCCTCGCCTGCATCGTCCACCACCCCGCAGCGGTCGCCGTCGCCATCAAAGCCAAGCGCAAAATCCGCGCCGGTTTCGCGCACCGCCCGCGCCATGTCGTGCAGCATCTCCAGCGCCTCTGGGTTCGGATTGTAATGCGGGAAGGTATAGTCGAGCCCGGTGTGGCGCGCGACCACATCCACCCCGATCCGCGCCAGCACCTCCGGCGCGAAGGCCCCCGCAGTCCCGTTGCCCGTGGCGCAAACCACCCGCAGCGGCCGGGTCAAGCGAAAATCGCCCACCAGATCGTCGACATAGGCCGTGCGCACCCCTTCGATCTGCCGCCACCCGCCGCCGTCTCGCGCGACGCCAAGGCCGCCCAGTACGATGTCGCGCAACCGCGCCATGTCATCGGGGCCATGGGTCAGCGGCCGCTCGAAGCCCATCTTGACCCCGGTCCAGCCGTTTGGATTATGGCTCGCAGTCACCATCGCGACCGCCGGCACGTCGAGATGGAACTGCGCGAAATAGGCCATGGGCGACAGCGCCGGCCCGATGTCGTGCACCCGCACGCCCGCCTGCACCAACCCCAGCGTCAGCGCGTTCTTGATGGCGAGCGAATAGTCGCGGTAATCATGGCCAGCCACGATCTCGGGCCTGAGCCCTCGCTCGAACATCTGCGTGCCGAGGCCGAGCCCCAGCGCCGTCACTCCGGGCAGGTTGATCTCGTCCGGATAGCGCCAGCGCGCGTCGTATTCGCGAAACCCGTTCGGCGCGATCATCGGCTCGCACAGGAATTCCCAGGTGTTGGGCGTGCAGACCGTGTGCGGGATCATCCGTGCCTCACACGGCCAGCGGATGCGATTTCGCGAGCGCGTCGAACGCCGCGAGCTCCGCGATCAGCGCAGGCATGCGCTCGAGCGGGATCATGTTCGGCCCGTCCGAGGGCGCGCGGTCCGGGTCGGGATGCGTCTCGATGAACACCGCCGCCACCCCGATCGCCACCGCCGCCCGCGCCAGAACCGGCGCGAATTCCCGCTGCCCGCCGGACGCCCCCCCCAACCCTCCGGGCTGCTGCACCGCATGGGTCGCATCCATCACCACCGGATACCCCGTGCGCGCCATGATGGGCAGGCTGCGCATGTCCGCCACCAGCGCGTTGTAGCCGAACGAGGCTCCGCGCTCGCACAGAAGGATGCGCTCGTTGCCGGTGGAGGCGATCTTCGCCGCCACGTTCGGCATGTCCCATGGGGCCAGGAACTGCCCCTTCTTCACGTTAATCGCAGCACCCGTGCGGCCGGCTGCCAGCAACAGATCGGTCTGGCGACACAAAAACGCAGGGATCTGCAACACGTCCACGGCCTCCGCCGCCGGGGCGCAATGCTCGGGCAGATGCACGTCCGTGAGCACCGGGCAGCCCACCTCAGCGCGCACATCCGCCAGCACCCGCAGGCCCTCGTCCATGCCCAGGCCGCGCTGCGCCTCCAGCGACGTGCGGTTGGCCTTGTCATAGGAGGCCTTGAAGATCAGCCCGACCCCTGCCCGTGCACAGCTCGCCGCGAGGCTCTGCGCGATCCGCAGTGCATGATCGCGTCCCTCAAGCTGGCAAGGCCCCGCGATCAGGGTCAGGGGAGCCGCGTTCGAGACACGGAGTGCGCCGATCTCGACGGTGCGGGCATCTGGCATCTGGGCGGCTCCCTCGTCGCGTCGTGCAGGACTATCGCGGGCCCACGGCCCGTGTAAAGCCGACACGCTCCGTCACAGCAGCGCGATCTGCGAACCCACGTCGTCATGCCGAAAGAAAGGTGCCGGCCGCGGCGTGCCGGGGGCCTTGAGCAGGGCCTCGATCTCGCCCAGCACGACCGTCGTGATGAAGGCAAGCGGCAGGTCTCGCGCGGCCGCGATCCCCGTCCAGCACAGGTTCGACAGTTCCGCATCCGCCCCGGTGAAGTCCGAGCCGTCGCCCACCAGATCCGTCGCCTCCGCCAGAAAAAACCGCGCATCGAAGCGCCGCGTGCGCCCCGGCGGCGTCACCGCCCGAAAGACCAGGCGCAACCCCCGCGTGGCGGGCACCACACCGCCTTCGAAAAAACGGCTCCAGACGCTCGGCACGTCACAGGGCCCTGCTCCGGTACCAACGCGTCCCAGCCGAAGCCCCGTCTCCTCCCACAACTCGCGCACCGCCGTCATCGGCAGCGCGCGCGCGATATCCGCGTCCGACTGGACCGCCAGCCGCCGCGCGGTCATGGGATCGAGATCGGCGCCGCGCGCCATCGCCAGATCGCCCGGATCGAGCGCTCCGCCCGGAAAGACGAACTTGTCGGGCATGAACACGGCTCCGGCCCCGCGCTGGCCCATGAGAACACGCGGCTCCGGGCCGTCGCGTCGCACCAGGATCAGCGAGGCCGCATCCCGGATCGCGACGCCGCCCGTCTCATTCACCCGGCGCAAACTCCGTCCGCCCGTCAAAGCCGTGCATGCGCTTGGCCCACTGCACCCCGACGAAGACGCCCTTCAGACGCGGCAGGAGCCAAAGACAGAGGACTACGAACGTCGACGAGAACCCTACCGCCATCACCCAGGCCTCGGGCCGCCAGGTGACGAAGACGAACAGCATCAGCGTCGCCATGAGCTTGCCCGCGATCAGGATCGTGGCCCAGGCCGGGCCGTCGTCCGCGCGGTGATGGTGCAGTTCGGTCCCGCAGGACACGCAGGCGTCGCGGACGTGGAGATACCGGTCCATCAGCGGCGCACCTCCGCAGGCCGGACACTGCTGCCTCCAGCCACGCCAGACCGCCCGGCGCAAATCTCTTGTCTCATCCGGCATCGACGCTCTCCCCAAGGACGCTGCCGACACCATACGCCCTGCGACGCCCGGGGAACAGGGCGGCTCTGTCGCGGCCCGCGATCCCGTTTGCGTGAACCTGCGACGGAACGGCGGCTCCGTTGCGTCAGGTTGGTGTGACGTCACACAAAAGACCTCAGAAACTCGAATGCAGGATAATCTCATGAAAACCCTATCGACCCTTCTCGCAGGCACCGCCCTCGCAGCCGCCCTCGCAGCCTCCGGCGTGGCCTTCGCTCAGGACGGGCGCGGCGGCGACCGCGAGGCCGGCCCACGCGGTTCCGGCCCGGGCGGCATCGAATTCGCGGCCATCGACACGAACGGCGACGGCGTGCTCGACCGCACGGAGCTTGCCGCACGCAGCACCGACCGCCTCTCCAGGGCTGACGCGAACGCGGACGGCGTCCTGACCCGGGCCGAACTGATGGCTGCGATGCCGCAGCGCTCCGCCCTGCGCGATGTCTTCGGGGCCGACCCCGCCGCCGAACGAGCCGACCGGATCCTCGCGCGCGAAGGTTCGACGACCGAGGGCCAGGTCGAAATCGCCGTTCTCGCGACCTCTCAGGTGAACCGGCTCCTCACCCGGCTCGATGCGAACCGCGACGACGCGCTGACCCTCGACGAGGCCGGCCGCCCGCACCACGGCGAGGGTCGCGCGCACCGCGATGGCCCAAGGCGCGGCTGAGGCGCGCGGCCTTGCGCGCGGAACGCCACCCGGTCACCCTGACCGCCCGAAGGTAGCCGAAGGCAGGCCATGGCGCTCGACGCGCAATCCCGCGACAGCGACGACGACCTCCTCCGGCGCTATGCCGGGGGGGATGCCGCCGCTGCGCGCGCGCTCGCCCTGCGCCATGGTCCGCGCCTGATCGTGATCGCACGCCGCATGCTCGACGATCCCTCAGAGGCCGAGGACATCGCCCAGGAGACGCTGCTCCGGCTCTGGCGCAGCGCCGGAAACTGGCGGCCGGGCGAGGCGGGCGTGGCCCCCTGGCTCACCCGTGTCGCGAGCAACCTCTGCATCGACCGTCTGCGCCGGCGGCGCGAACGCACCGGGGTCGAGACCCCCGAGACCGCCTCGGCGGCCCCGTCGGCCCTCGACGGCCTCGCGCGCGCCGAACGTGCCGCGGCGCTGCGCGGTGCCCTTGCTCATCTGCCCCCGCGCCAGCGCCTCGCGATCGTGCTGCGCCACTTCGACGACCGGAGCAATCCGGAGATCGCCGAGACCATGGACCTCAGCGTCGAGGCCGTGGAAAGCCTGCTCGCGCGCGGACGACGTGCGCTGGCGACCCGCCTCGCCTCCCGACGCGCGGAACTGGAGCTCGACAATGGCGACTTCTGAAGACGACCCACGGCACGACGAAGGCGATCTCGCCGCCTTCTTCGAAGCCGAACGCGCCCGGATCGCGCGGGACCTGCCGCCCGGGTTCCTCGACGCCACCTTGCGCGACGCGGCAGCCGTCACCGCGAGCCGCCGTTCCGCACCCCCGCCCCACACCGGCTGGCGGACGTTTCTCGGCCAATTGGGCGGCTGGGCCGGGGCGACTGCGCTCGCGGGATGCCTCGCGGCCGGGTTCTACATCGGCACGCTCGAGGCCGGTGCCGAGGCCGCCACCCGCCTCCTCGGCACCGACGGCGCCGCATTCGATGCCCCGCTCGCGGATGTCGACGCCTTCTTCGATCTCGCAGCCTCAGAAAGCTGACCCATGCGCACCGAACCCTCCCGCCGCTGGACCTGGACCCGCATCGTCCTCATCGCCTCGCTGGGGCTTAACCTCGCCGTCGTGGGCACGGTCTCATCGCTCGCCCTGCGCGACCCCCGACCCGAAGTCCCGGCCGGGTTCGGGATGCGCGACTACGCCAATGCCTTGCCCGACCCCTACCGGCACGACCTCGGTCGCGCACTTCACGAGAGCCGGGCCGACTGGCGCGGCCCCCGCGAGGCCCTGCGCGCCCAGCGCACGGCGCTTGCTGCGGCCCTGACCGCCGAGCTATATGACCCGGCCGCCGTCGAACGGATCCTCGGGGCCGAAAGTCGGATCCTCGCGGCCCTCGCGGACAAAGGCACCGCCCTCCTCCTCGCACAGATCGCGCGCATGCACGCGGACACCCGGCACGCCTATGCCGAGGCCCTCATGGGCGCGCGGCACCGACCAGGCAGGGACCACCCTTGACCGCAGGCAGGTGCCCCTCAGGCCGCCTCGGCAAAGAAGGTGACCCGGTTCCGACCGGAATGCTTCGCAATATAGAGGGCGGAATCCGCGCGCTTGATGATGGCCTCGGCATCGCCGTCCGAGGGTCCCGCCACCGCCACGCCGATCGAGACCGTCACCTGGACCGGGTCGTCCGCGCAGGTGCCCGGAAAGGGCGTGGTCTCCACGGCGCTGCGGATCCGCTCGGCGGCCTGGGCCGCCGCCTCGCGATCGATGTCGGGCATCGCCACGAAAAACTCCTCGCCGCCGAACCGCGCCACCAGATCGACGCCGCGGATGTTCTCCTTGAGACGCCGTGAGAATTCCTTGAGCACCGCATCGCCCGCATCGTGGCCGTAGCGGTCGTTGATGCGCTTGAACTTGTCGAGGTCAATCATCATCACAGCGAAGACCCCGTCCACCTCCTGTGCGCGCTCGATCACCCGCTGGAGGTGCTGGGCGGCGTACCGGCGGTTGTAGATCCCGGTCAGCGGATCGATCACCGCGAGTTTCAGCCCATTGCGCACGTTGGTCCGAAGCTGGTCCGAGTACCGCTTCCGGCGCAATTGCGAGCGGATCCGCACGGTCAGTTCGTTCACGTCGAACGGGGCCTCGATGTAATCGGAGCACCCGAGATCGAGCCCCTTCGCGGCCGTCTGCACGTCCCCCGCATCCACCACGAGGATCACCGCCGACTGGCGCGTCTCGGGGCGTGCGCGCAGGGCGGAGACCAGCCGCAAGCCGTCGCCTCCCTCCATCAGCCGCTGATGCACCACGAAACAATCCGGCAGTTCCAGCCGCGACAGGTTCAGCGCCTCGCGCTCGGACGAGGTCAGGGTGATGGACTGGCGCAACCGCGCGCCGAGCGCCGCCGACCAGACGGCACCCTCGGCCTGGCTCGGCGGGGCGAGCAGGATCGAGCCGCCCGTGTCGAGGTCCACGTCCTGCTCGGTGATGAAATCCGTCAGCCCCAGTTCGCGCGACGTCATGTCCCGCAGGCGCAATTCGTCGAACATCATCTTCATGCGCATCAGGTTGCGCACCCGTGCGAACAGCGCCAGATCGTTGAAGGGCTTCGACAGGAAATCGTCCGCCCCCACCTCCAGCCCCCGGATGCGCTGCTGGGGCGTATCGAGCGCCGTAACCATGATGACGGGGATGTGGCTGGTCTCGGCCTCGGCCTTCAGCCGCGCACAGACGTCGAACCCGTCCATGTCGGGCATCATCACGTCGAGCAGGATCATGTCGGGCTGCTCGGACTGCGCCATCTCCAGCGCCTTGTAGCCGTTTTCGGCCACCACCACGTCATAATAGGCGGAGGAAAGCTTGGCGCGCAGGAGGAGACGGTTGGTCGCGACGTCGTCGACCACCAGTATACGACCCGTCATGTCGCTCCCCCTTCGCAGTCTTGCCCGGACCAGCAATCTCCTTGTCCTCGATAAAGCTTAACGAATGGTTTAAGCCGTCATCATTCGGTAACGATCGGGTAACCAAACGGGATGAAACGGGAACAGGCCATGGACCTCGCCCAGACGGCGCTCGTCTGGCTCGCAGGCCAGCCCGACGAGGTCGGCGACTTCCTCTCGGCCAGCGGCGCGGACCCCGAGGATCTGCGCGAGGGCATGAAAGATCCGGTCTTTCTCGGCTTCGTGCTCGATTACATCCTCGGCTCGGACAACCGCGTGATCCGCTTCGCCGCGGACACGGGCACACCGCCCGACCGACCCGCACGCGCCCGCGCGGCCCTTCCCGGCGGCGATCAGCTCCACTGGACCTGAGGCGTGATCGCCCGGAGCGCCGCGCGCAGCCCGTCCGGTACCGGCACCGGGCGGCGCGTCTCGCGCGCGACGCAGACATGGACGAACCGCGCAAACGCCGCGGCCGTCGGGGCCCCCGGCGCAAAGAGGCCCACCCCATAGGTGATCGAACTCGTCCCCACCCGGTCCACGCGCAAACCACCCTCCACCGGTTCCGGAAACCCGAGGGCTCCGTGAAACGTGCAGCCCGTCTCGGCCACGAGACAGATCACCGGCCCGTCCGGCACCCCGAGCGCGCCGTTGCGGATCAGCCAGCCGTTTACAAGCGTGTCGACGTACTCATAGTACACGGCGTTGTTCATGTGCGCATAGACGTCGTTGTCGCGCCAGCGGGTGGGAAAGGTCTCGAAATGCGGAAATTCGGCGCGGTGAGGCGGTGTTCGGGACATGGACCCTCGGATCTGGCGACGCCGGCCAGCCTAGCGTCGGCGCCGTCCCATGCAAGCCTCTGAGCCCCTGCGCGGCCTCATCTTCGACAAGGACGGCACCCTCTTCGATTTCCAGGCGAGCTGGGGCAGCTGGTGCGCGGGCTTCATTCGCGACCTGACCGGGGGCGACGCGGCGCAGGGGCGCGCGCTCGCCGAAGCCCTCGCCTACGACCCGTCCACCCGGAGGTTCTACCCCGAGAGCGCGGTGATCGCCGGCACCATGGACGTGATCGTCGAGGCCATCAGGCAGGTCATGCCCCACCTCGAGACCACGGCCCTGCGCGCCTACGTGAGCGACGCCGCGGCCAAGGCCGAACAGATTCCCGCGACCCCGCTCGGGCCTTTGCTCGACCGTCTGCGCGACGCGGGCCTCACGCTCGGCCTCGCCACCAACGACGGCGAGGCCCCGGCCCGCGCCCATCTGCGCGCCGCGGGCATCCACGACCGCTTCGCCTTCGTCGCCGGCTACGACAGCGGGTTCGGCGCGAAACCCCAGACCGGCATGCTCGACGCCTTCTGCCGGACCACCGGCATCGGCCCGCAGGCCTGTGCGATGATCGGCGACAGCACCCACGACCTGCTCAGCGGGCGCGCCGCCGGGATGCGCACCGTGGGCGTGCTCACCGGCCCCGCGACCGCCGCGGATCTCGCGCCCCATGCCGACATCGTGCTCGCCGACATAGCCCACCTGCCCCATTGGCTCGGCCTCGTCCCCGCCTGACGCCCCATCCAAGGAGACCCGCCCATGCGCCCCAAGGCCCATCCCGTCGTCCACATCGACGATGCCCGCTTCAAGGCCACCGAATGGCGCTTCGAGCCCGGTGCGGAAACCGGCTGGCACGTGCACGGCCACGACTACGTCATCGTACCCCTTGGCGACGGCCGCCTCCGTCTCGAGGAGCCCGGCGACGTCGTACGCGGCACCGATCTCTACCGCCATGTGCCCTATTCCCGGCGCACCGGCGTCGCCCACAATGTCATCAACGACAGCGATGCCCCGCTCGCCTTCCTGGAGGTCGAGGCGGTGGAGGACACCCTCTCCCCCGCCCGCATCGCCGTGATGGACCGCTATGCGCGTGCGTGGAACGCCCGCGACGTATCCACCCTCATGGACTGCATGGCGCCCGACTGCGCCTTCCAGGCCGCCGCCGGCCCCCATGAGGACGGACGCCGTCACGAGGGCCGCCCCGCCGTCGAGGCCGCCTACCGGGCCATCTTCGACGCCTTCCCGGAGGCCGAGTGGCGCGACGCCGCCCACAGCCTCGCCGGCGATCTCGGCGTGTCGCGCTGGCGTTTTTCTGGCACTGACCGCACCGGCCTGACCGTCACGGTCGACGGCTGCGACCTCTTGACCTTCGAGGGCGATCGCATCGCGCTCAAGGACTCCTACCGCAAGGCCCGCTCCGTCTGACGACCCCCCCGGGCGGTCGCGCCGCACGCTTTACAACGTCCGGCCGGCATTGCAGGGTACGGCTCGGGCGATCCGGGGGGGACGGCGTGGCGAGCATCAACTGTGACATGGGCGAGGGGTTCAGCCTCTACCAGATCGGCGACGACGCCGGCATCATGCCGCTGATTTCCGAGGCAAACGTCGCCTGCGGCTTCCACGGCTCGGACTTCAACCACATGCAGGCGACGGTCCGCCTCGCCAAGCGCCACGGCGTCAAGGTCGGCGCCCATCCCTCGCTCCCCGACCTCCAGGGCTTCGGGCGGCGCGAGATGAAGATCTCGCGCGAGGAACTCTCCGCCTGCCTCCTCTACCAGATCGGTGCCCTCACCGCCTTCCTCAAGGCCGAGGGCGTGACCCTCAACCACATCAAGCCCCACGGTGCGCTCTATGGCATGACCTCGCGCGACGCGGAGATCGCCCACGCGGTCTGCGACGCGGCGGACGTCTTTCAGGTGCCGATCATGGGCCTCGCCGGGACCGTGCACGAAACCGTCTTCGCCGAACGCGGCCACAAGCTGATCGCCGAGTTCTTCGCCGATCTCGACTACACCGACGAAGGCCGGATCATCATCACCCGCTCGCGCGGTGCCAAGGACGCAGCAAAGGCCGCCGAGGCCGCCCGCCGTGCCGTCGTCGAGGGCCGCCTCGTCTCCGTCGGCGGCAAGGAGATGCCGGTGACGGCCACCTCCGTCTGCATCCACTCCGACACCCCCAATGCCGTCGAGATCGCCCAAGCCGTGCGCGCGGCCCTCGCGCCCCATCTCGCCGCCTGATCCCCCCGACATGATCCGCAGACCCATGACCCGCAGAACAAGGACGCGCCCGCAATGACCAAGGAGATCGTCTCCCCCCTTCCCGGCACGTTCTACCGCAAGGCCTCCCCCGATGCCCCACCCTTCAAGACCGAGGGCGATACCGTGGCCGTTGGCGACGTCCTCGGCCTCGTCGAGGTCATGAAGAGCTTCCACGAGGTCAAGGCCACCGCCGCGGGCACCGTCAAGGCTTTCCTCGTCGACAACGAGGACGCGCTCATGGCCGGCCAGCCGATCCTCGAACTCGACTGAGCCCATGTCCCCTCCCGGCAAGCTCCTGATCGCGAACCGCGGCGAGATCGCCGTGCGCATCAACCGCGCAGCCCGCGAACTGGGCCTCAAAACCGTGCAGGTCCATTCCAAGGCCGACGCCGACATGCTCGCCGTGCGCCTTGCCGATGAGGCCGTCGACATCGGCCCGCCCATGGCCTCCAAATCCTACCTCAAGATCGACGCGATTCTTGACGCCGCCCGCGCCACCGGGGCCACCGCCGTCCACCCCGGCTACGGCTTTCTCGCCGAAAACGCCGATTTTGCCGACGCCGTCGAGGCCGCAGGCCTCGCCTGGATCGGCCCCTCGGGGTCCGCCATCCGCCTCATGGGCGACAAGGTCGCCGCCCGCGGTGCCGCCCAGGCCGCAGGCGTGCCCACCGTCCCCGGCAGCGACGGCCATGTCTCCACCCTCGCCGAGGCTCGCCCCGTCGTGGAACGCACCGGCTTTCCGGTGATGATCAAGGCCGCGGCCGGCGGTGGCGGGCGCGGCATCCGCATTGTCCAGGACGAGGCCGAATTCGAGCGCTTGCTGCCCCAGGCCAGCGCTGAGGCCCTCGCGGCCTTCGGCGACGGCGGGCTTTATCTGGAAAAGGTCATCACCGGCGCACGCCATGTCGAAGTCCAGATCCTCGGCGATGGGGAGCGCGTCATCCACCTCTGGGAGCGTGAATGCTCGCTCCAGCGCCGCCGCCAGAAGGTCTGGGAGGAAGCCCCCTCGCCCGCCCTGCCCCCGGATGTGCGCACCGCTCTCTGCGCCTCCGCCGTGGCCCTGGCGGAGGCCGTGAACTACGCCGGCGCCGGCACGCTCGAATACCTCTACGACGACGCGAGCCAGGCCTTCTATTTCATTGAAATGAATACCCGTATTCAGGTCGAGCACCCGGTCACCGAGATGATCACCGGCGTCGATCTGGTCCGCGAACAGATCCGCGTCTGCCTCGGCGGCAAACTCCGCTGGCAGCAATCCGAGATCGTCCTGCGCGGCCATGCCATCGAAGTCCGCCTCAACGCCGAAAACCCGTCGAACGACTTCCGCCCCCAACCCGGCGAAATCACCGCCCTGGACGTCCCCGGCGGCCCCGGCGTGCGCTTCGACAGCATGCTCTATGCGGGCTACACCGTGCCGCCCTTCTACGACTCGCTTCTCGGCAAGCTGATCGTCTGGGACGAAGATCGCCCGGCCGCCATCACGCGCCTCTCGCGCGCCCTGCGCGAACTCAGGATCGACGGCCTTCCCACCACCCGCGCCCTGCACATCGCCCTCGCACAGGACCCGGACGTCCAGGCCGGCCGGTTCGACACCACCTGGCTCGAAGGCTGGCTCGCAACCAACGCGCATAAACTGACCCAAGACGAAGCAACGGGGGAGACGAAGACCTGATGCGGTATTCCTTTGGCGGCGACGAACACGTGTTCGTCGAGGTGGACGAGAGCATGTCGCTCGAGGCCTTCTTTAAGGCGCTCTTCATCACTAACGCGGTGCGCGACAAGGCGATCGACGGCGTGACCGAGATCTGCCCGGCGAACGCCTCCTTCCAGATCAAGTTCGACCCAGACCGCATTAAGCCCGCCGACATGATGGCGGAGTTGAAACGCCTCGAGGCCGCCGCCGACAGCGCGCCCTCCGTCATCGACACCCGCATCATCGAGATGCCGGTCTACTACAACGACCCCTGGACCCACGAGACCCTCATGCGGTTTCGCGACCGCCACCAGGACCCGAACGCCACCGATCTCGAATACGCGGCCGCCGTCAACGTCAAGGCCAGCGTCGAGGACTTCATCGCCGCCCATTCCGGCGCGCCCTGGTTCGTCTCCATGGTGGGCTTCGTCGCGGGCCTTCCGTTCCTCTACCAGATGGTCGACCGCCCCCGGCAACTCGAAGTGCCGAAATACCTGCGCCCGCGCACCGACACGCCCAAGCTGACGGTTGGCTACGGCGGCTGCTTCACCGCGATCTATTCCGTGCGCGGCGCCGGCGGCTACCAGATGTTCGGCATCACGCCCGTCCCGATCTACGATCCGCGCAGCGAGATCGATTACATCCCCGACGACACGATGTGCCTCTTCAAACCCGGCGACATCGTCAAGTTCGCCGCCGTCGACCGCGCGACCTACGACGCCGTCGAGGCGGACGTTGCCGCCGGGCGCTACACGCCGAAGATGGCGCCCGTCAGCTTCTCGCTCGACGATTTCAACGCAGGCATCGACGCCTACAACGCCAAGCTGATGGGGGCGCTCAATGGCCAGTGACGCAATCGAAGTTCTGGCTCCCGGCCTTGCGACCACCGTGCAGGACCTCGGCCGGCCCGGCTACTACCATCTCGGCATCCCGCTTTCGGGCGCCATGGACCAGTTCGCCCTGATGGCCGCGAACCTCCTCGTCGGCAACGCCGCGGACGCCGCAGGCCTTGAGGCCGTCTTTCTCGGGCCGGAGTTGCGTTTCCACCGCGATGCCGTGGTCGCGATCTGCGGCGCGGACCTGCCCCCGAAGCTCGACGGCACCCCCACCCCCCTCTGGGAGAGCTTCGCCGTCAAGGCCGGCCAGACCCTCAGCTTCGAGTTCCTGAAAACCGGCGCGCGCGCCTATATCGCCGTCTCCGGCGGCATCGACGTGCCCCTGGTGCTCGGCAGCCGCTCGACCTATCCGCTCGGCGCCCTTGGCGGGTATCAGGGCCGCGCGATCCAGGCCGGCGACCGCCTGCCCCTCGGCGCGGGCACGGGCACGCCCGGCCGCAGCCTGCCCGCCGCCCTGCGCCGCGGCCCCACTGGCGCGCCGGTGGAATTGCGCGTGCTCCCCGGCCTCTACTGGCACCGAGTGACCGAAGGCGCCGGCGCGCAGTTCTTCGCCGACACCTGGAAGGTCGCCCCCGAGGCCGACCGCATCGGCTACCGCTTCCGCGGCGGCAAACCGCTCGAATTCGTGCCCCGCGACCAGCCCTTCGGCGCGGGCTCGAACCCCTCCAACATCGTGGACGCCTGCTACCCCTACGGCTCGATCCAGGTGCCCGGCGGGACCGAGCCCATCGTTCTGCACCGCGACGCGGTCTCGGGCGGCGGCTACATGATGGTCGGCGCCGTGATCTCCGCCGACATGGACCTCATCGGCCAGCTCCAGCCCCATACCCAGGTCCGCTTCGTCAAGGTCGACATGGACGGCGCCCTCGCCGCCCGCGCTGATCGCGCCGGTGCCGTGTCCAAAATGGCGGCGCACCTCGCCTGAAGCCAGATCACGCGATGTCGGATCGGCGGGCTTTCCTTCCGGAAGGTTCGCTCTTCCGCCTCGTCATCTGCACTTGGTCGCCCCGTTAGGCATTCCTGCCAGAACGTAACCGGTTTTCAGATTATCTCTACAAATCAATAGTATAGCCTTTTTGTCCGCGCGCGGACAAACACGCGGACACTCCTTTAGACCAACAGCGGCATGAAAGCCGCAGCCAGGCTCAGCACCAGGAAAAACCCCGCCATGTCCGTGATCGTCGTCAGCAAGGGCCCGCTCGCCACCGCCGGATCCTGCCCGATCCGCTTGAGCAGGAGCGGCACCACCCCCCCGATGGAGACCGCGATGACCGTGTTGATTGCGAGCGCGATGCCGATTACCATCCCCAAATAGGGATTGCCCTTCCAGACCCAGGCCACGATCCCCACCAGCACCCCCAGCGCAAGCCCGTTGATCACCCCGACCGAGACCTCCTTCATCCAGACCCGAAACGCATCCGCAGGCCGCACCAGCCCCAGCGACAATTCCCGCATCGTCACCCCCACAGCCTGGTTGCCGGAACATCCGCTCATGTCCGAGACCATCGGCAGGAAGATCGCGATGGCGATCACCGCCGCCAGCGTCTCCTCATAGGCCGAGATCACGCTGGCCGCGATGATGTTGAGCACGATGTTCGCGGACAACCACGCGAGCCTGCGCCGCGAGCGGAGCCACACCGGCATCGAGCGCAATTCGTCGCCCACCACGCCCTGCCGGCGCAGGCTGTCGCTCTCCGCCCGCGCCAGCAGCGCCCCGTCCACGGACGCGCGCGACACCACCCCCACCAGCCGTCCGTCCGCCTCGACCACCGGCAGCCCGAGGAACGGATGCGCATCGAAGACGTCCTGCAACGCGTCGAGGTCCGCCCCCACCGGCAGGGTCAGAGGCACCGCCATGATGTCCGTCAGCTTCGCCGACCTTCGCGCGGTCAGCAGGCCGCGCAGCGATACCACCCCGATCGGGCACCCCATCGCGTCGATCACATAGGGATGCTGGCCCCGGTACCGCTCGAAATCCTCGTCCTCGGACGCGATCCGGCGCAGCACCGCCCCCACCGTGTCCGTCTCTGCAAAGGTGAACGCCTCCGCGACCATCAGGCCGCCCGCCGTGTCGTCCTCGTATTCCGCGAGCCTGCGCACATCCGCTGCGTCCGCCGGCGTCAGTTTCGAAAGGATCGCCTCGGCATCGGCGCTGTCGAGTTCGCCGATCACGTCCGCCTGCACGTCGCTGTCAAGCTCGTCCACGATCTCGGCCGCCCGCGCGGGATCGAGCCGCTCGATCAGGTCCACCCCGACCTCGGTCGGGGCCTCCTCGATCAGTTCCGCCGCGAAGTCGGTCGAGACCAGCTCGAGCATCCGCCGCCGCTCGTCCCGGTTCAGGTCCAGCAGTTCGCGCAACGCGTCGCTCAGGGGGATCGGCTCGAAAATCGCGTCGAGCGCTGCGCCGTCCGATGCCGCGATCGCCCGACGCGCTTCCTCGTGGATGCTCACGCGTGATCTAGGTTTCTCGGCCATGCGCCCTCCACGCCTCTCGATCCCAAGGCGCAGCGTCCTCTCGTCGCCCTCCCGAAGGCCCAAACGACGGTTCCGCGGGGTACATGCGGTACGGCGGTAAATGGCCGTCCGAAAACAAGACGGAAACGTGACGCAGGCGATATGCTACGCCGACTGCAGGAAAGGTAGGCTCGCCATGCCCGAAAGACCAGATCTAATACTCGTGATGCCAGGCCTGTCCGCGCGAACCCAGTTCATCGAGACAAACCGGGCCTGGATCGAAGCGCTGCCGATCGACGGGATCGCGGTCAACATTCCCGCCTCCTACAGCCTGATGTCTCCAGGGGTTCGGCTCACGAAGTCGGACCTGCGAGACTGGCTGCCCCAGCTTGCCGCGTTCAATTCCGGTAAACTCGAAAACCACCTTCTCGCGTTCATCGACAGGCCCGGCGACCTGTTCGACGACGCCGCTTGGGCACGCGTTGTCGACAACTGGGCCTTGCTCGCCCGGGAGGCAAAGTCGGCGAATTTCAAAGGCATCATTTTCGACAACGAGGAGTACTTCGGCCGCTGGCTCGATCTTCCAGATAGCCAACGTGGCGAGCTGGCAACCTTCCGCGAACAGGCGGCGCTGCGCGGACGCGAGATCATGACCGCCGTCGCCAGTGCGTTTCCGGAGGCCGAGATCGCCGTCATGCACGGCCCATATCTCTCCGTTCCCGACACGCCGGCTGCGCCGCGGGCGATCCTCGCGCAGGCCGGCGGCTGGACCGAACAGGAACTTCGCGGACCCTTCTTCACCGGGATGCTCGAAGGCCTCGGACCACGG
This sequence comes from Rhodobacterales bacterium, assembly GCA_038209095.1. GTDB lineage: Bacteria > Pseudomonadota > Alphaproteobacteria > Rhodobacterales > Rhodobacteraceae > Amaricoccus. The sequence goes on from JBBQYB010000016.1 coordinate 18,292, forward strand.
CAAACGCTGATCGACATGGGGGAGTTATACCAGTTGCGAACGGACGCGGAGTTCGCGCAGTCCCAAACATATCGCGGCGATATCCTGCCCGGGCTCATCGACTGGTCGCTGGGCTCGGACCTGCGCCGCGGCTGGAACGAGGCGGTCGTGCAGTCGCACATGATCTATACGGGCGAATTTCCGGTCGGCTTTCGGCAGACGCCCGGGTCTCTGGTCACGACCCTGCTGGCGGCCTTCGACAACAGCGAGGAGGTTGTCTATCTTTATTCCGAAGACGGGACCGTGGACTGGCTCACGCCGGGTGACGCCAGCGAACGGTGGATGGCGGCTCTGGAACAAGCCGTAGAGCTTGCCGACAATACCGAGCGCGGCTCCGGCTTCTCGGACAGATTGACCGGAACGAAGGCTTCGGACCGGCTCATCGGGCTGGAGGGGGACGACCTTCTGATCGGCGGCGGAGGGGGAGATTTTCTCCTTGGTGGCGGGGGCGAAGACATTCTGCGCGGCGACGGCGGAGCGGACGTTCTGGCAGGCGGAAAAGGCAGCGACCTCCTGTTCGGCGGCGATGGCGATGACCGGCTCGAAGGAGGTGAGGACCGCGACAGGCTGCTGGGCGGGGACGGCAGGGACCTGCTGATTGGAGGCACGGGCGCGGATACGCTTGTCGGAGGACTGGGCATCGATGTTCTGGACGGGTCGAACGACAAAGAGCGCGACGTCTTTCGCTTCCTCACGACCGAGGACAGCGCACTCGGAACTGCCTCTGGCAAGACCGATACCATCCAGAACTTCAAACGGGGAGGCGGGGCCGACGATGACCGGATCGATATCTCCAGGATCGACGCCGAGGCAGGTACGCCCCTGAACGACACCTTCGCGTTTCGCGGGATTGACGGGGTCTTCTCCTCCTCCCGCGGCGAGGTACGTATCGTGGAGAAGGCGGGCAGCTCGATCGTATATCTCGACACCGACCGCGACGTCGATGCAGAAATGACGATTTTCGTGGCGGGTGTCACGGGCCTCTCCGAGGCCGATTTCATTCTATAGACAGCCTCACGGGTCGGCCGCCCGTTTGTCTGCCCTGCGATACTCGCTCGGCGCACAGCCGTACGCTGACCGAAAGGCGCGGCTGAACCGGGCCTGATCGGAGAACCCGACGCGGTACGCGATCCCCGAGAGGGCTTCCACGTTCGATGGATCGGCCAGGGCCGAGCGCGCAGCCTCCAGCCGCTGCGCGCGCACCCAGCGACCCAGAGGTTGACCCGCGTCGCGAAAGAGATCGTGCAGATATCGCACCGAAATCCCCGCGAGCCCCGCGATGCTCTCCGCGTCGAGGGCGGGCTCGTGCAGCCTCCGGCGCACGATCGCTTCGATCCGCGCGAGATGCGCCGCGCGCACCGCCGACCCTCCGGAGGTCAGGGTGCGCGGATCCTCCGCCACCGCGAGCACGATCAGGTCGATCAGCTGCCGCCCCACTGCCGCCCGTCCCTCCGGCCCGAGCGATCCGATGCGCCGCGGCAGCAACGGCAGCAGATCCGCGAGCAGCCCCCCTGCCCCGACGTTCGCATCGAAGGCCAGCGAACAGAACCGGTCCGGGGCCCGGAGCCGCCCCGCAAGCTCGCGCGCGCCCACCTTGAGCACCCACAGATCGGCGGCCTCGGCATGGGCGAAATCATAGGGCTCGTGGCTGCGCTCGAGGATGAACCCGCCCGGCCTGCACAGCACGTCCTTGCCGCACTGGCTGAAACTGACCGGCGAGACTACCGGCACGGTCACCAGATACTCCTCCTCGCGCGCCGCAGCCCTCAGATGCCGCGCCTTGCGACGGTAGATCAGGGGCTCGGAGGTCAGGCGCGACAGCGACACGTCTCCGAGGGTCCAGATCGAGAGCGCCCCGTCGAAACGCGCTGCGTCCCGGAACCCGAGATCGAGCGGGAAATACGCCTCCGCAATGGCCGCGTGCCACTCGGCGCTGCGGTCCTGCGGTCGGCTCGCCTGCGTCGAGAACCGGATGTCCATGTGCCCCCTTGCGTGTCCCCACACTACAGGCCCGCGCCGCGGTTGCAACGATCCGCCCGCCCTGCGACTGCGCCCGGTGTCAAGATTATCCGCACTGGGGGGCAAGACAGAAGCCGGGACCTGGCGCTAGGCTGGTCGACTAGCAAACCAGGAGGCTGAGATGGCGCGCGACGTCGATCCGATCACCCTGTCCGTCGTGCGCGGCGTTCTGGAGACGACCCAGCGCGAGATGACGCTGGCCCTCGAGAAGACCGCGCGCTCGAGCGTGTTCAACCTCGCCCATGATTATTCGACGGCGCTCTTCAACGCGACGCCGGAGATGATCCTGCAGGGCCAGGACATCCCCATCCACCTGGGCTCCCTCGTGCCGGCGATGAAATCCGTGGCGCGGTATTTCGAGGGCGAGATCCACGAGGGCGACCTGATCCTGCACAACGATCCCGCCTATGGCGGCAGCCACGCCATCGACACCTGCATGTACAAGCCCGTGTTCTACAAGGGCGAGCTGAAGTACTGGACCGTCTGCAAGGGGCACCTGACCGACATCGGCGGGCCGGTTCCAGCGGGCTACAACCCCAATGCCAAGGATATCTTCGCGGAGTGCCTGCGCATCCCGCCGGTGAAGATCTGGGACAGGGGTGTTCCGCGCCGCGACGTGCTGAACCTGATCCTGACCAACATGCGCGCGCGGCGCGACCAGGAGGGCGATTTCAACGCGCTCATCGGGGCGTGTCAGGTGGGCGAGCGCAACCTGATCGCGATGCTCGACAAATACGGGACCGAGACGGTGGACGCGGCCATCGATACGCTGCTCGACATGGCGGAGGCGCATATGCGCGGGCTGATCGCCACGGTGCCGGACGGGACGTATTCCGGGACGGCGGTTCTGGAGGACGCAGGCCACGGGTTCGGGGATCTCGACATCACGGCGACGGTTACGATCAGCGGGGACGATTGTCACATCAAGATCGACAGCCCACCGCAGATCCCCTATTTCATCAACTCCTACGAGGGCAACTCGCATTCCGGGGTCTATCTCGGGCTGATGATGTTCGCGCAGCTCCCGCCCCCCTACAACGAGGGGCTTTACCGCTGCATCAGCCTCGATTTCGGACCCAAGGGGACGCTGTGCAACGCGAAGGAGCCCGCGCCGCACATGAACTGCACGACGACGCCGATGGAGACGCTGACGGATGCGGTGCGGCTCGCGTTCGAGCAGGCCATGCCCTCCAAGGTCGCGGCGTCCTGGGGGCACGCGAACGGGCTCAACATCGCGGGCTGGGACAAGCGCCACGACGAGGAATACGTGACCATGGTGCTTGCCACGATCATCTCGGGCGCGGGGGCCACGCCGAGCCAGGACGGCTGGCATGCCTGCGGGCCGGAATGCTGTTTCGGAGCGCTGACCTCGGGCGACGTGGAACTGCTCGAGCACGCCTATCCGATCATCATCCACCGCTATTCGCTGATGACAGACAGCGGCGGGGCGGGCGAGTACCGGGGCGGGTCGGGCACGGCCTGGGAGGTGGAGCCGCTGAGCGGAGAGATGACCTTCATCACCTTCGGCGAGGGGCGGCGCATTCCGGCCATGGGGGCGGCGGGGGCAAAATCCGCCATGGTGGAGCGCAAGGTCGGGCGGCTGGAACTCGCGAAGGGCGGCGAGACCCAGACCATCCGCACCAACGTCATCGAGACGCTGATGCCGGGAGAGCGCGTGACCAACATGAACCCCGGCGGAGGAGGCTACGGCGACCCCCGGCGCCGGCCGGTGGAGAAGGTGGTGGCGGACGTGAAGAACGGCCTCGTCTCGGCCCAGGGCGCGCGCGAGGATTACGGTGTTTCGATCGACGCAAATACCCTGGTCGTGGACGCTCCGGAGACCGCCCGGCTGCGCCAGGGAGCCGGAACCTGAGGCGTCACACGATGTGACGCCATTCAACTATATGATTTTATTATCTTTTCCGGAAGTGACGTTTTTGGACGCCGGAAAACGGGGGGAAACGGGCGATGATGGACGGGGCGGACAGGGGAGAGCGGGCCGAATACCGGCTCGGGATCGACGCGGGCGGCACCTTCACGGATTTCGTGCTCGCGGAAGCGGCAGGCGGGGTGGGGCTCTGGAAGGCGCTCTCGACCCCCGGCGATCCCACCGAGGCCATCCGGGCGGGGCTCGACATGATCGCCGCGGATTTGAAGCGCCCGGTGCGCGACATCATCGCCGACTGCGATCTGTGCATCAACGGCACGACCGTGGGGCTCAACGCGCTGATCCAGCACAAGGGCGGCAGGACCGGCCTCGTCTGCACCGCGGGCCACGAGGACAGCATCGAGATCCGCCTCGGCCACAAGGAGGACGGGTATCGTTATGACGCCGAATACCCGCCCGCGGTGATGCTCGTGCCGCGCTATCTGCGGCGCGGCGTGCGCGAGCGCATCGTCTCGGACGGGCGCGTGCACACGCCGCTCCACGAGGAGGACGTGCGCGCGGCCTGCGAGGTGTTTCGCGCCGAGGGCGTCGAGACCGTGGCGGTATCCTTCGTGTGGTCGGTGCTCGACCCAAGCCACGAGCGGCGCGCGGGGGAGATCGTGCGCGAGATGATGCCGGATGTGATCCTGACGCTGGGCAGCGCGCTCTATCCGCAGGTGCGCGAATATACCCGCACGTCGACGGCCGTCACCAACGCCTATCTGGCGCCGGTCATGCGCGGCTATGTCGCCGCGGTGGACGCCTATTTCCGCGACCTCGGCGCGCGCTATCCCGTGCGCTATTTCCAGTCGAACGGCGGGCTGGCCGTGGGGGCTGCGATGTCGGACCGCTCGGTCTATGCCATCAACTCCGGGCCCGCCTCGGCGCCGCGCGCGGGTCTCCATGTGGCGGAGCCGTTCGGTACGAACAACGTCATCACCGTGGACATGGGCGGCACGTCCTTCGACATTACCCTGACCAAGGACGGCCAGACCAACCTCAACAAGAACATCGATTTCCTGCGCTACCGCATCGGGGTGCCGATGATCCAGGTCGAGACGCTCGGCGCGGGGGGCGGATCCATCGGCTGGATCGACAGCATGGGGCTGTTGCAGGTGGGCCCCCAGAGTGCGGGGGCCATGCCCGGTCCCGCCTGCTACGGGCGCGGCGGGGTGGAGCCGACCGTCTCGGACGCCAATCTGGTGCTGGGGTACCTCAACCCTGCCGGTCTCGTGGGGGGCCGCCTGCCGCTGGACAAGGCGGCGGCGGAGACCGCCGTCGCGCGCATCGCGGAGCCCCTGGGGCTGTCGGTGGCGCGGGCGGCCTACGGCATGTTCACCATCGTGAACAACAACATGGCCGCCGGCATCCGCCGCGTCTCGGTGGAGCGCGGCTACGATCCGCGCGATTTCGTGCTGGTGGGCGCCGGGGGCGCGACCGGATCGCATATCACCGCGCTGGCGCGCGAGATGGGCATCGACACCGTGCTGGTCCCGAAGCTCGCCTCGGGGCTTTGTGCCTACGGCCAGATCATCTCGGACGTGAAGTACAACTTCATGGCGACGGCCCCGATGCGCCTCGACACCGACGCGGCCTATGCCCGGCTCAACGCGCTGTTCGCGGAGATCGAGACGGAAGGGCTCGCGCATCTCGGCGGCGACGGCTTCGGGCCGGACCGGATCCGCGTCCAGCGCAGCATCGAGATGCGCTATGTGGGCCAGGTCCACGAATGCACCGTGGAAATCGACGCCTTCGAGATCGACGAGAGCACGGTCGGGCGCATCAAGGAGGCCTTCCACCAGCGCCACGAGCAGCTGTTCACCTATGCCGAGCGCCACAACACCGTGGAGGTCGTCAACATCGAGGCGACGCTCTACGGCCTGATCGAGAAACCGGCGGCGCCGAAAATTGCCGCGGGCGGCGACGCGGCTGCCGCAATAAAGGACAGGCGTGCGGCGATCTTCGCGGCGGACGGGGCTGCGACCTCGACGCCGATCATCGACGGCGCCATACTCGGCTCGGGTGCGATCATCGCGGGGCCGGCCATCATCGAAGAGGAGACGACCACCATCGTGATCGAACCGGGATGGACGGCCGAACTGTTCCCCGGCGGGGCCTATCGCATCACCCGCGACGCAGGCGCTGTCCGTCCGTGACGTCGCAGACAGGCCTTTGTCTCGAGGGCGTCGGCGTGTCCTACGACGGGCTCAGCGCCCTGTCGGACGTGACCCTGACCGTCGAGCGCAGCCGGATCACCGGGCTGATCGGCCCCAATGGGGCCGGCAAGACCACGGCCGTCAACGTCCTCTCGGGGTTCCAGCGCCCCAGCACCGGGCGCGTGACCATGGACGGAGCCGAGATCACCGGCGGCAAGCCGCACGAGTTGCGCCGCGCGGGCCTCGCGCGGACGTTCCAGGGCGGGCGGCTGTTCGCGGATCTCAGCGTGATCGACAATCTGGAGGTGACCGGCGTGGGGCTCGGCCAGTCGCGCCGGATCGCCGCGCGCAAGGCCGCCGAGATGCTCGACTGGATCGGCATCGGCCCGCTCGCGGACCGGCCGGCTGGCGGCCTGCCCTATACCGACGAGCGCCGCGTCGCCATCGGGCGCGCTCTGATGATGGAGCCGGGCTATGTCCTGCTCGACGAGCCCGCCGCCGGCATGTCCGAGATCGAGGCCTCGGATCTCGCTGCGCTGATACGGCGCATCCGCAAGGACATGGGATGTGGCATCCTGTTGATCGAGCACAACGTCGGTCTGGTGCTCGAATTGTGCGAGACCGTGCATGTGCTCGACAGCGGACGGGTGATCGAGGCGGGCGGGCCCGAGCGCATCCGCACCAGCGATGTGGTGCGCCACGCCTACATGGGGACCGCCGCGGACGTGGCCGAGACGCCGATGGAACTGCACGCATGAGCCTTCTGGCGGTCGAGAACCTAGTGGTGCGCTATGGCCGGCTGACGGCGCTGCGCGGCGTATCGCTCACCGTGGAGGCCGGCGAGACGGTGTTCGTCACCGGGCCGAACGGGGCGGGAAAATCGACGCTTCTGAAGGCTATCGCGGGGGTGGTGACGCCGGCGTCCGGGTCCGTGTCGTTCGACGGGCGGGATCTCGCGGGCAACGCGCCGGAGACCACGGCGCGGCTCGGGTTCTCCATGGTGCCCGAGGGGCGTCAGGTGTTCGGCGGGCTGACCGTGGACGAGAACCTGCGGCTCGGGGCGGGCGTGCGCAGCGACCGTGCGGCCGTGGCGCGCGACCTCGCCGCGGTCTACGAGACGTTCCCGATGCTCGCCGAGCGCAAGGGCGGCACGGCGGGCCTCTTGTCGGGCGGCCAGCAGCAGATGCTGGTGATCGCGCGCGCGCTGATGACGGCGCCGAGGCTGATCGCCATCGACGAGCCCTCGCTGGGGCTCGCGCCCATCGTGATCGACCAGGTCTACGAGTTGTTGCTGCGGCTGCGCGCGGAGCGGGGCCTGACGCTCCTGATCGTGGAGCAGAGCTCGACGCGCGCCATGCTGACCGGCGGGCGCATGGCGCTGCTGCGTGCGGGGCGCGTGGTGCTGGAGGGCGACGCGCAGGCGCTGGGCAAAACGGATGCGGTGGAGCGCGCCTATTTCGGCTATGCGGAGGCGGGCGCGTGACGTCGGTCCTTCAGGTCCTGTTCGACGCGCTGAGCCTCGGGAGCCTCTATGCCCTCGGGGCGCTGGGGATAGCGCTGATCTTCGGGGTGATGCGGCTCGTGAACTTCGCGCAGGGCGACTATATCGCGTTCTGCATCTTCGCGCTGATCTATCCGACCACCGAGGCCGTCACGATCCTGACGCTGGGGGCCGCCCCCGCGATCCTGCTGATCCCGCTGGTGCTCGCGATCGGGGCGGGCGTGTCCATGCTGTCGGAGGTGGTGGTGTTCCGGCGGCTGCGCAACGCCAATCCGGCGGCCATGATGATCGTGTCGTTCGCGCTGGGGTTCGTGATCCAGAACGTGCTGCTGGTGTTCTATTCGTCGCGGCCGAAGTCGCTCTCGATCCTGCCGGATCTGTCGCGTCAGGTGGAGGTGATGGGGGCGCGGCTGCCGCTGTTGCAGATCGTGACGATCCTCGCGACCATGGTGATCCTGCTGGCGCTGACGGCGTTCCTGCGGCGTACGCGCTTCGGGCTCGAGATGCGGGCGGCGGCGGAGGATTTCACCATGGCGCGCATGCTCGGGGTGCGGGCGAACCGGGTGATCCTGCTCGCCTTTGCGATCTCGGGGATGCTGGCGGGGGCGATCGGGCTCGTACTTGTGGTCCAGACCGGGACGGCGGACATCACCATGGGCCTGTCGGTGATGCTGGTGGCGTTCATCGCCACGGTCATCGGCGGCCTCGGCAGCCTGTCGGGGGCGGTGGTGGCGGGGTTTCTCATCGGCGGGGCGAGCGTGGTGATGCAGGTGATCCTGCCGCTGGAGGCGCGGCCCTTTCGCGACGCCTTCGTCTATGCGCTGGTCATCGTGGTGCTGATCCTGCGTCCGCAGGGGCTGTTCGCGCTGCGCTCCGCGCGCCAGAGGGTCTGAGCCATGACGCAGGCCCCTTCGGTCTTCGCCCGCACCATCGCGACGCCGATCCTGCTCATCGCGCTGATCGCGGTGCTTGCGGTGGCGGCCTGGGCCTTCGGGTCCGGCACGCTTCAGCGCACGGCGGTCGAGATGCTGATCCGCGTCGTGCTGGTGGTGGGGTTGTCGATCTTCATCGGCAATTCGGGGATCATCAGCTTCGGGCATATCGGGTTCATGTGCCTCGGGGCCTATGCCGCGGCCTGGTTCACCATTCCGCCGATGCTCAAGCAGCTCTCGCTCCGGGGTCTGCCGGATGTGATCCTGCTCAACCAGTTTCCCTTCTGGCCCTCGGCCTTCGCGGCGGCCCTGCTGCCGGCGCTGTTTGCGCTGATCCTCGGGCCGGTGCTGATGCGGCTCGCGGGTATCGCTGCCTCCATCGCCACGTTTGCCATGCTGGCGGTCATCAACACGGTCTATTCCAACTGGTCGAGCGTCACCGGCGGCACGTCCTCCATCGTCGGCATCCCGATCCGCACGGACATCTGGCTGGCCCTCGGGGCCGCGGCCGGGGCCATTGCCGTTGGCTGGCTCTATTCGATCTCGCGTTCGGGGCTGGCACTGCGCGCCGCACGCGACGAGGCCATCGCGGCGCAGGCCTCGGGCGTCGACATCGAGCGCGAGCGGCTGATCGCCTTCGTGCTCTCGGCCTTCGTCTGCGGCGTGGCCGGAGTTCTTTACGCGCATTTCCTCGGGATCGTGACGCCCGATGCGTTCTTTCTCGGGGCGACGTTCGTGGCTCTCTCGATGCTCGTCGTGGGTGGCATGGGCAGCCTCAGCGGGGCAGTGCTAGGGGTCGTTGTGATCTCGCTCATCATCCAGGCCCTGCGCTCGCTCGAGAAGGGTGTCACCTTCGGCGAGACGACCCTCGCCCTGCCCGGCGGCTCCCAGGAAATCGCCATCGGGATCGTGATGATCGTGATCTTGATCGCCCGCCCGGCGGGCCTCATGGGTAATCGCGAATTCGGCTGGCCGCGCGCGGCGGACCCGGCCCCCAAGACGCAGGCCACGAAACGAGCCTGATGACGTCCAGCAACAGAGAAAAGGAATGCCCGCGATGAAGACCAGAAAACTTTCCCTCATGGCCGGGGCCGCCATCTGCCTCATGGCCCTGCCCGCCAGCGCCCAGGACATCGTCGTGGGCTTTGCCACCGGCCAGTCGGGCTTCATGCAGGCCTATGACGAGCCCGCCACCCAGGCGGCGCTGATGCGGATCGAGGAAATCAACGCGTCGGGCGGCCTGCTCGGGCGCCAGATCTCCACGATCTTCTCCGACACCAAGTCCGACCGCGCCGAAGGGGCCAAGGCGGGGCTCGAGGTGATTGAGGGCGGCGCCGATCTCGTCGTGGTCTCCTGCGACTACGACTTCGGCGCGCCCGCGGCGCTGATGGCCGAGAGCAACGCCAAGGTCTCGTTCTTCCTCTGTGCCGAGAGCGTGCGCGCGGGCATCCAGGGCGTGGGCCCGCATTCCTTCTCCGCCTCGGTCCTCGCCGCGGTTCAGGGGGCGACCATGGCCGAATGGGCCAACGCGGAACTGGGGGCCACCGAGTTCTACGTGCTCGAGGACACCTGGACCGAGTACAACAAGGGCATCTGCGACGGCTTCGACTGGCGCGCGCCGCAGATCGAGGGCGTGAGCATCGTCGGCCGCGACACCTTCGTGAACGACGACGCCTCGATCGCCGCCCAGATCACCCGCATCAACGCGCTTCCCGAGGCGCCCGACGCCATCATGCTCTGCTCGATGATGCCGGGGGCGGTCTCCGCCATCAAGCAGATCCGCGACGCCGGCATCACGGCCCCGATCCTGAACGGCTCGGGCGTGGACGGCAGCTACTGGATGAACGCGGTGCCGGGCCTGTCGGATTTCTACATCCCCGTGCAGGGCTCGATCTACGGCGACGATCCCGACCCGGCGGTCGAGGCGTTCAACGTGACCTTCGAGGAGACGTACGGCGCGCGTCCGTCCTCGCAGTATGTCTATCCCGGCTACGTCATGATCGATGTCTGGGCGAAGGCGGTCGAGCGTGCGGGCACCACCGAATCCGCGGCCGTGGTGGCCGAGCTGGAGAAGATGACGGACGAGCCGACCCTGTTCGGGCCGCGCACCTTCACCTCCGAGCTGCACCACCAGAACCAGGCGCGCTATCACATCGTCAAGGTGAGCGACGGCACGCCCGCGGTGGTCGGCAGCTGGACCATCGCCGAGCCCGTCCCGATGGACGCGCTGCTCCAGTAACGGCGCAAGCCTCCCGCCGCGCGGGGGCTTCGGCTCCCGCGCGGCAAGCCCGGACGCACACCGCGGGACCTTCGCGGATCGCGGTTTCATCCCGGCGGATTTTGCGCGATATTGGCCTTTGTCCTGAATGCGCCAGAAGGGGACGAGGATGCCGGAGACAACCGCCCGATCCCTTCCCGCACCCGGTGTGGCAGAACGCATCGTGCTGCGGTTCCTGCTCAACGACCGGCGGGTGGAGCTGGCGGACTGCGCGCCCACCCTGACGCTCCTCGACTACCTGCGGCTAGACCGCCGCCTGACCGGCACCAAGGAAGGCTGCGCCGAAGGCGATTGCGGGGCCTGCACCGTTCTGGTGGGCCGGCTGGCACCGGAGGGCCTCGTCTACGAAACCGTCAACGCCTGCATCCGGTTCATGGGGTCGCTCGACGGCTGTCACGTCGTGACGGTGGAGGCCCTTGCCGCCGGCGGGACGCTGCATCCCGTGCAGCAGGCGCTGGTGGACCATCACGGCTCGCAATGCGGGTTCTGCACGCCGGGGTTCGTCATGTCGCTCTATGCGCTGTGGATGGAGCGGCCGGACGCCTCCGAGGCGCAGATCGAGCGCGCGCTCCAGGGCAATCTCTGCCGCTGCACCGGTTATGCGCCCATCCTGCGCGCGGCGCGCGCGGCAGGGGCGGCCGACCCGTCCCGCGATCCGCTCAAGGTCGAGCGCGCGCGCCTGACCGCGGCCCTCGCGGCGTTGCACGACGGCGCGCGGGTGCGTCTCGGGGAGGGCCGGGACACGGTGCTCGTGCCCGCCGACCCGGACGATCTCGCGGCGCTGCGAGCGGCGCATCCGGAGGCGACGCTGGTGGCCGGGGCGACGGACGTGGGCCTCTGGGTCACGAAGCATCTGCGGCCCATCGGCCCGGTGATCTTCGTCGGTCATCTCGAGGCCTTGCGCCGGATCGAGGAGACGGAGGCCGGCGTGCGCTTCGGGGCCGCGGTGAGCTACACGCAGGCTCGCGGGGTGATTGCCCGGCGCTATCCAGAACTGGTCGAGATGTGGGACCGCATCGGCGGCGACCAGGTCCGCAACATGGGCACCATCGGGGGCAACATCGCCAACGGCTCGCCCATCGGCGACACGCCGCCGGCGATGATCGCGCTGGGGGCGACGGTGCGGCTGCGCGGTCCTGCGGGGCTGCGCGATGTGCCGCTGGAGGCGTATTTCATCGCCTATGGCAAGCAGGACCGGAGGGCGGACGAGTTCGTCGAGAGCGTCTTCGTGCCGGCGCGGCCGGCCGGGGCGCTTCTTGCGTGCTACAAGATCTCGAAACGGTTCGACGAGGACATCACCGCCGTCTCGGTCGCGATCCTGCTCGAGCGCGCGGGCAGCCACGTGACGGACCTGCGCATCGCCTTCGGCGGCATGGCCGGCACCCCGGCGCGGGCGCACGGGGCCGAGGCGGCCTTGCGGGGCCGCGACTGGACCGAGACCGCGATGGAGGCGGCGATGGAGGCCCTCGCGCAGGATTTCACGCCGCTCGACGACTGGCGGGCGTCGGCGCGCTACCGTGCGCTGGTCGCGCGCAACCTGCTGCGCCGCTTCTGGCTCGAGCACCACCCTGCCCGCGGTCCGGTGCGCCTCGCGCGCCCGCATGCCGCAGCACTTTAAGGGGACCGCCATGAACGTCGAGACCCCAGCCGCCGTCATCCCCGCGCGTATGGGCGCCGCGCAGGCCACCCCCGGCCACGAGAGTGCGGCGCGTCACGTCACGGGACGGGCGGACTACATCGACGACATGCCCGTGCCGGCGGGTCTGCTGCACGCCTGCCTCGGGCTCGCCGGGCGGGCGCATGCCCGGATTGCCGCGCTCGATCTGTCGGCGGTGCTCTCGGCCCCCGGCGTGGTCGGCGTCCTGACCACAGCCGATATTCCCGGGCGCAACGATGTCAGCCCCACAGGGCGGCACGACGATCCGGTCTTCGCCACGGGGGCGGTGGACTTCCACGGCCAGCCGCTCTTTGCGGTCATCGCCGAGACCCGCGACGCGGCGCGGCGCGCGGCCCTCCTCGCGAAGGCTACCTATCAGGATCTTCCCCATGTCATCGACGTGGCGGAGGCCATCGCCGCGGGCTATCCCATGGTCACGGAGCCCATGACGCTCCGGCGCGGCGATGCGGAGGCGGCACTCGCGGGTGCGCAGCACCGGACCGAGGGTCGGATGCGCGTGGGCGGGCAGGATCATTTCTATCTCGAGGGCCAGATCGCCCTGGCCATTCCCGGCGAGGACGGGGACGTCACGGTGCACGCCTCCTCGCAGCATCCGAGCGAAGTCCAGCACATGGTGGCCCATGTACTCGGCGTGCCCAGCCATGCCGTCACCGTGATCGTGCGGCGCATGGGGGGCGGGTTCGGCGGCAAGGAGACCCAGTCGAACCTCTTTGCGGCCGTGGCGGCCGTGGCCGCGAAGAAGTACGGGCGTGCCGTCAAGATCCGCCCCGACCGCGACGACGACATGATCGCCACCGGCAAGCGCCACGACTTCCTTATCGACTATGCGGCGGGCTATGACGATGCGGGCCGGATCGCGGCGGTGGACGCGACGCTGGCCGCGCGCTGCGGGTTCTCCGCGGATCTCTCGGGGCCCGTGACGGATCGCGCGCTGTTTCATGCGGACAACGCCTATTTCTATCCCGCCGTCCGGCTCGCCTCGCGGCCCATGAAGACGAACACGGTCTCGAACACCGCCTTTCGCGGGTTCGGCGGGCCCCAGGGCATGATGGCGGCCGAGCGCATCGTCGAGGACATCGCCTATGCCCTCGGGCGCGATCCGCTGGAGATCCGCCGGGCGAACTTCTACCGGCCCGGGCAGGACGTGACCCCCTACCACCAGACCGTCGAGGACAATGTGATCGCGCGGATCGTGGACGAGCTGGAGGCCACCTCCGACTATCAGGCCCGCCGCGCCGCCGTCCTCGCCTGGAACCGCGAGACCGACGTGATCCGCAAGGGAATAGCGCTGACCCCGGTCAAGTTCGGCATCTCCTTCACCGCCACCTGGTTCAACCAGGCGGGCGCGCTGGTGCATGTCTATACCGACGGCAGCGTGCAGCTGAACCACGGCGGCACGGAGATGGGCCAGGGGCTGCACACGAAGGTGGCCCAGATCCTCGCGGATGCGTTCCGGATCGACCTGCGCCATGTCCGCGTCACCGCCACGGCCACCGACAAGGTGCCGAACACCTCCGCCACCGCGGCCTCGGCGGGCACGGATCTCAATGGCATGGCCGCAGCGGACGCCGCGCGCCAGATCAAGGAGCGGCTGATCGCCTTCGCCGCCGAACACTGGCAGGCGCGCCCCGAGACCATCCGCTTCGTGAAAGACCACCTAGACGTGGCGGGCCGCCTGATCCCCTTTCCGGATCTCGTCAAGGCAGCCTACATGGCGCGGGTTCAGCTCTCGGCGGCGGGGTTCTACACGACGCCGAAGGTCCACTGGGACCGCGCCACCGGCAAGGGCCGCCCGTTCTATTACTTCGCTTACGGGGCCTCCGTCTCGGAGGTCTCCGTCGACACGCTGACGGGGGAGTATACCGTCGACCGTGTCGATATCCTCCACGACGTCGGGCGTTCGCTCAATTCGGCCATCGACATCGGCCAGATCGAGGGCGGGTTCGTGCAAGGCATGGGCTGGCTCACCACCGAGGAGCTGTGGTGGGACGCCGAAGGCCGGCTGCGCACCCACGCCCCCTCCACCTACAAGATCCCGCTCGCCTCCGACCGGCCGCGCGTCTTCAACGTCCGGCTCGCGGACTGGTCGCAGAACGCCGAGCCCACCATCGGGCGCTCGAAGGCGGTGGGCGAGCCGCCCTTCATGCTCGCGATCTCCGTGCTGGAGGCACTGTCGATGGCGGCGGCCTCGGTGGCGGATTACCGCATCGCGCCGCGCATGGACGCGCCCGCGACGCCCGAGCGCGTGCTGATGACCGTGGAGCGCCTGCGCGCCGAGGCGGCCCTGCGATGACGCGCACCCGGCGCGCGCTGCTGGAACTCGGCCGGCCCACCATGCTGGTCGAGATCGCGGAGGCGCGGGGCTCGACCCCGCGCGAGGCCGGAGCCTGGATGCTCGTGAGCATCGAGGACGTGGCCGGCACCATCGGCGGAGGCCAGGTCGAGTACATGGCCATCGACCACGCCCGCCAGGCGCTGCGGCGCGGCACCCGGCGCGAGCGGCTCGACATCCCGCTCGGGCCCGAGATCGGCCAGTGCTGCGGTGGGCGCATGATCCTCGCCCTCACTGCCCTCGATGCGGCCCTTGTGGCGGAGTTGCGCCTACGCCTCGATGCGGCGCGCGCGCGGCTCCCCCATGTGCTGATCTTCGGCGCGGGCCATGTCGGACGCGCGCTCGCCGTGGCCCTCGGCCCGCTGCCCGTGCGGGCGGTCCTCATCGACCAGCGCGCCGGGGAACTGGCTTTGGCCTGCGATGTCGAAACGCGCCTCTCC
>JBBQYB010000017.1:0-32415 GCA_038209095.1 Rhodobacterales bacterium
ATCGAGTTGGCATTCCTTGATGCGGTTCTCCATTTCGCCGCGAGCGCAGTAGATCTGCTCGTAGAGCGTGCGGGCGTCCGCCCGGGCGGCCTTGAGTGAGGTGACGACGAAGCGGGGATTGGCGCCCTTCGCGCCGCGGCCCGGCATCCATTCGGCCTTGGCGACGATGCGCCGGCGACGGCTCCAGCTCAGCTTCGTCGTCCAGCGGAAATCGGCGAAGCGGCGGGCGGGACCGCCGCTGGCCTCGGAATCGTACTCGGCCCGGGCGAGCTCGACATGGATGTGGTCGACGAGACGGGACGTCCGGGCGAGGCCGAACAGGTAGTCGACGCGGTTTTCCTCGCGACCTGCGCCATCAGCGCGTCGCGGGCGAAGCCGCCGTCGGCCCGCAGCACGATCCGCACCCGCGGCCAGCGGGCGCGGACCTGGCCGACGATCTGGGCGATCTCCTCGACGGCCCCGGCCGCGGCGTCGATGTTCGAGCGCCGCAGCTTCGCCGCCAGCAGGTGGCGGCCGCAGAACACGTAGAGCGGCAGATAGCAGTGGCAGTCGTAGTAGCCGTGGAAGAACCGCCCCTCCTGATGCCCGTGCAGCGGGTCGTCGGTGGCGTCGAGGTCGAGCACGATCTCCTTCGGCGGCGTGGCATGGGCGTCGAGGAAGAGGTCCACGAACAACGCCTCGATCGCCGCGCCGTCGTGGGCGATCCGGCGGTAGCGGTCGGCGGCTGCAACGCCGTGCTCGAGCCGGTTCAGCGTGCTCTTGCCCGCGAGCGGCGCGCACCGGCCGTGCCGCGCCTCAAGCCGGTCGAGCACCACCCCGAGCACCGGGTCGTGACGCAGCCGGTCGTGGTCGATCAGGTCCTCGTAGCCGAGCGCGATCCCGAACACCCGCTGCCCGACCAGCGTCGCTACCTCGTGCACCACCCGCTCCGCCGCCCGGCCGTCGGTGAAGCAGGCCGCGAAACGCTCGACGAGCCCGATCACCCGGTCGGTCGCTCCGAGCAGCAGCCCGCCGGCGTTCGAGGTGATTGCACTGCCGTCGAAATCCGCCACCACGGCGCGGCCATCCACGCGTGAAGATCCCATCGGCTTCGCGCTACACTCTGTCGGCATCGGGGAATTCTCCTGCGGGGACCGAAGTCTTTGTTGCAGAAGCACTTTGCCCTCTTCGGGACCCCGATGCACCTACCTCTGATGAGAAATGCGGGCTAGTCCTTATGGTCTCGCGGCTGCTGTCGGCTTTGGGAGCCGGTCCCCAAACCTACGACGCGGCGCGCGTTCGCGCGGTGATCCTTGACGAGCGGAGGCGCTGCTCCGCCGCCTACGTCAAGACGATGGCGATGGCGCTCCGCGGCAATCTTCGTTTCCTGGCCACGCGAGGTGAGTGCCGTTCGGGTCTCGATTAGGCGGTGCCGCCGACGCCGGACTGGAGGTTATCGGCGCTCCCACGCTATCTGCCGGCCGACGACTTCGCGCGCCTGATCGAGGGATGCGACGTGTCCCGGCCTCCCGGGATCAGGGACAGAGCGATCCTGCTATTGCTTGCCCGGCTCGGCCTGCGCGCGCATGACGTCTGCGCGATGAAAATCGGCGACATCGACTGGGCGGCGGGCATGGTCCGCGTCCACGGCAAGCGCCGGCGTGAAGTGCGGTTGCCCTTACCTCACGAGGCGGGCGACGCCCTGCTCGCCTAGGTCGAGCGGGGACGCCGGCCGGTCGACGAACCGAGGATCTTCCTGCGTTCGGCGGCGCCGTTCACCGCCTTCGCCAATTCCAACGTCATCTCGAGCATCGTCCGCTCCGCGCTGCGTCGCGCCGGAATCACCGACGCGCCATCGCAGGGGGCGCATCTCCTGCGCCATTCGGCTGCGACGGCCCTGCTGCGCGCCGGTGCGACGCTCGAGGCGATCGGCGCCGTCCTGCGCCACGAGTCGCCTGACACCACCGCGCACTACGCCAAGGTCGACGTCACGACGCTCCGCCTCATCGCGCAGCCCTGGCCGGAGGTCGCATGATGCTGGCCGATGATCGCGAACGGTATGTGGCGCTTCACCACGCCCTCGGATTCAAGTTCCGCATCCAGAACGGGCTGCTGCGCAGCTTCGTCACCTTCGCCGAAGCGCACGGCGACAGCGTCGTGCTGGCGGCGCGCGTGCTCGAGTGGGCCCGCGAGGCGCCGTCGCCGGCGCAACGGCGCAACCGTCTGCTGACCGTGCGCCGCTTTGCCTTGTCCCTGCACGCCGAGGGTGCGCGCCACGAGGTTCCTGCGGCGGACGCGTTAGGCGCCGCCCGGCACACCCGGGTCCGGCCCCATATCTGGAGCGCCGAAGAGATCGCCCGATTGATGAAGGCGACCGTCAACCTGGGGCCCGAGGGCGGCATCCGCCCGCTGACGTACCGAACGATCTTCGGCCTGCTCGCTGCGACCGGGCTGCGCATCTCGGAGACGCTGGCCCTGCGCGTGCGCGACGTTACCGAGAACTGCCTTCTCGTGCTCGGCACGAAGTTCCGAAAGAGCCGGCTCGTGCCGATCCACGACACCACGCGTCGCGCGCTCGACGCCTATCTCGCCGCTTATCCAGGCGTCCCCGAGGCCCCGCTCTTCCGGTCGAGCGCCGGGAGCGGGCCGGCCTACTCGACGGTGATAGCGGTGTTCCTACGGCTCACCCGCGCGGTCGGTCTTCGCGGCGGGCCCGGAGAGCCTGGGCCGCGCATCCACGACCTCAGGCACAGCTTCGCCGTCCGATCGCTCGAGCGGTGCGGCGCAGATCCCAAGGCGGTCGAGCGCCACCTGGTCGGCCTCAGCACCTATCTTGGGCACGCCCACGTCACCGACACCTACTGGTATCTGCAAGCGACGCCGACGCTGATGGCGAGCATCGCAGAGGCAGGCGAGGCGCTGCATCTGGGATAGCCGTCATGACTCCCCTCGGTCCCCACCTCGCCGCCTTTCTGCGCGAGCACCTCCCCCGCGACCGCCGCGCCAGCCCACACACCTGCGAGGCCTACGCCACATGCTTCCGGTTCCTCGTCGTCTTCGCCGCTCACCGGCTCCGGACCAAGCCGGCCGCGCTCGCGGTGGAGCAGATCGACGCCGAACTGATCCTCGCCTTCCTCGAGCATCTCGAGGTCGAGCGCGGCAACGGCGCCCGCTCGCGCAACGCGCGGCTGGCTGCGATCAACGCCTTCTTCCGCTTCCTCCAGTATCGGTTGCCCGACTGCCTCGACCAGGCGGGCCGCATCGACGCGATCCCGATGAAGAAGACGGACGAGGCGCTCGTCACGCACCTGACGCGGGTCGAAATGAAGGCACTCCTCGACGCGCCCGACCCGCGGACGCGCTGGGGGACGCGGGACAGGGCGATGCTGCACCTTGCCTTCGCGGCCGGCCTGCGCGTCTCGGAGCTCGTCGGCCTGCGCCTCGATCAGGTCGACCAGCGGAACTGGGCCACCATCCACGTGATGGGCAAAGGACGCCGCGAGCGGGTGCTACCGCTCCGGAAGGGGACGGCGAACGCCCTCAAGGCATGGATCGCCACTCGCCCGAGAACCGACGAGCCTGAGATTTTCCTCAACAGCGTCGGCCGCGCGATGACCCGGTCAGGCTTCGAGCACATCCTCACCAAGCACGTCAGAAGCGCGGGTGCAACGCAGCCCTCGCTCGTCGAGAAGCGCGTCTCGCCGCACGTCCTGCGCCACACCTGCGCAATGCACACGCTTCAGGCCACCCACGACGTCAGGAAGGTCTCCCTCTGGCTTGGCCACGCCACCCTCCAGAGTACCGAGATCTACCTGCGCGCCGACCCGACCGGGAAGCTCGAAGCCCTCGCCGCGATGGAACCATCGCCGCTCCGACCCGGCCGCTTCAGAGAGCCAGACAAGGTGCTCGCCATGCTCAGCGAGGTGCAGAGCGCCCGGAAATAGGCTGAGCAAAAAAGCCGATAAACTATTGCCGGCCTGAAAGAAGCCGCCCTCAACTCCGCATAATCAGGCGCTCGGCATAATTCCGGAAATCGACCGGCCGCGTCGCCAGATACGCGCGGGTGATCCCGCCCGGCAGGATCACGGCGCTCTTCGGATCGCCGCGATCATCCGGCCGAGATGCCCGGGATCGAAATCGGCGGTAATCAGGGTTTTCACGTCGCCAGTTCGAGAACGAGATCAGTCCGCATCGACCCCCCGGAGCGCCACGCGGCGCTCGAAACGCTCCAGCGTCCGGGTCGAGACCCAGGTGATGCCGAGATAGACGAGCATGACCGCGGACAAAAACAGGAACGGCTCGCGGATGGTCTTGCCCGCATCGTTGGCGAGGCCGACCAGATCCTCGAGACCGATCAGGGAGACCACGGCAGTGGATTTCACTAGCACCTGCCAGACGTTGCCGTAGCCCGGCAGCGCGAAGCGCACGAGCTGCGGCATGATCACCCGCCCGAGGAGCGGCGCACCCCGCAGACCGAGCGCATGGCCCGCCTCGATCTGTTCGCGCGGGATCGTGAGGAACGCCCCGCGGAAGGTCTCGGCGAGATAAGCCCCGTAGATGAAGCCGATGGCCACCATGCCGGCGACGAAGGACGGCACCTGGACGGCCTCGATGCTGAACGCCCCGAGAGGCGCGTTCAGGAGCCGCTGCCCGCCGAAATAGACCAGCAGGATCATCACGAGGTCGGGCACCCCGCGCACGAGCCCGCTGTAGAGGAAGACCGACGTCTGCGCCGCCTTGCCCCCCGCGATCCGCCCGGCCGCGGCGATCGCCCCGAGCAGGGTCGCGAGCGCTAGCGACGCGAGTGCCAGCGCAATGGTCACGAGGGTGCCCCGGGCCAGCAGCGGCGCGTATTCGATCAGCTTGTCCATGGCCGGGCCCCGGCGCGCGTCCGGGGCCCCGATCCGCTCAGCCGCCGTAGATGTCGAAGTCGAAATACCTTGACGCGATCGCGTCGTAGGTGCCGTCCTCGCGGATCGTCGTAATGGCGGCCGTCAGCCTGTCGCGCAGTTTGGTGTCGTCCTTGCGCACGCCGATCCCCGCCCCCTCACCGTGGATCTCGGGGTCGGCATGGGACTTTCCGAAGAATGCGAAGCCAGCACCCTGTTCGGTCTTGAGGAAACCGTCCTCGACGGCGATGCTGTCGGCCATGACCGCGTCGAGCCGCCCTGCGACCAGATCGAGATAGGCCTCGTCCTGGCTTGCGTATAGCGTCATCGTGCTGTCGGGATACATCTTCTCGACGAAGGCGTGGTGGATCGAGCCGCGCTGGACGCCGATCACCTTGCCCGCCATGCCTTCGCGCGAATCGACGAAGCCCGCTCCTTCGGCGGCCACGAACATGGCCGGGGTCTGGTAGTATTTCTTGGTGAAGTCGATGACTTCCATGCGCTCGGGCGTGATCGACATGGAGGCCACGCTGGCGTCGCACTTCTGATCCAGAAGTGCCGGGATGATGCCGTCCAAGTCGGTCTTGACCATGGTACAGGTCTCGCCCATTTCCGCGCAAAGCGCGTCGGCGATGTCGATGTCGAACCCGACCAGCGTGCCATCCGCGGAAATCTAGGAGAACGGTGGATAGACGCCCTCCACGCAGATATCGAGGGCGAAGGCCGGGGTCGTCATGAGCAGAACGGCGGCGGCCCCCAAAATACGTTTCATCGTCTCGGCTTCCTCTCGAATGATACGAAGCCCCTTTGTCAGAAGAACGCAAACCCGCGTCGAGCGACAAGCGGAGCCGCCCCGGCGTGCGGCGCGAGCCCCCGCGATCCGGTTCCGGGCACGTCCGGGGCCGGGTCCCGAAGTGCCCAAGACGATGGATTCCCGCGACTTGGACGGTGCCGTCGTCCGAAGCAGGGTCGCGAAACGACCCGATCCCGGCTTTTCCTCGCGACGTCAATCACGACATTGCGCTGCGCCATCCTGAACGGTTGTGCGCGCGGGAGGTGGTAGGTAGTGTCCAGCGCGACAAAATCTCGAGGATCCATGGACACGGACTGGCTTTTCTATGCGGCGGCGGTGGCGTTCGCCATCGGCGTGCTCGGGTATCTGCTGGGGCCCTTGCTGCGGTCCGGCACCGGGCCCGAGCGGCGGTCCTCCTATGACATGCAGGTCTACCGCGACCAGCTGCGCGAGATCGACACCGATCTCGGGCGCGGCATCGTGACCATGGGCGAGGCCGCGGCCGTGCGCACCGAGATCTCGCGCCGCCTGCTCGCGGCGGCCGATGCCGAGAGCGTCGAGACCGCGGCCTCCGGCGCGCCGCGCCGTGCCACGCTGGCCGTGACCGGTGTGATCGTGCTGGTAGTGGGGCTCGGGGGGGCGGCACTCTATGCGGATCTCGGTGCGCCCGGCCTGCCCGACCAGCCGCTGGGGGAGCGGCTTGCCTCACTCAACGACGCGCGGGCGAACCGTCCGAGCCAGGCCGTCGTCGAGGCACGCTTTCAGGAGAGCCGTGCGCCGCTGGCCGAGCCGCCGGTGGAGGATCTGGCGCTGTTGGGCCAGTTGCGCGCCGTGCTCGAGGATCGTCCCGACGATGTCGAGGGCCACCGTCTCCTGGCGCGCAGCGAGGCCTCCCTCGGGCGCTGGGCCGAGGCGAGCGTGGCCCAGGCCCGGGTCGTGGCGATCCTTGGCGGGCTCACCACAGCGGACGATCTTGTGGATCTCGCGGAATACATGGTGATCGCCGCGGGCGGGTACGTCTCGCCAGAGGCGGAGGCGCATCTGACGCGCGCGCTGGGTCTCGCCGCGGACAATCCGGTGGCGCGGTATTACTCGGGGCTCGCCCTGTTGCAGGGCGGCCGGCCCGACCTCGCGCTGCCGCTCTGGACGCGGCTGCTCGCCGAGGGTCCGCAGGATGCGCCCTGGATCGGGCCGATCGCGTCCCAGATCGACGACGTGGCCGCGGCCGCAGGACAGCCCGCGCCCGACATGCCGACCCGCACCCAGATCGAGGCCCAGCAGGAGGCCCAGGGGGCGGCCGACAATTCCGCGATGATCGAGGGCATGGTGAGCCAGCTGTCCGACCGGCTCGCGACCGAGGGCGGGCCGCCCGCCGACTGGGCGCGGCTGATCCGCTCGCTCGGCGTGCTCGGGCGCACCGAGGACGCGACCGGGATCTTCCGCGAGGCGCATGAGGTCTTTGCCGCCGATCCCGAGGCGCTGGTGCTTTTGCGCGCGACCGCCGTCGCCGCGGGCGTGGAGCCGTGACGGCCGGGCCGCAGGACGCGGCGGCGGCGTTCGCCGCGGCGCTCGCGCCGGGACGTGCGGTCATCGGGCTCGACCTCGGCACGGTGACCATCGGCGTCGCGGTGTCGGACACCCGCTGTCAGGTGGCGACCCCGCTCCGGACGATCCGCCGGACCAAGTTCACCGCGGATGCGGCGGCGCTGCTCGAGATCGCCGGAGCCCGCGGGATCGGCGGGTTCGTGCTCGGCCTGCCGCGCAACATGGACGGATCGGAGGGGCCGCGCGCGCAATCGGCCCGCGGGTTCGCCCGCAACCTCGCGCGGCTGACGCCGCTGCCCATCACCTTCTGGGACGAGAGGCTGTCGACGGTGGCGGCGGAACGCGCGCTGCTCGAGGCCGATACCTCGCGCAAGCGGCGGGCCGAGGTCATCGACCATGTGGCGGCGGCCTATATCCTGCAGGGGCTCCTCGACCGGATGGGGCATCTGGCGCGGGCGGTGCCATGAGCGACGACGTCTGGAGCCGGGCTGAGATCGAGAGCCCCTGCATCAAGCTCTGCGTGGTCGATCCTGCGTCGCGGCTTTGTCTGGGCTGTCACCGGACCATCGACGAGATCGGGGCCTGGTCGCGGCTTGCGCCCGAGGACCGGCGAGCGGTCATGGCACTCCTGCCCGAGCGGGCCAGGCAAGCGGCGCCCAAGCGGCGCGGCGGTCGGCGGGGGCGCACCGGCTGAGGCTGCGGCGTCAGTAGCCCTGGAGGCGGTCGACCTGGTTGAGCAGGGGCGCTCCCATCTCGCCGCGGCGGATGTTCTCGGCGATGGCCTCGGCCGCGGTGGCGGGGCGGGTCTCGGAGGCGATGTGCGGGGTCACGGTGACCCGCGGATGGGCCCAGAACGGATGGCCGGGCGGCAGCGGTTCCTCGCGGAAGACGTCGAGCGTCGCATGGCCCACCTGGCCCGCGTCGAGGGACGCGAGGAGGGCCGCATCGTCGACGAGCCGGCCCCGCCCCGGGTTGATGACAATTGCGCCCCGAGGCAGCTTCGCCATCGCCGCGGCATCGAGGATGTTCTCGGTGGCGGGGGTCGCGGGCAGGAGCAGCACGAGGATCTCGGCATGGGCCAGGAGCGCGTCGAGCCCCTCGGGGCCGGAATGGGCCGGCACGGGCAGTCCGGTCTTAGGCCGGCGGCTCCAGCCCTCGACCCGAAAGCCGAGGCCCCGCAGGCTCGCGGCACAGGCGGCCCCGAGTTCGCCGAGGCCGAGGATGCCGATGCGCCGCTCGCGTGCTAGAGGCGGTACGACGTCGTGCCGCCAGACGCCGTCCTGGCCGAGGATATGGGCATCCATGCCGAGGTGGTGGCGCAGGACGTGCCCCGTGACCCAGTCGACCATGCCCATCTTGAGGCCCTCGTCCACCATGCGGCAGAGGGGGGCCGTGATGGTGGGGTTGCCGACGATGCGCTCCACCCCGGCCCAGAGCGACAGCACCGCCTTGAGGCCGGTGAAGGGCGTGAAATCGGTGAGGCCGCCGCCGGGGCTGTAGGCGACGTAGTCGATCGTGTCGGGCGCGTCGGTCGCGTCCGTGAAGATCACCTCGAGCCCGCGCGCGGCCGAGGCCCGTTCGAGATGCGGCCGCCAGACGGCCCAGTCGGCCGGCGGGGCGGAGAAGAGGACGCGGGCCGGCACCTCAGTCGACCGCTCGGGGCCGGTGGACATGGGCGCTCTGGGCGAGCCCGAAGGCCGCCATGAGCACCAGCATCGACGACCCGCCGTAGGACACCAGCGGCAGCGGCACACCCACCACGGGCATCATGCCCATGACCATGCCCATGTTCACGGCAAAGAAAAGGAAGAACATCACGCCCACGCCCCCGGTCACCAGCGCCCCGAACCGGTCGCGGTTCGAGATCGCCGAGACCATGCAGAACACCACGACCAGCGTCAGCAGCGCAAGGAGGGTGATCGCCCCGATGAAGCCGAAGTCCTCCGCGAGGGAGGTGAAGATAAAATCGGTATGGCGCTCGGGCAGGAAGTTCAGCCGCGACTGCGTGCCCTGCATGTAGCCCCGCCCGGTCAGCCCGCCGGAGCCCATGGCGATCTTGGCCTGGGAGATGTGATATCCCGCGCCGAGCGGATCATTGTCGGGATCGAGGAAGGTGAAGATCCGCCGGTACTGATAATCGTGCAGCAACTGCCAGGACGTGCCATGCGATTGCAGCACCGCCGTCACCAGCCCCGCGACGGAGGCGAGTGCGGCCGCGAAATACCACAGGCTCACGCCCGCGAGGAACATCACCGCCCCGCCGCCCGCCATCAGGAGCGTCGCCGTGCCGAGATTGGGCTGGATCAGCACGAGCGCCGTGGGGGCCAGGATCAGCAGGATCGGCGGCAGCATCCACAGGGGCCGCGAGACGCGCTCGGGATCGAGCCGGGCGTAATAGGACGCGAGCGCCATCACGAGCGCCACTTTCATCAGCTCCGACGGCTGGACCTGGATCGGGCCGATGGAGATCCAGCGTTGCGCGCCCATGCCGATGGTCCCGAAGAACTCCACCAGCACCAAAAGCCCCATGGACCCCAGATAGGCGAGCGGTGTCACCGTGCGCCAGAAGCCGATGGGGATCATCGCGATGACGATCATCGCCACCAGACCGACCCCGAAGCGGATCATCTGCGCCCGCGCCCAGGGGTCGTAGCTGCCGTTCGCCGCCGCGAACAGCATCAGGAACCCGGTGCTCGCCACGGCGCAGATCACGAGGATCAGAGGCCAGTTCAGCGCCAGGAGCTTGGCGAGGAGACCCCGCGAGCCGCGCCCCTGATCGACGAGGCTCATGCGCGGTCCCGCTCGAGCGGCTCGGGCATCGCCGTCTCGGGCAGGGGGGCGAGGGCCCGCTGCATCTCTTCGGCGGCCCCGCGCGCCTCGGGCGGATAGGCCGCGAGCGGCGGCAGCGCGCCATAAAGGGCCCGCATCAGGATGTCGCGCGCGATGGGAGCCGCGACCGCCGAGCCGCCGCCGCCGTGCTCGACGATCTGCGCCACCGCATAGCGCGGGTTGTCAAAGGGGGCATAGGCCACGAAGAGCGCATGGTCGCGCCGGTTCCAGGGCAGCTGTTCGTTCTTGGTCACCCCCGCCGCACGCTCGGCGGCGGTGATGATGCGCACCTGGCTCGTGCCGGTCTTGCCGGCCATCAGGTTCAGGGGATCGGCGATGCGCGAGCGGTAGGCCGTGCCCTCGCTTGTCACCGCGAACATGCCGTCGCGCACCGCCTGCAGGCTGCGCGCCGAGAGGCCGATGTCGGCGGGCTCGGGCACCGCTTCGGGCACGCCGCCGATGGCGCGCACCAGGCGCGGCACCACGGCGCGGCCCGTGGCGAGGCGCGCGGTCATCACCGCGAGCTGCATGGGCGAGGCGAGCGTAAACCCCTGACCGATCCCGTAGTTGAAGCTGTCGCCGACGGTCCAGGATTCGCTTCGGTTGACCTTTTTCCAGTCCTTGTCGGGCATCAGCCCCTCGGTGACGGCGGGCATGGGCAGATCGTGGCGCACCCCGAGCCCGAGGCGCCTCGACATCGCCGAGATCGCGTCGGCCCCGACCCTGCGCGCCATCTCGTAGTAATAGACGTCGCAGGACGCCGACAGGCTCTTGCGCAGATCCACCGTGCCGTGGCCGCCCGCTTTCCAGCAGTGGAACCGCCGGTTGCCGAGCGTGGTGCCGCCGTTGCAGAAAACCGTGTCGCCGGGGCTCATCAGCCCGGCCTCCATCGCGGCCAGCGCCACCACCATCTTGAAGGTGGAGCCGGGCGGATAGGCCCCCGCGACGGTCTTGTTCGACAGGGGCTTGTATTCGTCGGCGAGCAGCGCGTTCCACTCGCGCGACCCGATGCCGAAGACGAAGCTGTTGGGATCGAAGCCCGGCGAGGAGGCGAGCGCGATCAGATCGCCGGTCTGCACGTCCATCACCACGGCCGCCGCACTCTCGCCGGCCATGCGCTGCATCGCGAAGTTCTGCACGCCCTTGTCGATGGTCAGCTGCACGTCGCGGCCCGCGGCACCCTCCACCCGGTCCAACTCGCGCATCACCCGGCCCGCCGCGCTGACCTCGATGCGCATGTTGCCCGCCTGGCCGCGTAGGCTGGGCTCCATGCGCTGTTCGACGCCGGTCTTGCCGATCTGGAAGCGCGGGATCGGGAGTACGGGATCGGGGTCCTCGATCTTGGCGAGATCGCTCTCGGAGACCGGCCCGACATAGCCTACGACGTGCGAGGTGGAATAGGCGTCGGGGTAGAAGCGGCTGAGGCCCACCTCGGCGATGACGCCCGGCAGGACCGGCGCGTTGGCCGAGACCCGCACCACGTCGTCCCAGCTGAGGTTCTCGGTCACGACCACGGGCACGAAGGCGCTGCGGGCCTTGATCTCCTTCAGCGCGCGCTCCTGGCGGTCGGGGGGCAGGTCGATGATCTGCGCGAGCCTGAGCAGGACGGCCGCCGGATCCCTTGCCTGTTCGCGCACCATCACGATGCGGTAGTTCTGGCGGTTCAGCGCCAGCGGGCGGCCCTCGCGGTCGAAGATCAGCCCGCGCGCGGGCGGCATCAGCCGGATGTTGATCCGGTTTTCCTCCGCCAGCAGGCGGAAACGTTCGTTCTGCTCGATCTGGAGATCGCGCATGCGAAAGCCCAGCGCGCCGATGACGCCGAATTGCAGCCCCAGGAGCATCAGGCCCCGGCGCGTGATCCGGGGCGGGGGCGGTTTCTTGCCGTTCTTCACGGGATGCGCCCCAGCCGGTCGTCGCGCCCGCGCCGCCCCGTGCGCAGACCGAGGCCGAGCGCGAGGATCGCCACGACCGGCGGGTAGCACAGGGCCGTCGTCAGGATGAACCCGAGCAGGGTCCCGAGGCGCGCGCCCTCGAGGAAGGCGAGATGCAGCACGGCGTCCATGCCGAAGGCCATCGCGGCAAAGACCAGGGCCGTCACGACCCATTCGACCATGAACGGCACGCCGCGCAAAAAACCCGCCCGCGCGCGCAGAACCTCGGCCGCGAGCAGCAGCGCCAGCGCCCCGAGCCCCACGGGCCGCGCGAGCAACACGTCGCCGAGGGCCCCGAGCGCCAGCACGATCCAGAACGACGCGGTCTCCGGGCGGCGGATCACCCAGGCCGCCACGATGCAGAACGCGAGGTCGGGGGCCGGGAAGCGCTGCGCCGCGAGGCTGAGCGGCAGGAGGGCCAGATAGATCGACGCGAGCCCGAGACCCATGATCGTGAGCGCCTCGACGCCGGGGCCGTACCGCGGCTTCATTGGCGGGCCTCGGCGAGCGGGGTCGCGAGCGGCGCCTGGAGCGGCCCGATCAGATCGCCCGGCCCCTCGATAAGCCCGGGCTCCACGTGCCGGATCACCCGCACGAATTCGAGCCTGCGGAAATCCGCGGCGGGCCGGACCCGCAGCCGACCGTCCGGACCCGCGACCACCTGGCCCACCAGAAGCTCGGGCGGGAAGAGCCCGCCGTCGCCCGAGGTGGTGACGCGGTCGCCGGGGCGCACCTCGTCGGCCTGGTCGAGGAACTCGAGCACGGGGGCCGCGCGGTTGTCGCCCGAGAGCAGCGCGCGCTGGCCCGAGGGCTGGACGAACACCGGCGCGCGGCTCGAGGCGTCGCTCAGGAGCAGCACGCGCGCGGACCGCGCCCCCACACCCGCGATGCGTCCGACGAGGCCGAGGCCGTCGACCACCGCCGCCCCGTCCGTCACCCCGTCGAGGGCACCGACGTTGATCAGGGCGGACTGGCGGAACGGCGAGCCGCTGTCGGCCATTACCTCGGCGGTCACGAAGGTCAGGCGGGGGTTGAGGCGCACGTTGTTGAGGGCGAGGAGCTGCGCGTTCTTCTGTTCCAGCTGCAAGGCCGCCTCGCGCCAGCCCTGCATGCGCTGCAACTCGCGGCGCAACTCGGCGTTCTGCTCGTAGACCCGCGCGTAGGACTGGAAGTCCGAGATCAGGCGCACGGCGGCGGTCACGGGGGCGAGCGTCCATTCGAAGCTTGGCACGAAGCGGTCCACGAGGCTCATGCGCACCTGCTCGACACGGGCGTTGTCGATGCGCCAGACGAAGAAGACCGCGAGCAGCACGAGGGCCACGGCTGCGAGCAGGACGCGCCGCACCCCGCGCAGATAGTCGGGTGTGTTGTCGCTCTGGAACACCTCGCCGCCCTACATCTCCGGCCCCGGCCCGATTGCGGCGCTGATCCGCCTCAGTTGCCGAAATCTATCACATGGGCGAGCTGAGTTTCAAACTCCAGCGACTTGCCGGTCCCGAGGGCCACGCAATTGAGCGATTCCTCCGCGATGGAGATCGCGAGACCCGTCTGTTCGCGGAGCGCAAGGTCGATATCGCCGAGGAGCGCGCCGCCCCCGGTCAGCATCACGCCCCGGTCGACGATGTCGGCGGCGAGATCCGGCGGCGTCTGTTCGAGCGCCGTGATCACCGCCTCGACGATGGTCTGGACCGTCTCCGCAAGGGCCTCGGCGATCTGCGCCTGGTTGATCTCCAGCTCCTTCGGCACGCCGTTCAGGAGATCGCGTCCGCGCACCTCCATACGGGCCCCGCGCCCGTCCTCGGGCATGCGCGCGGTGCCGATGGAGGTCTTGATGCGTTCGGCGGTGGCCTCGCCGATCAGGAGGTTATGCTGGCGGCGCAGATAGGCGATGATCGCCTCGTCCATCCGGTCGCCCCCCACCCGCACGGAGCGCGCATAGACCACATCGCCGAGCGACAGCACCGCGACCTCGGTGGTGCCGCCGCCGATGTCGACAACCATGTTGCCCGTGGGCTCGGTGATGGGCATGCCCGCCCCGATGGCCGCGGCGATGGGCTCGGCAATCAGGCCCGCGCGGCGCGCGCCGGCAGCCATCATGCTCTCGCGGATCGCGCGTTTCTCCACCGGGGTCGCACCGTGCGGCACGCAGCAGATGATCTTGGGCTTCGCCCAGCCGCCGCGCCGGTGCACCTTGCGGATGAAATGCTTGATCATCTCCTCGGCCACGTCGAAATCGGCGATCACGCCGTCGCGCATGGGCCGGATCGCCTCGATCGAGCCCGGCGTGCGCCCGAGCATCAGCTTGGCCTCCTCGCCCACGGCGAGCACGCGCTTCTTGCCGTCCTTGAGATGGTAGGCAACGACCGAGGGCTCGTTCAGCACGATGCCCTTGCCGCGCACGTAGATCAGCGTGTTCGCCGTCCCCAGATCGATCGCCATGTCGGACGAAAACAGACCGCTCAATGCCCCAAACATACTTTCGCCCTTTGACCTCAGACCGGTTCATCTTCTGCGGAGCGCCGGTCGCGCGGCCCTTATAGGCGGGTCGCGTGCAGGGGGTAAAGGCCTGCTCGCCTCCGGTGCCTGTCCGGGATGGAAACAAGCATTCAACCTCAGCGTGTAAACGAAGGGTTAAGACGAAACGCACGAGGTAAATAAATTCCAAAGCGTGCAGCCCTCGACGCACCGGTTGTTGGCGCAGGCCCCGCCCGGTGCTAGAAACGCCCTGTGCGGCACGATGAGAAGCCGTCGCAGGACGCCGCCGGCACGAGCGGCTCAGAGGCGAAGACCGCGGGCGGGAGCAGGCCGATGACCGAGATCTGGACGGTTTTTGCGATCATCGGTGTCGTGGTGGTCCTGTTCATGTGGGACCGCTTTCCGGTCGTGATCGTCTGCCTCGGCTGCTCGCTCGCCCTCTGGGCGAGCGGCCTCCTGACGATCAATCAGGCGCTGGCGGGCTTCGGGGATCCTGCGACGCTCTTCGTGGCCTCGCTCTTCGTGCTCAGTGCGGGCCTCGAGGTGACGGGGGTCACCGCGTGGGCGGGACAACTCCTGATCTCGAGCGCCGGGCAGAGCCGCGTGCGCCTCATCACTTTCATGATGCTGCTGGTGGGCGGGCTTTGCGCGCTGATTTCCGTCAACGGTGCGGTCGCGGCCCTCCTGCCGGTGGTCGTGGTGCTGGCCGTGCGCCTTGGCCGCTCGCCGAGCCAGCTTCTGATGCCGCTGGTCTTCGGGGCCCATTGCGGCTCCATGCTGCTGCTCACCGGCACGCCGGTCAACGTGCTGATCGCCGAGGCGCTCGCGGGCACCGGCGTAGACGGCTTCAGCTATTTCGAGTTCGGCATCGTCGGCATCCCGCTCATCGCCGGCGGCATCCTGATCGCCGTCTTCTTCGGCGAGCGCCTGCTGCCCACCCGCGACAGCGCGAACCTGCCCGCCGACCTCAGCCAGCACGCGAAGACCCTCGTCGAGGGATACCGCCTCTCGAGCGACGTCTACGCGCTGCGCCTGCGCGAGACCTCGCCGCTCTGCGGCCGGGCGCGCGCCACCCTCGACCTCGGCGACCGCGGCACCATCAAGCTGATGGGCGTGCGCAGCGAGGACGGCAGCGCCTCGGTGCGCGCGGCGCTCTCCGCGGGCGACATGATCATCGTGCGCGGCGATGCCGAAGCGGTGGGCCAGCTTGCGACCGAACTCGATCTGGGGCTGCGCGAGGAGACGGTCCCGGGCGACCGGGTCCAGAGCACCCTCTTCAACCGCGATTCCGGTCTGGCCGAGGTGATCATCCCGCCCCGCTCGCCCCTGATCGGCAAGCGGTTCTTCCCCGGCATGGTCACCGAGAGCGGCGATCTGATCGTGCTCGCGATCCAGCGCCAGGGCGAGGATCTGGCCCATGGCAGCGTGCTCTCCTCCGGTGACACGCTGCTCCTCCAGGGCACCTGGGACGCCCTCGACAAACGCCTGAACAAGGCCGAGGTGCTCGTCGTTGACAGCCCCGATCTGGTGCGCCGCCAGGCGGTGCCCATGGGCAACGGCGCCAAGACCATGCTCGGGATCATGGGGGCCATGGTGGTGCTGCTCGCGACCGGCATCGTGCCGGCGGCCGTGGCGGGTCTCGGGGCCGCCTGCGCCGTGGTGCTGCTCGGGATCCTCACGGTCGAACAGATGTACCGCGCGATCAACTGGACCACCGTCATCCTCGTCGGTGCCCTCCTGCCGCTCTCGGTCGCCATCGAGCAGTCGGGGGCGGCGGCGCTGCTCGCCAACGGTCTGGTGGACCTCGTGGGCGACGCGGGCCCGCGCGCCCTGCTCGCGGGCCTGTTCATTCTCACGGCGATCATGGGCCAGATCATCTCCAACACCGCCACCGCCGTCATCCTCATCCCCATCGCGGTGGTGGCCGCGAACCAGATGGGCGTCTCGCCCGCGCCGGTGCTGATGGCCGTGGGCGTGGCGGCGGCGGCAGCATTTCTCACGCCGGTCGCGACCCCCACCAACCTCATGGTGATGGAGCCCGGCAATTACCGCTTCGGCGACTACTGGAAGCTGGGGCTGCCGATGATGATCTGGTTCTTCATCGTGGCCGTGTTCTTCGTGCCGCTGGTCTGGAGCTTCTGACCGTCCCGTGAGCGATGTCGGCATCGTCTTCGGGATCGTCCTCGTCACCATCGCGCTTTTCGTCTGGAACCGCCTGCCGGTGATCGTCGTGGCCATGGCGAGCGCGCTGGCGCTTAACCTCACGGGCATCCTCACCCTCAACGAGAGGCTCGCGGGGTTCGGCGACCCGGCAATCCTGTTCATCGCGGCGCTCTTCATCGTCACCGCGGGGCTCGAGGCAACGGGCGTGACCACTTGGGTCGGCCAGCGGTTCGAGCATGCGGTGGCGGGCTCCGAGCGGCGGCTGCGGATCGTCGCCATGCTCGCGGTGACAGCCCTTTGTCCGCTGATCAATGCGTCGGGGGCCGTGGGCGCGCTGATGCCGGTGGTTCTGTTGCTGGTAATGCGCCTGCGCGACAGTGCCGCGCGCCATCTGATGCCGCTCGCCTTCGCCTCCGGGGCCGGCTCGCATCTGGCGCTGGCCGGCGCGCCGAAGAATGTCCTGATTTCGGATGCGGCCTTCGAGTACGGGTACGCGACGGTCGGGTTTTTCGAGTTCGCGCTCGTGGGCCTGCCGCTTCTGGCGGGCACCATCGCCATCGTCGCGCTCTTGGGCGATCGCCTGCTACCGCAGCGCGCGGCCGAGAACCTGCCCCCCGATCTGAGCCGGTTCGCCCAGACCATGGTCGAGCAGTACCGCCTGTCGACCGATACCTACCGCCTCGAAGTCTGCGCCCGCTCCCCGCTCATCGGATCGAGCCCTGCACGGCTCGATCTGTCGGAGGCGCCCGGCCTGCGGCTCCTGACGGTCACCGACAGGGCCGGGGCCCCGCGGCTCGCCGCTCCCCTGCGCGCCGGCGACCGGGTGATGGTGCGCGGCCCGGTGGAGGCGGCCCGGCGCCTCGCCGCTGCCCATGACCTCGAGATGGACGAGATTTCCGGCCCGGATGCCGCGGCAAAGCTCATCAACCGACTTTCGGGGGTGGCGGAGGCGGTGATCGCACCGCGGTCGCAGTTCATCGGCCGCAGGGTCTTTCCCGGCATGCTTACCGAAGACCGGGCCCTCGCGGTCATCGCGATCCAGCGCCGGGGCGAGGACATCCTGGAGGAGACGGAGCTTCAGGCGGGGGATTACGTGCTCCTCCAGGGCGACTGGGACGCCATCGACCGGCGGCGCGATACCCGCGGTGTGCTCCTTGTGGACAAGCCGGCCGAGGTGCGCCGCCAGGTGATCGCGCTCGGCGTCGGCGCACGCGCGATGCTGGCGATCGTGGGCGTCATGGTCGTGCTGATCGCCACGGGCTGGACCGCACCGGCCCTCGCCGCCCTGCTCGCGGCCGGGGCGACGCTGGTTCTCGGGGTGGTGACGCCCGAGCGGGCCTACCGCGCGGTCAACTGGACCACGGTGATCCTGATGGCGGGCATGTTTCCCTTGTCGACGGCGCTCTTCCAGACGGGGGCCGCGCAGCTCGTTGCCGACGGCCTCGTGGCACTGACCGGAGATGCGGCCCCGCGGATCCTGCTTGCGGGTATATTCACGCTCGGGGTGGGGCTCGGCATCGTCATCTCGAACACGGCCACGTGCCTGATCCTGATCCCCATTGCCGTCCTGTCGGCGGAGGCGTTCGGGATCTCCGCGCTGCCGGTGCTGTTCACGCTGAGCATCGCGACCTCGGCGTCGTTTCTGACGCCCGTCTCGACGCCGGTGAATACCATGGTCATGGGGCCGGCGGGGTACCTATTCGGCGATTACTGGCGGCTAGGCCTGCCGCTTACGATCCTCTATTTCGTCGTGGCGGTGGGCCTGACGCCGCTGATCTGGCCGTTCTGAGCGGGGATCAGAACCCCAGCGAGATCGACCGGGTGATCAAGACCCGCGCGCCCAGCTGGTGCTCGGAGCCGAGTTCGGTGATGGGAGAATCGCTCGCGTCGTTGATAAGCCGGTCGTAGGTCGCGCGGCCCTCGACGCCCCAGGCCTCCGAGATCGCATAGCGCGCGCCAAGCTCCAGCCCGACGCTGTAGAACCCGGATGAGGCCTCGAACCCCTCGCCGCCGCCGTTGAAGGTCGAATCGTCCGGCACCCCGAAATAGGTGTCCATGAAGTCGGACCCGCCCCAGGCGGCACGCGGCCCGAAGTTGACCAGCAGGCCGTCGCGCGGGCGCAGGATCGCGTCCAGGCCGAACTCCCCGGCAAAGTCGTCATGCCCGATGAAGCCGTAGCGCAGATCCGCGAAACCGCGCCAATACTGCGCCTCGTAGCCGAGCCCGACGCCCAATTCCAGCGCGCCGTCCACGTTTTCGAGACCGCGCAATTCGCGGTTGTCGGATGCCTTGCGGCTCGGGATGTAGCGGATCGAGCCGCGCGGGCCGAAGCCCTCGACGAATCCGACCACGCCCGAGGAGCCGTATTCGAAGCCGTTGGGCAGGCGGATGAAATCGAAGCGCAGCGTGCCCGCCGGCCCGAACGACACATCGTCCGACCCGAAATAATCGGGGGTGAGCGAGGCGCCGAGCCCTAGGGTGAACCGTGCCTCGATGTTGTTCGGCGCGGGCGTCGTGCCCACCGGATCGAGCCCGAAGATCGCATCGTCCGTCCCTTGGGCCACCGCGCCGGAGGTGCCGCCGAGAGCGGCCACGAGCGCCGTCAGTGCGGCACCGCGGCGGAGGAAGGACGACCGATCGCTCATGGAAAACCCTCGATTGGAGACAATATGTGGTGCCGACGCAAAACCCGACAACCCCCTCATAGACAATCGCGCCGCCGCGCGCCACGCA
Source organism: Rhodobacterales bacterium (assembly GCA_038209095.1). Classification (GTDB taxonomy): domain Bacteria; phylum Pseudomonadota; class Alphaproteobacteria; order Rhodobacterales; family Rhodobacteraceae; genus Amaricoccus. The sequence continues at coordinate 19,338 of JBBQYB010000017.1, forward strand.
AAAGCCGCACTCTCACGATGTCAATGCGTGCGTGCCGCGAGGCCCTCATCCAGCACCCGCCGGACCACCCCCAGATCGGCGTCCCGCTCGACGTACGCCTCCCCGATCCCGCGCGCGAGGACGAAGGCGATCCGGCCGTCGCGCACCTTCTTGTCCTGCGCCATCAGATCGAGCAATCCCTCGGCACCCGGCAGCGGTCCGGGGACGTCCCCGAGGCTGCGCCGCAGGCCCATCGCCGCCATATGCACGCCGATCCGGCCCGGCACCTCCTGCGCGCAGAGCCCCAGCGCCGCCGAGACCTCGAAGGCCAGCATGCAGCCGATGGCGACCCCCTCGCCGTGCAAAAGGCGGTCCGAATACCCCGTCGCCGCTTCCAGCGCGTGCCCGAAGGTGTGCCCGAGGTTCAGGAGCGCGCGCTCGCCCTGTTCGGTCTCGTCGCGCACCACCACGCCCGCCTTCATTTCGCAGGAGCGTCGCACCGCCTCGATCCGCGCGTCGGGATCCCCCGACGCAAGCCTTGGGCCCGCGCGTTCCAGCCACTCGAAGAACGAAGCGTCCCCGAGCAGGCCGTATTTGAGCACCTCGCCGTAGCCCGCCCGGAAGTCCCGCGCGGGCAGCGTGTCGAGGATCCCGGTGTCCGCGATCACCAGCCTCGGCTGGTGGAAGGCCCCGATCAGGTTCTTGCCGAGCGGCGAGTTGATGCCGGTCTTGCCGCCCACCGAACTGTCGACCTGGGCCAGCAGCGTCGTGGGGATCTGCACGAACCCCACCCCGCGGCGCAGCACGGCCGCGGCGAACCCCGCCAGATCGCCGATCACCCCGCCGCCGAAGGCCACCACCAGATCGTCGCGCCCGACCCGCTCCGCAATCAGCCATTCCACCGCGCGCTCGAGCCCTGCCCAGCCCTTGGTGGCCTCGCCGGCCGGCAGGACGAGGACCGCGCGCGCGATCCCCTCGGCCTCCAGCGCCGAATCAAGCGCCGCGAGATGCAGCCGCGCCACCGTCTCGTCCGTGACGATCGTCACGCGCTTGCGCCGCAGACAGGGCGCGATCAGCGCCCCGGCCCGTGCGATCAGCCCGTCCCCGATCTCGATACCGTAGGCCCGCTCCCCGAGCGGCACCTCCACCCGCACGCCGGTCACGCGCGCAGCCCCGCCCCAGAGCCTTCCAGCGCGGCGGGCCCCTGCGGATGTGCCGCATCATGCTCCGCCACGGCGGCGAGGATCGCGCGCGCCGTCGCCTCGTGGCTCGCCCCGCGCCGGCTCTCGACGGTCACGTCCGCCAGCGCATAGACCGGATACCGGCGGGCCATCAGATCGGCCAGCACCCCCTTGGGATCCGCCGCCTGCAACAGGGGCCGCCCCGGCCGGTCGCGCACGCGGTCCCACAGCACCTCCAGATCGGCCCGCAGCCAGACCGTGGTCGCCCGCCCCGCGAGCCGGGCCCGCGTCCGCTCCTCCACGAAGGCCCCGCCGCCCGTCGCCACCACCCGCGGCACCTCCGCCACAAGCCGCGCGAGCACGCGGCGTTCCACCTCGCGGAACTCCGCCTCGCCGTAGCGCGCGAAGATCTCCGGAATGCTCATTTGCGCTGCCACCTCGATCTCCGCGTCGCTGTCCACGAAAGGGGCCTCCAGGAGCCCCGCGAGACGCTTGCCGACGCTGGTCTTGCCCGCCCCCATCAGCCCCACCAGCACCAGCGGCCGCGCCAGCCGCAGGCCCCGGGCAGCGCCCGCACGGTCGGAAGCGGCAGCGGGATCGATCATGGCGATTGTCGTCCGGTCCGGCGCAGGCTAAGGAACGTGGGGAGCACGCCCACCCTTCGGGCGTGATTGAACAGGTCGAGAAGCGGCGGTCAAGCCGGCACTCCGGAGCAGGTGACGATGCGCTTCATGATCAAGGCCGTGCTGGGACTGGCCCTCCTCGCCGTCGCGGGGCTCCTGGGTTTCGCGATCTTCTCGGACCTGCCCGCCCCGAGCCGCGAGGTCTCCGTGCCCGTCGAGGCAAAATGACCGAGCGCGCCCCTGCGCGCGGCCGCGGAACCGCGCGCGCCCTCGCGGTCGTTCTGGCCGGGTTCGCGGCGGGCGATGCCGCCGCGGCCCAGCCCCGCACCGCCATCCCCTGGCTCTCGGATAGCGTCGAGGCCCCTGCCCCGCCTGCCGCCCCCCGCGCGCGCCCCCGGGGCCGGAACCCGGACGCGTCGGCCACCATCACCGTCACCCCGCTCGACCCGATCCGGCGCGACGCCGTGGGTCTCCTGCCGCCCGCCACCACCGGCCTGCCCCGCAGCCTCTGGAAGGGCCTTACCGCATCGCAGGTCGCGAGCCTCCTGATCGACCACCCCGACCTCGGCCCGCCAGCCGCGCGCGCGGTGTTCCGCAGGCTCCTGCTTGCGGAGGCCGATCCGCCGGAGGGGCCCGATCCCCGGGACGCGGCGCTTCTCGCGCGCATCGACCGGCTTCTCGATCTCGGGGCGCTCGACGAGGCCGAGGCGCTTCTGATCGCGGCAGGGCCCCAGACGCCCGATCTGTTCCGCCGCTGGTTCGACATCGGCCTTTTGACCAACCGCGCCACGGAGCAGTGCGACGCCCTGCGCCAGAACCCGGCCCTGTCGCCCACCCTGCCCGTGCGGGTGTTCTGTCTCGCCCGCGGCGGCGACTGGAACGCGGCCGAGATCACCCTGACGCTCGGCGGCGGGGTCGGCTCCATCACGCCGGACCAGGAGGCGCTGCTCGCGCGGTTCCTCGACCCGGTCGTCTTCGAGGGCGAGCCCGACCCGCCGGTGCCGCGCCCGCTCACCCCGCTCGATTTCGCGCTCCGCGAGGCGGTGGGGCTGCCGCGGCCCTCCGGCGGGTTGCCGCGCGCCTTTTTATGGAGCGATCTCGACGAGCACACGCCGATGCGGATGCGCATCGGGGCCGCCGAACGCCTGATGGACGCAGGGGCCATCGATGCCGCGACCCTTCTTGACGCCTACCGCACCGGGGCACCCGCTGCCTCGGGCGGGGTGTGGGACCGCGCGCGCGCGGTCCAGGCGCTCGATGCGGCCCTGCTGCCCGGCGCGGAGGCCCCGCTCGGCGAGGCCCTGGCCGTCGCCGACGCGGCCCTCTCGGCCCACGGGCTGCGCACCGTCTTCGCGCGCGGCTATGCCGACCAGTTCGCGGCGCTCGAGCCTGCGCAATTGCCCCCGCCGGTCCGGGTGCGCCTTGCGGAACTGCTGCTGCTGGCCGGCGACACCGCCTCCGCCGCCCGGGCCGCGGGTCCGGCGCCTGATGCGCGTCTCGCGAGCCTTTTCGCGATCGCGGATGCGCCCCGTGCCGCGGGGACCGCTGCCGGGGATCCGCGCGCGGCCGCGGCCCTCGGGGGTCTTGCGGTGCGCCCGCCGTCGACGCCGCTGGAAACCCGGCTGATCGCGGCCATCGACGGGGGTGCGGCGGGCCCGGCGGTGCTCGAGGCGCTCGATCTGCTGGCCCCCGGCTCCGCCACCGATCCCGCCTCGCTCGAGACGGCGCTCTATGTGCTCGCGGCGGCAGGCCAGCGCGCGGAGGCCCGTGCCATAGCACTCCAGACCCTGCTGGCACCGAACGATGGCTGAGCGGCCGTGAGCCCGCGCTGGCTTCCCCGGTTTCTCGAGGCGATCCAGGCCGAACGCGACGCCGCCCGCAATACGCTCTCCGCCTATGCCCGCGATCTGGAGGATTTCGCGGGCTACCTCGCCCCGCGCGGCCATGCAGAGGCGACACGCGCCGACATCGAGCGGTACCTGGCCAATCTGGAACTGCGCGGCCTGGCCCGGGCCACCCGCGCGCGGAGGCTGTCCGCGATCCGGCAGTTCTACCGCTTCGCGTTCCTAGAGGGCTGGCGCGGCGACGATCCCGGTGCCCTGCTCAAAGGTCCGCGCAAGACGCGCCACCTGCCCGGAACGCTCTCTGAGGCGGACGTGGACCGCCTGCTCCTCGCGGCCCGGTCCCATGGCCGCACGCCCGAGGACCGGCTGCGGATGACCTGCCTGATGGAACTCCTCTATGCCACGGGGCTCAGGGTCAGCGAGCTCGTGGGGTTGCCCGCCCAGGCCGTGCGCGGCGATCCGCGGATGATCCTTGTGCGCGGCAAGGGCGGGCGCGACCGCATGGCCCCCCTGTCGGATCCCGCACGCGCGGCTCTCGGGGACTGGCTCATCGCCCGCGACGCGGCCGAGGATGTCGCAGTTAAGGCCGGCAAGCCGCGCAGCCCCTTCCTCTTTCCCGCCCGCGGCAAGCTCGGCCATCTCAGCCGCGAGCGGTTCTTTCTGGCCCTGAAGGACCTCGCGACCGGGGCGGGCCTCGATGCACGCGCCATCTCGCCCCACACCCTGCGCCATGCCTTCGCCACCCATCTGCTGGCGCATGGCGCGGATCTGCGGGTGATCCAGACGCTGCTCGGGCATGCCTCGATCTCCACCACCGAGATCTACACCCATGTGCTCGACGCCCGGCTCAAGGCGCTCGTTCTGGAGCGTCACCCGCTGGCAGAGGCGCGCGCCGGTCTTGAAGCGGGCGACGCGTGACCACATAACCCCTATGACCGGTTTGCCTTTTCACCTGACAGGACCCTCTCCCCCATGGAACCCGACAGTACGGCCGTGACACTGCTCGACCCCCTCATCTGGGGGACCGGCGCCGCGATCCTCGTCCTGCTCTGCCTCTCCGGCCTGTTCTCGGGCTCCGAGACGGCGCTGACCACCGCGAGCCGGGGCAAGCTGCATGCCGCCGCCGAAAAGGGCGACAGCGGCGCGGCCGTGGCGATGCGGATTACCGAGGACAAGGAACGCCTGATCGGGGCCATTCTGCTTGGCAACAATTTCGTCAATATTCTGGCGGCCTCGCTCGCCACGACGCTGTTCACGCTGCTCTTCGGCGAGAACGGCATCGCGGTGGCGACCCTCGTGATGACGACGGTCGTGCTGATCTTCGCCGAGGTCATGCCGAAGACCTATGCGATCACGAATGCAGAACGCCTCGCGGGGCGGGTGGCGCGGCTGATGTCGATCATCGTGCTGATCCTCGCGCCCATCGTGAACACGGTGCGCGCCTTCGTGCGCCTCATGCTGCGTGGGCTGGGGGTGGAGACCGACCCCAAGGCCAATTTCCTCGCCGCCCAGCAGGAAATCGCCGGGGCCATCGCGCTGCACCATTCCGAGGGAGCCGTGGAGAAGGCCGATCGCGACCGCCTGCTCGGCGCGCTCGACCTCGGCCAGCGCCAGGTGGAGGAGGTGATGATGCACCGCCAGGACATCGAGATGATCGACGCCGACGCCCCGCCGTCCGAGATCCTGACCAAGGCCCTGAACTCGCCCCACACCCGAATCCCGCTCTATCGCGGCGAGACCGAGAACATCGTGGGCGTGCTCCACGCGAAGGATCTGTCGCGCGCCCTCGTGCAGACCTTCGCCGACGGCTCCTACGATCTCGCGAACTTCGACGTGACCTCCGTTGCGATGGAGCCCTATTTCGTCCCCGAAAGCACGCCGCTGGACGAGCAGATGCGCGAATTCCTGCGCCGGCGTGCGCATTTCGCTCTGGTCGTGGACGAATACGGCGCGCTCCAGGGCCTCATCACCCTCGAGGACATCATCGAGGAGATCGTCGGCGACATCTCCGACGAACACGACGTGCAGACCCCCGGCGGCATCGAGACCACGGCCGACGGCTCGGTCGAGGTCGAGGGCGTGGTCACCATCCGCGACCTCAACCGCTCCTGCGACTGGTCGCTGCCCGACGAGGAGGCCAATACCGTCGCAGGCCTCGTGATCCACGAGGCCCAGGCCATCCCCGACGCGGGCCAGGTGTTCAGCTTCCACGGCTTCCGCTTCGAGGTGCTCGAGCGCGAGAACAACCGCCTCACCCGCCTGCGCATCCGCAAGCTGATGTGAGCCGTGCAGGCCGGAGCCCGGGCCCGCCAAGCTCATCTTCGTCGGTCTTGACAGATTGGGGCGCGCTCTGCAGGGTTTTCGCATCCGGTCCCGGTATGAGCGCAATCAGTGGCTACCCCTCCCGAGGCATGCACGGTCGACCTGATCCATGAGGCCGGCCTCGCGGCGGACGAGTGGCCGCAGGCGCTTCGCGCGCTGTGCGATCTGTCCGGCTCCGCCTCGGGCAGCATCGTCGTCTTTCACGGCGGCGGCCTGCCGTCGTTCGCAACGACCGGTCAGGTGGGCGCCGTTCTCGAGGATCTGATCGTGCGCGAAGACTGGCTCGCCAGCTATTCTGTCACGCAGGCGCTGAGCGCGGGGCCTGCGCAGTTTCTCTATGACGCGGACTTCTTCCCGGCCGACATGCTGGAGGGCGATCCGCTCCGCCGCCCGATCCTGCGGAAGTACGGGCTTGGAGGCCAGACGGCCACGATGCTGCGCCTTGCCACCGGCGAAACCGTTCTTTTCACCTTCGAGCATGCGCTGGACGGCCCGCGGCCGGACGCGCGCGCGCTCACCCTTCTCGACGACCTGCGGCCGCATCTGGCGCGCGCAGCCCTCACGTCCTCGCGGCTGCGCCTGCGCTCGGCCCGCGATGCGGTCGCAGCCCTGCAGACCCTCGGCATGCCCGCAGCCGCCATCGACCGTCGAGCCCGCGTGCTCGCGATCAACCCGGAAATGCAGGCCCTGTCGGGTGTCCTGCGGATCGGCGCGCAGGACCGGCTGTCCGTCGCGTCTCCGGCCGCCCAGGCTCTGCTCTCGGCGGCAATCGCCCTCCAGGGGGCGGAGCCCGGGGTGCGCTCGTTTCCCGTCGAGGCCGAAGGCCCGGACGGCGTGCCCCTGATCGTCGTGCTCCATGTCCTTCCGCTCAGGCGTTCGGCGCTCGATCTGTTCGGTCCGGCCGATCTTCTCCTCACGGCCTCGGTCGCGGCTCCGGGGGCGACCGGACCGGGGCCGGAGGTGCTCGAGAGCCTCTTTGATCTCACGCCTTCCGAGGCGCGGCTCGCGGCAGCACTCGGGGCGGGGCTGTCTCTTCAGGAGGCCGCGACGCGCTGCGGCATCCGGTTCTCCTCGGCGCGCACCTGTCTCGAGCGGATTTTCCGCAAGACCGGGGCAAACCGCCAGCCGCAACTCGTGGCGATCCTGCGGTCGGCGCATCCATTCCGGTCCCAACGCTAGATCTTGGCTCCCATCACGATACTGGCATTTGCCAGCGGTCGGGAGGGCGGCGTCGAGGTAGCGTTGCCCCACGCTCCCGAAGACAACCCCGAGCCCCGCATGAGTGCCGTCCTCAGTTCGCCGATCCTGATCCAATACGCCCTGTGCCTCGCCTCGGCCGTCTTCTACGTCTCCGGGACCGCCGCGATGAAACTCTACGGCGATCTGCCGTTCGGGCTCCTGATGGTCCCGGTGGGCGCCGCCTTCATCCTGGCGGCCTGGTTCGAGGTCGCCGTCCTGCGCACGGCGCGCGTGGGCCAGGTCTTTCTTCTGATCTTCGCCTTCGAGGTGACGCTGACCTCGCTCCTCGCCTTCGTCGTCCTGAATGAACGCTATTCGACCCGCGAACTCATCGGCCTCGCCACGATCATCGCAGGCATAGCCCTGATGGTGCCAGGCCGCGGCGCGGACTTCGCCCTGCGCGAGGCCACGGCGGTCGCCGCCGTACCGCCCGCGGCCGCAAATACGGAATTCCCGGCTTCGACCGACAGCCCGTTCCACGGGCAGGACTACATCCCCCCATCCCAAGGAGAGACCGCATGGCCGAGAACGTGACGCGCGACCTGAAGGTCAGCTGGATCACCTCACGCATCGAGTTCACAAACACCACGACCGACATGGAGCGGTTCTTCTTCCGCGCCTCCGACGGCGAACAATACTACATCGACCTCGACAAGCCGAACGTCGCCTCCGAGCTTGCCGCGATCAGCCTGATCCGCGACGCCTTTTTGCAGGACCTGGAACTGAACCTCTGGTGGGAGGCCCGGCAGAGCCGGCGCTTTCTCAAAGCCGTCAACCTGCATCGGTGATCCGCCATGACCGTGCCCCCCGTACCCTTTGAGGGCGTCGAGGACATCCCCGGGCTCAAATCCGTCCCCGATCCCGCCGGCGAGCCCGCCTTCCTGCACCTCGAGGGCCAGGACCCCGTTCTGATCGTCGCCTGCCACTCGGGCGTGCCCGGCACCACGCCGAGCGGCGCGCAGGTTTTCGGGCGGCGCGCTGATCCTGCGGACGCCTCCGTTTCCATACCGTCCTCGGACATCAACACGCTCGCGATCTCCCTCGCGATCGTCCGCGCCCTCACCTCGCGCGGCGCGCGGCCCCATGCCCTCCTGAGCCTGGTCAGCCGCGCCTTCATAGAGATGAACCGCAGTTGGGAGGGCCAGCTTGGCTGGAACGACGGCGTGCGCCTGCGCCTGCCCGCGGAGATCGACACGCCGGCCGGGGCCGATCTGCTGGCCTTCAAGGCGGACTACTATGACGCTTTCCAGGGCGCCGTGCGCAGGGCCACGACCGCAATCCACCCCGACGGCTGGCTTTTTGACATCCACGGCCAGGGCAATCCCGGCGGGGTCCAGCTCGTGGTCTTCACCGGATACGGCCACTATGCCCGCGCCGACATCAGCTACGGCGGCTCGGACAATTTGCACGCCCGCCTGGCGCTCCAGGATTATACGCTTTCGCCCTCAGCCGCGGATCCAGCCAGCGAAATTCGCAGCAACGGCCGTCCCATTCGCAACTTCATGTCGGGCAGCGCCTACGGCGCGCGGGTCTTTGACCCGACGAGCGATCCGGTGCCCTTCCCGGGGATCGTCACGCCGACCGAGCCCCACCGCGTCCACGGCGTCCAGTTCGAGATCGACGGCGCGCTGCGGCGCGGCCGCAGCCCGGAGGCCCTCGAGGAAACCGGCCTGCGGATCGGGACAGCGATCCACGACGCCCTCCTCACGCGCGGCGTCCTGCCCCGCAGGACGCCCGCCCAGCGCGGGCGCGCAGCGCGCGAATGGTACGCGCTCAGCGGCTAGGCGCGCGCCCGTCCCGAGCACCGCGCGTCCGGGCCGCCCGCGGGCCGCCCGGGGATAAACGCCTTGCCCCGACCCCCCGTCGCCGTTAAGCGCGGACTGTCGCCGATTTCAGGGGGGTGCACCAGCGCCGCCCGCCCGCCGCCGGGGCGCGCCCAAGGTGCTGCCGCCCTCCCGGCCCCCGACATGCGCGGCCGGACAGCAACGGGAAGCCCATGACCTCTCTGCACGCCTACCGCGACCAATGGTTCGGCAATATCCGCGCCGATCTGCTGTCGGGCCTCGTTGTGGCCCTCGCCCTCATCCCCGAGGCCATCGCCTTCTCCATCATCGCGGGCGTCGACCCCAAGGTCGGCCTCTATGCCTCCTTCTCCATCGCCGTCATCACCGCCATCACCGGGGGCCGCCCCGGCATGATCTCGGCCGCCACCGCCGCCACCGCGGTGCTGATGGTGAGCCTCGTGCGCGACTTCGGGCTCCAGTATCTGCTCGCCGCCACCGTCCTCGCGGGTCTCCTGCAGATCGCGGCAGGCTTCCTTGGCCTCGCCTATGTCATGCGCTTCGTCTCGCGCTCGGTGATGACGGGCTTCGTCAACGCCCTCGCGATCCTCATCTTCATGGCGCAGCTGCCCGAACTCGATCCCCGCACCGTCCCGGCGCTGACCTATGCGCTCGTGGCACTCGGCCTTGCGATCATCTACCTCTTCCCGCGCCTCACCCGCGCCGTGCCCTCGCCGCTCGTGACCATCGTCGTGCTGACCGCGCTCACCCTCGCCCTCGGCCTCGACGTACGCAACGTCGGCGACATGGGGGCGCTGCCCGACACGCTGCCGGTGTTCCTCATCCCCGACATTCCCCTCACCTTCGAGACCCTGCGCATCATCCTGCCCTATTCCGTCGCCGTCGCGGTGGTGGGCCTGCTCGAGAGCCTGATGACCGCCAACATCGTCGACGACCTGACCGACACGACCTCCGACCGCGACCAGGAATGCGTGGGCCAGGGCCTTGCCAACACCGCCACCGGGTTCATCGGCGGCATGGCGGGCTGCGCGATGATCGGCCAGTCCATCATCAACGTGAAATCCGGTGGCCGGGGCCGTCTGTCGTGCGCCACCGCCGGCGTGATGCTGTTGTTCCTGATCGTGGTGCTGGGGGACTTCGTCGCGCGCATCCCCATGGCGGCCCTCGTCGCGATCATGATCATGGTCTCCGTCGGGACCTTCTCCTGGTCCTCGCTCGCGGCGCTGCGCACCCATCCGCGCTCGTCCTCGGTGGTGATGCTCAGCACGGTGGCGACCGTGGTCTACACCCACAACCTCGCCATCGGCGTAGCCATCGGCGTGCTCCTTTCTGGGATCTTCTTTGCCTGGAAGATCGCCCAGCTCTTCGAGGTGACCTCCACCCTCGCCCGGGACGGCCGCCACCGCACCTACCGCGTCGAGGGGCAGCTCTTCTTCGCCAGCGTCGACGACTTCATGCGCGCCTTCGACTTCAAGGAGGCGCTGGAGCGCGTCACCATCGACGTCGGCCGCGCCCATATCTGGGACATCTCGTCGGTGGGGGCGCTCGACATGGCGGTCCTCAAGTTCCGCCGCGAGGGCGCGGAGGTGGACATCGTCGGCCTCAACACGGCCTCCGAGACCATCGTCGACCGGCTCGCGGTCCACGACAAGCCGGGCGCGCTCGACCGCCTCGACACGCATTGAGGGAGGGCCCCTTCGCATGACGTCCAGGATCATCGCCTTCGTCGACGGCTCGGTCTATGCCGCGAGCGTCTGCGCGCACGCGGCCTGGGCCGCGCGCAGGCTCGGGGCTTCGGTCGATCTCGTGCACATGCTCGGCGACCGGGCACCGCCCGCCTCCGATCTCTCGGGCTCGCTCCGCCTCGGGGCCCGCACAGCGCTCCTCAACGAACTGGCGGCCTCCGACGAGCAGCGCGCGCGGCTGATGCAGGCCAAGGGCCGCGCCATCCTCGAGGATGCCCGCGCCATCCTCGCGGAGGCGGACGTGGCGGACGTCACCATGACGCTGCGCCACGGCGACATCGTCGAGACGGTCGCAGCCCGCGAGGGCTCAGCCGATCTGCTCGTCATGGGCAAGCGCGGCGAGGCGGCGGATTTCGCGAAACTCCATCTCGGCTCGAACCTCGAACGGATCGTGCGCGCGAGCACCCGGCCCATCCTGGTCGCCGCCCGCGCCTTCCGGCCCGTCACCCGCGCGCTCATCGCCTTCGACGGCGGCCCCTCGGCGCAAAAGGCCGTCGACCTCGCCGCGCGCAGCCCGATGTTCGAAGGGACCGCCTTTCGTCTCGTCATCGTGGGCGACGACACGCCGAGACTGCGCGCGGACCTCGACGCCGCCGCGGCCTCCCTCGGGGCGGCCGGCCGTCCGGCGGAGGCCGAACTGCACCCAGGCCAACCCGACGCGGTGCTCTCGGCGATGATCGAGGCCGAGGGCTTCGATCTGCTGGTGATGGGGGCCTACGGGCACGGCCGCCTCCGCCGCCTCGTCATCGGCTCGACCACCTCCGAGATGCTGCGCTCGTGCAAGGTCTCCGTCGTCCTCACCCGGTGAGCGAACGCGGTCTTGCCGAGACGCCGCGCGCCACCCTAGAACGGGGCGTGCAGCCCTGCGCGGTCCGTCAGTCCGAAAGCCTCCATGCGCTCCCCTCTCGCCCTAGCGCCCCAGCACCGCGTCTACGCCGCCTTCGCGGTCTACGCCTACGCCATGGGCAACATCTTTCCGCGTCTGCCCGACATCAAGCGCGCAATGGGCGTCGAGGAGGGGGCGCTGGGCCTCGGGCTCATCGGCACGCCCGTGGGCACGCTCATCGCCCTCACCTTCGCGACGCCGCTCCTGGAGCGGTTCGGCTTTCGTAGCAGCCTCATGACCACCATTCCGCTGATCGCCCTGGCCTTCGCCATCGCGATCCACGCGCCGGGGCCGTTCGTGCTGTTCGTCCTGCTGATCCCGGCCGGCCTGATGATCGGCGGGGCCGAGATCGTGCTCAACGTCGAGGCCGACCGCACCGAGGCGCTGATCCACCGGCGCATCATGAACCGCGCGCATTCGTTCTGGAGCATCGGGTTCTTCGCCGCGGGCCTGACCGGGGCCACGCTCGCGCATCTCGGCGTCTCGCCGCAGGTCCATCTCGCCCTGGTCGTGCCCGTCGTCGTGCTCGGCGTCGCGGTGTTTCTCGGCGGCTACCGGCCTGCCCCCCGCCGCGCAGCCGAAAGCACAGAACAGACGCCGAAATTCGCCCGCCCCACGGCTCCCATCTTGATCCTCGTCGCCGTGACCCTCTCGGCGATGCTGATGGAGGGGGCCAGCATGGACTGGTCCGCGATCTACATGCGCAGCGTCTTCGAGGCGGGCCCCTTCCTCTCGGGCGTGGCCGTCGCCGTCTTCGGAGCCTCGCAAGCGGTGACGCGGTTCTTCGCGGACGTCTTCGTCGAGCGATCCTCCCCCACCGCCGTCGCCCGCGTGCTCCTCTGCGCCATGACCGCGGGCTTGACCCTCGTCGTCGTCTCGCCCGCCCCCGGCCTCTCGCTCCTCGGGTTCGCGCTGCTCGGCATCGGCACGAGCGCCATCTTTCCCCTCGCGATCTCGGCGGCCGCCCAGCGCACCGACCGCTCGGCCTCGGTCAACGTCGCGGCCGTGGCCCAGATCTCCTTCGTGATCTTCCTCCTTGGCCCGCCGCTCCTCGGGTTCATCGCCGAGCACTTCGGCCTGCGCACCGCCTTCGGCATCGGCCTGCCGCTCATCGCGCTCAGCTTCCTGTTTTCCGGGGCCCTCGGCACCGGCCGCGCGCCCTCCCCGGACGGAGCGCCCGCGCCATCCAAAGGCCGTTCACCAAGGTTGAAATAGGGTAAACAGGATCCGGATTATCGTATTTTAACAATGGCTTACCGTTTTGTCCACGCGTGGACACGGCTCTCAGATCGGACGAACCAGACGCCGGCGGACATGCATCCGGCCCCCGATGAGGCCCGGCGGGAATACCGCCTCCACCTCGAAGCCCTCGCGCATCCAGAACGCGAGGCCGCGCGGATTGGCCCCGATCACTGCCACCAGCATTCGCTCGGCCCCCCGGGCGCGGTTGGTGATCG
>JBBQYB010000018.1:0-32288 GCA_038209095.1 Rhodobacterales bacterium
GAAATGGACGCGGCGCAATCGACGCCGACGAACCTGCGCCGCGACCTGCCCTGGGACCTCGACGCCCAGAACCTGCTCGACGAGATCGTTGCGTCGCATCCTGTGCTCACCCGCATATCCGCCGCCAAGTCGCTCCGCGACGCGGCCGAGAAACGCGCGCTCGACGGCGGCCACGCTAGGGTCGAGCGCACCACAGTCGCCAGTCTCCAGTCCGATCCGGGCCGGGGATGACCGAAACCGCAAGTCAGGAGATCATGATGTCCGCCCAAACCCATTCCGGCCACACGCACCGGGTCCGGCACGCGAACCGCCTGGAATACGCGCTCTACTTCGCCCTGATCCTCGTGATCTCGGTGCCCACCGCCCTCGTGCGCTCGGTCTTCGCGGATCAGAGCGCCGAAGGCCGCCGGTTCTTTGTGGCGGAGGCCTGGGCGATGGCCCAGCGCGTCACGCCACAGATTTTCTCCGTCTGAAAGGACGGGGTTCCGTGATCCGTCTCCGGTCTCCGGAGACGGGTTTGCCTGACACTTGTCTGGCTCCCTGGCCGCGAGGAACCTGCGGCAGCAGTCGAACGATCCGGAGGATAGTTTATGGCTGAAAATAGCGGCCTCTCTTTCACAGGCCTTACCGACGACCAGGCGCAGGAATTGCACAGCGTCTACATGAGCGGGTTGTACCTCTTCTCAACCGTCGCGATCGTGGCGCACCTTGCCGTCTTCATCTGGAAACCGTGGTTCTGAGGAGGACACGATCATGAGCAAGTTCTACAAGATCTGGCTGGTTTTCGATCCGCGTCGCGTGTTCGTCGCGCAGGGCGTCTTCCTGTTCCTCTTGGCCGCGATGATCCATCTCGTCCTGCTCTCGACCGAGCGGTACAACTGGTTTGAAGCCGCCGCCCTGAAGTACGTGGGCGGCTGAAGGCCCGCGAACACCTGGACCACCAAGGCTGCGGGCGGCGAGTCCCGCCCGCGGCAGACAATCAGAAACGCGGCTTAGACCCCTCCAGGCCCAAGCCTCTGCAGCGGAGACAGAAGCATGGCCTTGCTCAGCTTCGAGAAAAAATATCGCGTCCGCGGAGGGACGCTTATCGGTGGCGATCTTTTCGATTTCTGGGTCGGGCCGCTGTATGTCGGATTCTTCGGGGTATCCTCGTTCTTCTTTGCCGCTCTCGGCACGATCCTCATTTTCTGGGGTGCGGCCATCGGCGACACCTGGAACCCCTGGCTCATCAACATTGCCCCGCCGGACATATCCTACGGGCTCGGCGTCGCACCGCTCGCGGAGGGCGGTCTGTGGCAGCTGATCACGGTCTGCGCGCACGGAGCGTTCATCTCCTGGGCGCTGCGCCAAGTCGAGATCTCGCGCAAGCTCGGCATGGGCTATCACGTGCCCGTGGCCTTCGGCTTCGCCATCCTCGCCTATTCCACCCTTGTGGTGTTCCGGCCGATGCTGCTGGGCGCCTGGGGACACGCGTTCCCCTACGGCATCTTCAGCCATCTCGATTGGGTGTCGAACGTCGGATACCAGTACCTGCACTTCCACTACAATCCGGCGCATATGCTGGCGGTGACGTTCTTCTTCACCACGACACTGGCGCTCTCCCTGCACGGCGGCCTCGTCCTCTCCGCGACGAACCCCCCCAAGGGGCAGACCGTCAAGACCGCGACCCACGAAGACACCTTCTTTCGCGACTTCATCGGCTATTCCGTCGGCACCCTCGGCATCCATCGCGTCGGATTGCTCCTCGCCCTCAATGCCGGGTTCTGGAGCGCGGTCTGCATCATAATCTCGGGACCGTTCTGGACGAAAGGCTGGCCGGAATGGTGGAACTGGTGGCTCAACATGCCGATCTGGGGGAACTGAAACCATGGCTGAGTATCAAAACATCTTCTCCCAGGTCCAGGTCGCAGGCCCGCCAGAGGTCGGGGTGTCGAGCGGCGGGGCCGAACTGGGTCGCCTCGGAACTCCGGGCATCTCCAAGCTCATGGGCTGGATCGGCAACGCGCAGATCGGTCCGATCTACCTCGGCTCCTACGGTCTCGTGTCCATCGTCTGCGGCATCCTGTGGTTCAACATCGTCGGCCTCAACATGCTGGCGTCGGTCGATTTCAACGCTGCGGAATTCGTGCGCCAGCTCTTCTGGCTGGCACTCGAGCCGCCGGGACCCGAGTACGGCCTGCGTATCCCGCCGCTCAACGACGGCGGCTGGTGGATCATCTCGTCCTTCTTCCTGCTCGTCTCGGTGATGGCCTGGTGGATCCGCAGCTACAAGCGCGCCCAGGCTCTGGGGCTAGGCTACCATGTCTGTTGGGCCTTCGCCGCGGCGATCTGGTTGTTCCTGGTCCTCGGCCTCATCCGGCCCATCCTGATGGGCTCCTGGTCCGAGGCGGTGCCCTACGGCATCTTCCCGCATCTCGACTGGACCACCGCCTTCTCGCTGCGCTACGGCAACCTCTTCTACAACCCGTTCCACGCGCTCTCGATCACCTTCCTCTACGGCTCGACGATGCTCTTTGCGATGCACGGAGCTACGGTTCTCGCAATGTCGCGCTACGGCGGGGACCGCGAGATCGAGCAGATCGTCGACCGCGGTACGGCCTATGAACGCGGTGCGTTGTTCTGGCGTTGGACCATGGGCTTCAACGCCACGGCCGAAGGCATCCACCGCTGGATTTGGTGGTTCGCGATCCTCACCCCCATCACGGGCGGCATCGGGATCCTGCTGACCGGCACGGTCGTGGACAACTGGTATCTCTGGGCGGTCGAGCACCACTTCGCTCCGTCCTACGATCCCTCGATGGGTACCGGCGGGTACGTGGCGACGGGTACGGGAGGCTGACATGAGCAAAACTCGTCAACAGATCCGCGACGAAATGACAGGCCTCCTCCTGAGGGGGGGGCTCATCGGATCGGTCGCTTTCATCGCAGCCATCGCCTTCATGGTCGTCCCCCGCCAGATCGGGACGATCTGGCCCACCGTCGCGGACCAGACCGGGTTTCGGGGAACGGGGATGGAGGTCATCAAGTTCGAGGAACAACTTGTCGTCAGTTCCCTCGCGACCGCCCAGACCGAAGTCAGCACGGGTCCGATCACGCCCGAACTCGGCGAGCCGCTGGCCGTAACCCTGAACTACCCCTACCCCGAGGCTGCGGCGAACCTCACCGTGCGCAACTTCGAGCGCCTGAACGAGGCTATTGCGGCCTGGGTCGGGCCAGAGGCCACCTTCGGCCCCGACCGCGACACCTACCTCCAGGCGATCTCGGCGAAACACCTCGAGATGACCCGTGCGATCAACGAGGAATGGGACGCCCACGTCGGGCCGACCGGCGTCAACTGCAACACTTGCCACAGGGGCGAACTCGTGCCCCCGGCCGTCTGGTTCAGCCCCGTGCCGCTCAATTCCTGGGCCGGCCCGAGTGCTATGTTCCAGAACCAGGCGACTCGGATGAACTATTCGACCGCGTTGCCCATCGACGCCATGCAGACCTATCTACTGGAGGAGGACCAGCTCGTCGGCGTCAACGGCTACGACGCGCGCAACACAACCGGCGAGCCCGGGGCGAGCATCTACCACACCTACCAGACGTTCTCGCTCATGCAGCACTTCTCGAATTCGCTGGGCGTGAACTGCACCTACTGCCACAACACCCGCTCGATCGCGGATCCCGGCGGCTTCACCCCGCAATGGGGAACGGCCCAGATCGGGCGCGCCATGACCCAGGACATCAACAACACCTGGATCGTGTCCGAGCCACAACTCCAGCCGCCCGAACGGCTGGGACCGCTCGGTGACGTCGCCAAGGTCAATTGCACGACTTGCCATTACGGCGCACCCGTCACCTTCAACGGCGAGAGCGCGGTCGCGAACTGGCCCGAGCTCGTCAGCGCCGAGCCGGTCTACGAATAGCGAAAGGCGCGCGACCCGCGCGCCATCGCAAAACCTCTCCTGCGCGTCCTCAACAGGGCAGGGAACTCCAAGGCCGCCGGAAACCCCGGCGGCCCTTTTTCATGCGCGAGCCCTCAGAGAATGAAATCCGCAGCCGCGAGGATCGCGGCACCGGGCAGCGCGATCTGAAAGTCCGCGGCCCGGTCTCCATCCACGTCCCCCTCCACGATACCGCCGGCATGCCGGAGTTGGCCCGCAATCCCGGAAAAGCCGGCGGTCCCGATGTAGACGAAGGCATCGTCTGCGACGGTCGCACTGCGGGCGTCGATCGATGCGAGATGCAGTCTGTCCACGCCCGGCTCGAAATCCGTCACGATGTCGCGTTTGCGTCCGACCGCGGAATGGGACAGGGCGGCAAAGACGAACCGGTCCGCGTCGGCGCCCCCCGTCAGGACATCGAGGCCGCGAGCCCCCGACAGCGTATCCGACCCCGCTTCGCCGGACAGGCGGTCCCGGCCGTCCTGACCGTAGAGCCTGTCGTCCCCGAGGGATCCGCTCAGCTGGTCGTAGCCATCGCCCCCGAGGAGCACGTCGTTCCCGCGCCCGCCCGAGACGGTGTCGGCCCCGCTGCCGCCCCGGACGACGTCGTTGCCGCGCCCGGACAGGATTGTGTCCGCAAAGGACGTGCCGGTGATCCTGTCCGACCCGCGCCCGCCGAGGATCGTGGGCGTCGTCGGGTCCACCGCCTCGCCGAACCAGACGTGGAATATCCGCCCGCCATAGGGGCCGGCACCCGGAGACGTGTCCACACCGATACCCATGGAATGGAACTCCCGCCCGGCCCAGGCACCTTGCCCCGCAAGAACCGCATTGTGGCCCGGCGAGGCTTTCCACGCGGCAAGGGCGCTCGCACCGTCTCTCTGCCCCGCCGCACTGATCTCATAGGCGGCCCCGCCATACGACAGCCCCAGCCGCGCGGGCGCGTCCCACATCACGCCGGGCGCTCGGTGATCGGCGAAATAGGGCGCATCACTCCAGCTGTGCAGATTTGCCCCACGGGGCAGATCCAGTCCCGCGGCCCAGATGTTCTCCCGCGTATCGACCACATGACGCCCTGCCGTTGCGTTGAGCGCGCCCGAAAGCGCCACGGGCTCCAGGCCGACGCTCGCCCGATACGCCGTGATCTGATGGTAGAGCGCCAGCTCCTCGAGACTGACGCTATCCTGCGCGGTCGGCTTGCGGAGATCGACAGCCATGTCCGCGGTCCCCGCTCAGTTCGCCCGGCGACGCACTGCGTCTCCGAGGGCCTGGAACAAGGGCCGCGACACAGGATCCTGTGCCGCCTTCCACTCGGGATGCCATTGCACGGCCACCGCGAATCCGGGAGCTTCTTCGATGTGGATCGCCTCCGGCGTCTCATCGGGCGCAAAGCCCTCGATCACGACCCGCGAGCCGCGCTCGCGGATCCCTTGCCCGTGCAGCGAATTCACCATGACCTCGCGCGCCCCGAGCATGCGCTCGAAAATCCCACCCTCGCAGAGGCGCACCGTATGGCGCAGGTCGAACTTTTCCTCGATGGTGCCGTCCGGCGGCATCCGGTGGTTCATGCGCCCGGGAATCTCGCGAATCTCGGGATGCAGAGTGCCCCCGAACGCCACGTTGAATTCCTGAAAACCGCGGCAGATCCCGAAGATCGGCACGCCTTGCGCCACGCATTCCCGGATCAGCGGCAAGGTCACCGCGTCGCGGTCGGGATCGAATGCGCCGTGCTTTTCCGTCGCCTCCTCGCCCCAGTGCGAGGGATGCACGTTCGGACGCCCGCCCGTGAACACGAACCCGTCGCAGGCGTCTATCAGGTCGGCGATGGCACCCACCCGGGGCAGGGCGGGGACGATGAGCGGGATTGCCCCGGTCAGGTCGGCCACCGCCTCGATGTTGCTCACGCCGACCGCCTGAACGGGATATTCCTCGTTCAGCAGATGCGAATTGCCGATGATGCCGATGATCGCCCGGGCCATGCCTTGCACTCGAACACACTCCAGTTAACACAACATATGCACCGAGGCCCCCAGCGTCGAGGCCGTGGGCCGAATTGTACGTGATCTTGACCCCATCCGCCGCCCCGTGACAGGCTCGTCACCGTTCTTGCACATGAAAAGGGCTGCCCCAATGGACGTGACGTCAGGCGGCACCGGGATACGTCTCGCCGATTACCGACCGCCTGCCTATCTCGTGGACGGCGTGCGCCTCACGTTCGCGCTCACGCCGCTCGCGACGGAGGTAGCGGCCGAGATCCGCTTTCGCCCGAACCCCTTGTCAGCGCCCGCCCGGCGCTTCGATCTGCGGCTCGACGGCCGCGGCCTCAGGCTCTTGCGTGCCGCCATCGACGGCACGCCGGTCGATCCCGCGGGTCTGTCTTCCGATGCCGACGGGATCACCGTGCCCGTGGCGCTCTTGCCCGACGGCCCGTTCACCTGGACCGCCCGGACCGAGATCTCGCCGCAGACCAACACCGCCCTCGAGGGGCTCTACATGTCCAACGGAATGTACTGCACCCAGTGCGAGGCGGAGGGGTTTCGCAAGATCACCTACTATCCGGACCGTCCCGACGTCATGGCCCCGTTCGACGTCCGCATCGAGGGCGACCCTGCCCATCTTCCGGTCCTTTTGTCCAACGGCGACCTCAGGGCCTCCGGCCCCGGCTGGGCAGAATGGCACGACCCGCACCCCAAGCCCTCTTATCTCTTTGCGCTTGTGGCCGGGGACCTGCGGTGCATTGAGGACGTCTTCACCACCGCTTCCGGCCGGGACGTGCTCCTGCAGATCTGGGTGCGAGACGGCGACCAGGGCCGCTGCGCCTATGCGATGGACGCGCTCAAGCGGTCGATGCTCTGGGACGAACGGGTCTACGGTCGCGAGTACGATCTGTCCCGTTTCATGATCGTCGCCGTGGACGACTTCAACATGGGAGCCATGGAAAACAAGGGCCTCAACGTCTTCAACTCGAAATACGTGCTGGCGTCCCCGGAGTCTGCGACCGACGCCGATTATGCCAGCATCGAGGCGATCGTCGCCCACGAATACTTCCACAACTGGACCGGCAACCGCATCACCTGCCGGGACTGGTTCCAGCTCTGCCTCAAGGAAGGCCTCACCGTCTTTCGCGATCAGCAGTTCTCGGGCGACATGCGCTCGGCCAGTGTCAAGCGGATCGAGGACGTCATCCGCCTGCGGTCCGACCAGTTCCGCGAGGACGCAGGACCCCTCGCCCACCCGGTGCGCCCTGCCGAATATGTCGAAATCAACAATTTCTACACCGCGACGGTCTACGAGAAGGGGGCCGAGGTCGTCCGGATGCTGCACGGGCTCGTGGGCCCCGACATCTACAAGGCGGCCCTCGATCTCTACTTCGAGCGTCACGACGGACAGGCCGTCACCATCGAGGACTGGCTCCGCGTCTTCGAGGACGTCTCCGGGCGCGATCTCGCGCAGTTCGCGCTGTGGTACACCCAGGCCGGCACGCCGCGGTTGCGCGTCACCTCCGACTGGCGGGACGGTCGCTACAGCCTCACCTTCCGCCAGTCCGTCCCCTCGACGCCTGGCCAGCCCGAGAAGCGCCCGATGGTCATCCCCGTGGGCTACGGCCTACTCGGCGCGGACGGCAGGATCCTCGCCGAGGGCACCGTCGAAGTCTCGCAGGCCGAGACCACCGTGGCCTGGGATCTCCCGGAACGCCCGACGCCGTCCCTCCTGCGTGGCTTTTCCGCCCCCGTCGTCCTCGAGCGCGACATCGATGCGGAGGAGCGCGCGTTCCTCCTCGCCCAGGACACCGATCCGTTCAACCGCTGGGAAGCGGGTCGCGCCCATGCGCTGATGCTGTTGACCCGGAGCGCCGCCAGCGGCGTGGCGGCCTCCGATCCGGAATTCCTGTCGGCCCTCGGGGCCGTGGCCTGCGACGAGGCGCTCGATCCCGCCTTCAGGGCACTCGCCCTGGGCCTGCCAACCGAGGCCGAGATCGTCGCCCATGTCGCAGACACGGGCCTGACCCCCGATCCGCTGGTCGTTCATTCGGCGCGCCGGCGGCTCGAGCGCGCCATTGGCCAGGCACTCGGCAACCGTCTCGAGACGATTCATGCGGCGCATGCCGTGCCCGGACCGTACCGGCCCGATGCGGATGCCGCCGGCCGCCGCGCCTTGCGCGGGCGGGCGCTGGCCCTGATCTGCGCGCGCGACGGAACGGCCGATCTCGCGGCGATCCAGTTCGGGCAGGCCGACAACATGACCGAAACCATGGCCGCACTCGCCCTTCTGGTGGCCCACGGCCAGGCGCAGGAGGCCCTCGCCGCCTTCCATGACAGATGGCGCGGCGACCGGCTTGTCCTCGACAAGTGGTTCTCGGTACAGGCCCGCCTGACCCCGCCGGAAACCGCCGTCGAGACGGTGGCGTCCCTCACTGTTCATCCCGATTTCGACTGGCGTAATCCCAACCGGTTCCGCGCGTTGATAGGCGCTTTTGCGGCCGGTAACGCGGCAGGGTTTCACAGGTCGGACGGAGCCGGCTACCGCCTCCTCACCGACTGGTTGATCCGGCTCGATCCGGTCAACCCGCAGACGGCGGCCCGGATGCTGACGAGCTTCGAGACGTGGCGAGTCTTCGGCACCGAGCGCCGGCACCTGATGCAGCAGGAACTGCTCCGGCTCGCAGCCGTCAGCGGCCTCTCGCGCGATACGGAGGAAATCGTCGGGCGCCTCTTGTGCGACGCTGCCTGAAAGGGCATCAAACGGAGATACGCAGGCCCCGCCCACGCGAAGGGGAAGTCTCGATGAAGGAAATTGTCGATCAGCTGATCGATGAGCGTGCGCCCTGGCTGCGAGACGACAGCCCTTCCGTCCGCGCCGCGCGCATCCTCCTCAACCTGCTCCTGCAATACCGCCGCACGGTCGACATCGCGGAAACGCTGCGGCCCATGCCTGGCCCCGACATCCTCGCGGCCCTCGCCCAGCGCATCGCCCGCCACGTCGAAGTCGACGGTCTGGAGAACCTTCCCGCCTCGGGCCCCGCGATCGTCGTGAGCAACCATCCGACCGGCATCGCCGACGGCATCGTGCTCTATGGCGCGCTCGCCGTGCGGCGCCCCGATCTCTTCATCTTCGCCAATGCCGACGCGCTGCGGGTGCTGCCCCAACTCTCGGAGCTGATCGCCCCCGTGGAATGGCGACCAGAGCGGCGCACCCACAAGCAGAACCGTCAGACGCTGGCCTACGCCCAGACCGCCTTCGAGGCAGGCCGGCTCGCCGTTATCTTCCCGTCCGGACGGCTCGCCAAACGCCGGTGGCTCTCGCTGCACGAGCGGCCCTGGATGGCCTCGGCGGCGATGCTCGCGCGCAAGTATGCGCTTCCCGTCGTCCCCCTTCACATCACCGCGCGCAATTCGGCCCTGTTCTATCTCTTCGACAGGATCCACCCGACCTTGCGGGACATCACGCTTTTTCACGAGGTGCTGAACAAGCGCAACCAGCCCTACCGCATCGGCGTGGGGCGTCCCATCGATCCCGCGACGCTGCCCTCGGGAACCATCGAGGCGACCGAGATCCTGCGCGCGGCCACGCTGGCGCTGGGTGGCAAGCGACCCCAGACGGTCCTTACGGCCCCCCGCTACAGCCGTCCGCGCCCACGCTTCGCCCCCGCAGCCCAGGTGCCCTGACCGCATCCGGCCGCACAGCCCGGCCTTGCCCCGCGCGCCCTGCCTCGCTAAAGCATCCGAGCCCTCCCGAAAGGCGTTCCCATGCCCGAGCTGTCCTATACCGAACCGCCTCCCAAGATCATCGCCGGTCAAAAGGGCGACTGGGAGATCGTGATCGGGCTCGAGGTTCACGCCCAGGTCGCGTCCGCCTCCAAACTCTTCTCCGGAGCCTCCACCACCTTCGGGGCCGAACCCAACACGAACGTCAGCCTCATCGATGCCGCAATGCCCGGAATGCTGCCCGTCCTGAACGCGTTCTGTGTCGAACAGGCCGTCCGCACGGGCCTCGGGCTCAAGGCGCGGATCAACCGCATGTCGCGGTTCGACCGCAAGAACTACTTCTATCCCGATCTGCCCCAGGGCTATCAGATCAGCCAGCTCTACCATCCCATCGTCGGCGAGGCGAGGTGCTGGTGGACATGGCGCCGGGCGTCGCGCGCCGCGTCCGGGTGGAGCGCATCCACCTCGAACAGGATGCGGGCAAATCGGTCCACGATCTTGACCCGGACCTCAGCTATGTCGATCTCAACCGGACGGGCGTGGCCCTCATGGAGATCGTCTCGAAGCCCGACATCCGCGGCCCCGAGGAGGCGGCCGAATACGTCCGAAAATTGCGCCAGATCCTGCGCTATCTCGGGACCTGCGACGGAAACATGCAGGAGGGGTCACTTCGCGCGGACGTCAATGTCTCGGTCCGCCCCGCGGGCTCCACGGATCTCGGCACGCGCTGCGAGATCAAGAACATGAACTCCATGCGGTTCATCCAGCAGGCGATCGATCATGAGGCCCGCCGCCAGATCGCGATCCTCGAGGACGGGGGCAGCATAGTCCAGGAGACGCGGCTCTACGATGCGACCAGGGGCGAGACCCGGTCCATGCGCTCCAAGGAGGAGGCGCACGACTACCGGTATTTCCCTGATCCGGACCTGTTGCCGCTCGAGATCGATCAGGCGTGGATCGACGACATCGCGGCCCGTCTTCCCGAATTGCCCGACGCCAAGAAGGCGCGCTTCGTGCGCGACCATGCCATGACCGAATATGATGCTGGCGTGCTCACCGCCGAGGTGGCGTCGGCGGATTATTTCGAGGCGGTGGCGGCCGGGCGCAACGGCAAGCAGGCCGCGAACTGGGTGATCAACGAGCTGTTCGGCCGCCTCAACAAGGAAGGCCTCGAGGTCGCCGCATCGCCCATCGCAGCGGCCCAGCTCGGCGGTCTGCTCGACCTGATCGCCACGGGCGAGATCAACGGCAAGATCGCGAAGGACGTCTTCGACATCCTCTGGACGACGGGCGGCGACCCGGCCGAGATCGTCGAGAGCCGCGGGTTGCGCCAGGTCACCGACGCAGGGGCAATCGAGGCCGCCGTGGACGAGATCATCGCGGCAAACCCCGACAAGGCCGCTCAGGCGCAGGCAAAGCCGGCACTCGCGGGCTGGTTCGTGGGCCAGGTGATGAAGACGACGGGCGGCAAGGCAAATCCACAGGCGGTCAGCGATCTGGTCAGGGCGAGGCTCGGGATCGCCTGAGGCGGGACGGGGGGATACGATGTTCTACGACTACAAGGTCATTCCGGCACCAAGGCGGCTCAAGCGCCTCAAGGGCGTCAAATCGACGTCGGATCTGTTCGCGGCGATGCTGTCCGAGACGATCAACGCCACGGCCCGGGACGGGTGGGAGTATCTGCGCTCCGAGACGCTTTCGGCCGCGGAGCAGGGCGGCTGGTTTCGTCGGGCCACCGAGGTCGAGGAAACCGTCCTGATCTTTCGCCGAACCCGCGAGATGCTCAGCCCGCGCATTTCGGCCCCGCGTCCCGAACCCGTGGCGGACCCAGCCACCGACGCGCCGCGCCCCGTCCTCGCCGACCGTCCGCCGGTCACGCCATTGCGGCGCGAACCCCGGTTGTCGGGCGACGCGGAGACCGCCCAGCCCCTCAGATCGACGCCGCGTCTCGGGCCGGCCGATCCGGTCTGATCACGTCTCGATCCCCCTGAGGTCCAGCGACAGGGCATGAACGCCGGTCTGGAGTTCGGCGCGAAGTGTCGCATGAACAGCCCGGCTGCGCTGGATCTTGCTCAGGGCGTCGAAGGCGGCGCTGCGCATGACGACCCGGAAATGCGTCTCTCCGCCCTCGCGCCAGCCGCCGTGCCCGCGATGCTGCTCGCTTTCGTCGATGACCTCGAGATGGCTCGGTGCATAGTCCGCGGTCAGCTTTTCCTCGATCCGCGTGCGGGTGTTCGTCATGTCGGCTCCGGTCTGTGGTTGGGGCTTGGCCTTCCGTCGGGAAAGTCTAGAGTGTTGGGCCCGAGTAGCCCAGCCGAAAGGATCGGCCCCCATGCGTCGCCCGTCGCCGTTCAATTTTGACATCTCCGCCAGCGCCGACAAGAAGCGTCGGGCCCGAGGGCGCGGAACCTCAGGCGCCGTCGAGACCTCGAGCCGCATGTGCGACAAGCCCGGCTGCAACAACCCGGGCAAGTTCCGGGCCCCCCGGTCGCCGGACCAGCTCGACGCGTTCTTCTGGTTCTGCATGAGCCATATCCGGGAATACAACGTCCGCTGGAACTTCTTCGGCGACCAGTCCGACGAGGACCTCGAGCGCCAGTTCGCCGCGGACCGGGTCTGGGAGCGCCCGACGCGCCCGCTGCGCGACACGGTGGGCTCGTCGAGCCAGCCCCATTCGGAGGGCCGCGCCTGGCAGCGGTTCGGCTTTGACGATCCGCTGGAATTGCTCGGCGACAAGGGCACGCTGAACCCCGGCGGCGATCGGGGCTCGGCGCGCGTCCAAAGGCGCCTGCCCCCCACCGAGCGCAAGGCGCTGGAGATCCTCGACGCGCAGGACACGAGCACCAAGGCCGAGATCCGCAAGATCTACAAGGCGCTGGTCAAGGACCTGCACCCGGACATGAACGGCGGCCGCCGCGACGACGAGGCCCGGCTGACCGAGGTGGTCTGGGCCTGGGAGCAGATCAAGCTCAGCCGCAGCTTTCCCGACTGACATATCGGGGCGTCACACAATGTGACGCAGGTCAAGCTTTTGATTAGATTACATAAAAGTGTTAATGGCCAATCTGGGCACCCTCCGGGGCGTCAGCCGGCCGGCGTTCCCGCGAGCGCGAAGCCGCGGTTGAACACGGCGGCCACGTCGGGATGGAGCCCGGTCGCCTCGGCATACCAGCGGCTCGTGAACTGCGGATGCGCGCGCAGCAGATCCGCCATGCCGGCGCGTGCCGCCTCGACCTCGCCGGCAAGTGCCAGTGCGGCGAGGCGTCCGGCGGTCGCCTCGATGTGGTCGGGCGCGCGCGCATAGGCTTCCGCGGCCTCGCAGTAGCGGCCCGCGACCATCATCACCGCGCCGCGGTTCCAGTCGTACCACTTCGGCCTCGCGGGATTGAGGCGGATCGCCCGCTCGATCCACGCCACGGCGTCCGGGGCGAGCGCGGGAAAATGCATTGTCCGAAACGCGAGATACGCGAGGATGTCCGCGTCGCTCGGGGCGAGGGCCGCAGCCTTGCGGATCATGCGCTCGGCCTCGACCGGATCCTCCCAGCGCACCACGTTCGCGGCCTGGCCGAGGGCCATGGGATCGTCGGGGGCCACGCGCAGCGCATTCAGCGCCGCAGCACCGGCCTGGGCCCACAGGGCTTCCGTCTCGGCCTCGGTCATCTCGGGTCCGACCCGGTTGTAGCTTACGAGCGACGACTTCGCCCAGGCCGCACCATAGTCGGGCTCGAGGGCCACCGCGCGCTTGAGGAGCGCTTCCGCCTCGATGAAGGACCGGGGCGTCGCCGCGTCCATGCGCTCGCCCGCGAGCAACGTCATCTCGTAGGCAGCGAGCGAACTCGGGCGTCCGCGGCGTGCGGCCACCTTGGCCTCGCGGGCGATGGGCCCGCTCCAGCGGGCGGCAAGCTCGCCCACCAGCGCCTCGGTTGTGGTCCGTTGCAGGCGGAGCAACTCGCCCGTCGGCCCTTCGACGCGGCGCGCCCAGATCTGCCGGCCCGAGGCGGCGTCTGCCAGCGTTGCGGCGACATGGGCAACACCGCCCTCGACCTGAACGACGCCGGTGACCACGTAGCGCGCCCCGAGCCGCTGCGCGGCGGCAAGGCTCGGCGGGTCGAGGTAGCGGGTGGCGGCGTCGGCCAGCACGAACAGCCAGTCGTTCGTGGCCAGATCGGAGATGACGTCCCGGGTCAGCCCGGTGGCCAGCCTCTCCCAGCGCTCGCCGGGGGTCAGCGTCTCGAAAGGCAACACGGCGATCATGGTGCCCGCTTCGGCGGCGGCCGGCTGGTCGAACGCGGACGCAGCCGGTGGCTCCGAGGTCAGGCGATCGAGGAGCGCAAGCCCGCCGACCGCCGCGAGGGCCACCACCGCGAGCAGACCCGCCAGCGACCGGCGCGCGGCGCGCCGGGGCGGCGCGGGCGGATCGAGGTGGAGTGCATAGCCGCGCTTGGCGTGGGTGCGAAGGGCGGCCCGCCCCGCCGGGCCAAGGGCCTGGCGGATCTCGCTGATGCACTGGACGAGACCGTCCTCCTCGATCGCGAGGCCGGGCCAGACCGCCTCGAGCAGCGCGTCCTTGCCGAGGATCGTTCCGGGACTCGCCGCGAGCGCCCGAAGCACGTCGGTGGTCTTGGGCCGCAGTTCCGTCGTGCCGTCGGGGGACGATACGCGGCCGGACGCGAGGTCGATCTCGCAAGCCCCGACCGCCAGAAGGCGTCCTCCGCCGGTTTTCGGAAAGATTTCGGCAGTCCTTCGGGACGACGCCCCAAGGACGTCGCCAGGCTCCGATGCGGACCTCATGAAAAACCTCGGAGCCATCGCCATGACCGTCTTGAGCCTTTCGCAAACTACGATAGCATCCCGTGCTGCCGGCCGCATAGGCCGCGCGGCGGTAACCTGTGCGGCCGCAGGACTGATTGCATTTGCTGCGGTCGCGCCGGCAGCCGGGCAAAAAGGGGTGTCCATGCGCCCCGAGGAGGTTGCGGCCGAACTTGGAGCGGGGCTCGACGCGGCGCTGGCCGGCCCGCAGGGGGAGGGGCTCCATGCCGTGCTCGTGATGCAGGCCGGGCGGTTGATCTATGAGCGCTATCTCGAAGGCGACGACGAGATCTGGGGCCGGAAAAAGGCGGGGGTCGTCTTTACCCCCGAGTCGCTGCACGACCTGCGCTCGATCACCAAGAGCGTGGTCAGCCTGCTCTATGGCATCGCCCTCGCGGACGGCTCCGTGCCGGCACCGCAGACGCCGGTCCTCGATGCCTTTCCAGACTATGCCGACCTCGCGGCGGACGAGGCGCGTGGCGCGATCACCGTGCAGGACGTCCTGTCGATGACCATGGGCACGGAGTGGAGCGAGGCATTGCCCTACAGCGATCCGAAGAATTCCGAGATCGCGATGAACCGGGCAGCGGACAGCCTGCGCTATGTGCTCGACCGGCCGTTGGTGGCGGAAGCCGGCACGACCTGGACCTACAACGGTGGGGCGACCGAAGTCCTTGGGGCGCTGATCGACACCGGCGTCGAGGGCGGTCTGCCGGCCTTTGCCCGCGACCGGCTGTTCGCACCGCTCGACATTTCGAAATTTGAATGGATCACCGATTACTACGGCAGGCCCCATGCCGCGTCGGCCCTGCGCCTGCGGCCGCGGGACACGCTCAAGATCGGGCAGCTCGTGCTCAAGGAGGGCGTCTTGGAGGGCCGGCAGGTCGTGCCGGCCGCCTGGATCGCCGAGGCCACGACCGAACATGCCGAGGGCGGGTTCGGGTGTCGGTACGGGTACAAGTGGTGGCTTTGTGCCACCGAGGGCGGGTTGCCGGTGATCAACGCGTCCGGCTACGGAGGGCAGGAGCTTCTGATCGTGCCGGACCTGGAGCTGGTGATGATGGTGGCCGCAGGCCTTTATGGCGACGAGACCGCGTTTGATCGCGCGTTCGATTTGCTCAACGACGTCGTCATCCCGCGCATCGTCGTCTTTCCCGACAGCGCGGTGCACTGAGCGGCAGCAACACCCGGACGGACGGGAAACGGCCGGCTTCGCTTGAACTGGCCGCCGATTTGCGACACATAGACCTCCGGAGCGCAGGCCACCAGCCGATGTGCGCGAAGGAGTAAATCGTATGGCGGACGGCGGGATGGAGATGGCGGCGGAGCCGACGGTGGATTTCAGCGTCCGCACGCTGTTCGACATCGACAGCGACATGACGGTGCGCGGCTTTGCCGACCGCAGCGAGCGCGTGCCGGACATCGACCCGACCTACCGGTTCGACCGGGACACGACGCTCGCGATCCTCGCGGGCTTCGCCCATAACCGCCGCGTGATGATCCAGGGCTATCACGGCACCGGCAAGTCGACGCATATCGAACAGATCGCCGCGCGCCTGAACTGGGCCTGCGTGCGGGTGAACCTTGATTCTCACATCAGCCGCATCGATCTGATCGGCAAGGACGCGATCCGCCTCAAGGAGGGCGTGCAGGTCACCGAATTCCAGGAGGGCATCCTGCCCTGGGCGCTGCGAAATCCGGTGGCCATCGTCTTCGACGAATACGACGCCGGCCGGCCGGATGTGATGTTCGTGATCCAGCGGGTGCTGGAGGTGGACGGCAAGCTGACGCTGCTCGACCAGAACAAGGTGATCCGGCCGCATCCGTGGTTCCGGCTGTTCGCCACGGCGAACACCGTGGGCCTGGGCGACACCACCGGGCTCTATCACGGCACCCAGCAGATCAACCAGGGCCAGATGGACCGCTGGTCCCTCGTGGTGACGCTCAACTATCTCGGGCATGACGCGGAGACCAACATCGTCCTCGCGAAATATCCGTTCTACGACACGCCCGACGGTCGCAAGACGGTCAGCCGCATGGTGACGGTCGCGGATCTGTCGCGGGCGGCCTTCATGAACGGCGATCTCTCCACGGTCATGTCGCCGCGCACGGTTCTGGCCTGGGCCGAGAACGCGCGGATCTTCGGGGATGTGGGGTTTGCCTTCCGGCTGACCTTCCTGAACAAATGCGACGAGCTGGAGCGCCAGACGGTCGCCGAGTTCTACCAGCGCTGTTTCGACAAGGAACTTCCCGAGAGCGCCGCCAGCGTCTCGCTCGGCTGACCCATGGTCAAGCCGGCTGACACCAACCCCGCCGAGCCCTTCAAGAAGGCGCTGGCGGAGGCCACGAAGGCCATGGCGGGCCAGCCCGATCTGACGGTGGCCTATTCGGTGGACCCGCCGGGCGTGGCGGCCGGGGCGATGCGGCTGCCGCAGATCACCCGCCGCCTGACCCGGGACGAGGTGATGCTGGCGCGGGGCACGGCGGATGCCTATGCGCTGAGGCTGCGCTATCACAGCGACACGACCCATCGCCGCTACGTGCCCGAAGGCGAGGTGGCGGCGGCGGTCTTCGAGGCGATGGAGACGGCGCGCTGCGAGGCGATGGGCGCGCGGGCGATGCCGGGGACGGCGGGCAACATCGACGCGAAGATCGCCGACGAGGCCCGCAGGCTCGGCTATGCCGAGATCACCGACCCCGCCAAGGCCCCGCTGGCGCAGGCGGCTGGTTATCTCGTGCGCGCGCTCGCGACGGACCGTCCGCTGCCGCGCGGGGCCGCGAACGTGCTCGACCTGTGGCGCGGCTTTCTCGATGCCCAGGCCGGCGACACGATGGCGGGGCTCGCCGATGTCCTTTCCGACCAGAAGGCCTTCGCGCGGTTTGCCCGGCAGGTGATCGAGGACCTCGGTTACGGCGACCAGTTGGGCGAGGATCCGGACGCCGACCAGCCCGACGACGACGCCCCCGACGAGAGCACGCCCAACGACGAGGATCAGGAACAGGGCGGCGGCGAGGCGGAGGACCAGACCGAGGACCAGGAAACCTCGCAGGAGGACACCTCCGACAGCCGGCCCGACCCGGACCGAATGGAGGCCTCGCTGACCGACAGCGAGGATGCAGACTCCGCCGAGGACGTCGAGATGGAGGAGGGCGATCCGCCCACCGACCGTCCGCCGCCGCCGCATTCCGAGGCGGATCCCGGCTACAAGGTCTGGACGACCCGGTTTGACGAGGAGATCGCGGCTGAGGACCTGGCCGACCAGCTGGAGCTCGACCGTTTGCGCAGCTATCTCGACCAGCAGCTGGAGCCCCTCAAGGGAGCCGTGTCCCGGCTCGCGAACCGTCTGCAACGCCGGCTTCAAGCGCAGCAGAACCGCGCCTGGGAGTTCGATCTGGAGGAGGGCACCCTCGACGCGGGCAAGCTCGCGCGGGTGGTCGCGAACCCGACGACGCCGCTGAGCTTCAAGCGAGAACGAGAGACGGATTTTCGCGACACGGTGGTCACCATGCTTCTCGACAATTCGGGCTCGATGCGCGGCCGGCCGATCTCCATTGCCGCGATCTGTGCCGATGTCATGGCCCGCACGCTCGAGCGTTGCCAGGTCAAGGTGGAGATCCTCGGGTTCATGACCCGCGCCTGGAAGGGCGGGCAGGCGCGCGAGACCTGGCTCGCGGCCCAGCGGCCGACCGGACCGGGGCGGCTGAACGACCTGCGCCACATCGTCTACAAATCGGCGGATGCGCCGTTGCGGCGGGCCCGGGCCAACCTCGGCCTGATGATGAAGGAGGGTCTGCTCAAGGAGAACATCGACGGCGAGGCCCTGGAATGGGCGCATCGCCGCCTGACAGCCCGGAGCGAGGCCCGGCGGGTGCTCATGGTGATCTCCGACGGGGCGCCGGTGGACGACAGCACCCTGTCGGTCAATCCCGCGACCTATCTTGAGCGGCATCTGCGCGACGTCATCGCGATGATCGAGCGGCGGCGGTCAGTGGAACTGGTGGCGATCGGGATCGGGCATGACGTGACCCGCTATTACGGGCGGGCGGTGACGATCACGGATGTGGAGCAACTCGCCGGGGCAATGACCGAGCAGCTTGCGGCACTCTTCGACAACGATCCCGTCCGCGCTGCGCGCTCCGGACGCCGCCGGCGCGGCTGAGCACCACGCGCCTGAGCGTCAAAGGCAACCCGCCTGCGGCGAGCCTCAGGCGGCGGCCCCGAAGATCTGGCCGCCATGATCGGCGAGGTAGATCCGCAGCCAGGGCGTAAAGCGGTCCGGCTCCGCCGAGATCTCGGCGCGCAGGGTCCGCAACGTGATCCAGCGCACGTCCATCACCTCGGCAGGGTTCGGGGCCATGGCCAGATCGCCGGCCGCCTCCGCGGTGAACAGGCTGACGACCTCGTGCTCGATCAGCCCGTCCCCGACCTCGGCGCGGTACTCGATCTCGTCCCGGGCCCGGAGCGCGAGCCCCTCGATCCCGAGTTCTTCGTGGAGCCGCCGCGCCGCACAGGTGTCCATCGCCTCGCCCCAGTGGGGATGCGTGCAGACCGCGTTCGCCCAGAGGCCCGGCGTGTGGTACTTGCAAAGCGCCCGGCGCTGGATCAGCGTGCGGTCCCCGTCCATCACGAAGACGGAAATCGCCGGGTGGCGCAGGCCGAGGCGGTGGACGTCGATCTTGTCCACCGGAGCCAGTTGGCCCCTCACCCAGGCTGGGATCGTCTGTGTCATGCAGCCGGTATCATCCGCGTCAGATGCCCGATGTTCTTCGCCATGATGCGCAGATGCGCAAGAGGTTTTGCCCGAACGAGCCGCTTGTTCATATAGGCCTCGAAGGTCAGGCGTTGAACGTCCACGTCGCGACAGATCGTCACGAAGCGTTCGCGCCGGTCGTCGGATTTGTACCAGGTGTCCTGCATCACGCGCAGCACGCGGAACACCATGCTGTGCTCCTTCATGAACAGCTTGCGCGCGAGCTTCAGGTCCCGGACCTTGCCAGACGCGAGGCAGGCCTCCGCGGCCGTCGCCGCGAACTGCCCGCCGATCATCGCATAATAGATCCCCTCGCCCGAGGAGGGGGCTACGACCCCGGCCGCATCGCCGGCCAGCACCACGTCCCGGCCGTTGTCCCAGCGGTCCAGTGGCTTGAGCGGGATGGGCGCGCCCTCGCGGCGGATGGTCTCGCACCCTTCGAGGCCGCTCGACTTGCGCAGGGCCGCCGTCGCTTCCTTGAGGTCCACGCCGTCCACGCCGGTGCCCATGCCGACGCTGGCCTGCTTGCCGTGGGGAAACACCCAGCCGTAGAAATCGGGCGAGATCTTGCCGTCATAGATCACGTCGCAGCGCCCGGCGTCGTAGGCGCCCACCCCCACCGGGGCCGCGATGATCTCGTGATAGGCGATGACATAGGGGATCTTGCTGCCCCCCGGCACTTCGGTCTTGGCAACGTTGGAGCGCGCCCCGTCCGCCCCGACGATGAGCCGCGCCGTGATCTTCTGCGGCTCGCCGCCCTTGGGGCGGTAGACCACCGTGGCCACGCCGTCCGCGTCGCGCTCGATGCGCTGATAGGTGCCGGTGATGCGCACGGCCCCCGCATCCACCGCGCGCTGGCGCAGGAACACGTCGAAGAACTCGCGGTCGACCATGCCGACATAGCCGTTCTCGATGGGGATATCCACGTGGCGCGCGCCCGGCGAGATCATGCGCGCGGTGTTGATGCGTGCCACGATCTGGTCGTCGGGGATCGCGAAATCCTGGATCAGGCGCGGCGGCACGGCCCCGCCGCAGGGCTTGATGCGGCCGTCCCGGTCGAGCATGGCCACCCGCCGGCCGGCGCGGGCGAGTTGTTCGGCCGCGGTGGCACCGGACGGGCCTCCGCCCACCACGATCACGTCATAGTCGGTCATGCTGTCACTCTCCGGGGATGGGTTGCGGATCAGGCAGGGTCACGACCCTGAAGGCGAGATAGGCGGCAAAGACGAAGAGTGCTGCCTCGGCCACGAAGACGAGCCCGTAGGCCTCGGCCGGGCGATCCGTGAGGCGGCGGACGATGTCGACCGATGCGGCCCCGACGAAGCCGCCGAAGCCCGCTGCGATGGCCTGCGCAGCCCCCCAGAGGCCCATGCGCGTGCCCTCGCGCCCGATCCGCCCGGAGCCTGCCAGCTGCATCATCGACCCGATGGCGGCGACGGCAAAGACGCCGTTGAAGAAGCCGAGGGCGAGGACCAGCGGCAGGAGCGGGCTGGTGGCGGGGGCGAGCCCCGCCAGCGCGATGGCCGTGAGGGCCGCGGCCGAACCGAGGCATCCCCCGGCGGTCCAGAGCTTGAGCGAGCCGATCTTGAGCCCGCTCGCGGCGATGCCCACCGTCAGCATCCCCAGAAAGACGCCGCCGTTCTGCAGGCCGGCCATGGAGGTGGACTGGCCCGGCGTGAAGCCAAAGACATGCCCCGAGAAGGGCTCGAGGATCAGTTCCTGCATGAAATACGCGGTCATCGACAGGAAGACGAAGATCGAGAAGGCCCGGGCTCGCGGCTCGGCCCAGATCTCGGCGAAGGCCTCGCGAAAGGGCATCCGGCTCTCGGCGGGCTGGGGCAGGTGGGTCAGGCCCGCTTCGATCCGCCAGCTTGCCAGAGCCGTCACCGCCACGGCGGTGACGCTGACCACCGCCACGATCTCCAGGAGACGCGCCGGCGTGTAGGGATCGAGCACCGCCCCCACCACGCCCGCGGTCAGCGCGATGCCGAGGATCATCATCAGCCAGGTGATGGTCGCCGCGGCAGCCCGGCGGCGGGGCTCCGTCGCGGTTGCAAGCAAGGCAAGCAGCGACGTGCCCGAGGCCCCGACGCCCGCACCGATCATGGTATAGGCGAGGACCGACACCGCGAGACCGAGGGGCAGGTTTGTCTCCAGGAGCACCGCGCCGAACGTGGCCCCGAGGCCTCCGAGCGACAGCACCGCCATCCCGCCGAGGATCCAGGGCGTCCGGGCCCCGCCGGCGTCCGAGCGGTAACCCCAGTTCGGCCGGCTCAGTTGCACGACATAATAGAGCGCCACGAGCGCCCCCGGCAGCATCGCGGGGAGGGCGAGTTCGACCACCATGACGCGGTTCAGCGTCGAGGTGGTCAGCACCACGATGCTGCCCAGCGCCATCTGCACGAGGCCGAGCCGGAAGATGTCGGTCCAGCCGAGATACCTCACGGCGCGCCCCCGACCGACCCGAGCGCGAAGGCGGTGGCGAGCATGCCGAGCACATAGAGCATGACGCCGGTGGCGTTGTACCAGGGTGCGAGGCGCTTCGGGTCGGTCATCAGCCGCTGCATCGCGAGAAACTGCAGCCAGAGCGCGGTGAGCACCACCGCCCCGAAGACCGGCAGGTCCCAGGCGAAGAGCAGGAACACGACCACGAGTTGCGGGATGGCCATGACCCAGGCCGCGAGTCTGGCGGCGCGCTCGGGCCCGAGCGTCACGGGCAGCGAGTTGACCCCCGTGGCGCGGTCGCCCTCCAGCGCCTTGAAATCGTTGAGCGTCATGATTCCATGAGCGCCGAGAGAGTAAAGGACCGCGATCACCACGATCTGCCATGTCGGGCCCGCCGCGAGCATCACGGCAGCTCCCGTGAACCACGGAAGGCCCTCGTAGCAGAAGCCGACGAGGCCCGGGCCCCACCAACCGGATCTCTTCAGCCGCACCGGTTCCGCCGAATAGGCCCAGGCCCCCGCGACGGCGACGATGGTGGCTCCGAACCCCCAGGGCCCGAGCGGCCAGGCGAGCAACAGGGCGAGGCCGGACATGGCGAGGGCGATCCAGAGGCCCCAGCGCCCGGGCAGGCGTCCCGAGGGGATCGGACGGTCCGGCTCGTTGATCGCGTCCACGTGGCGGTCGCACCAGTCGTTCGCGGCCTGGCTCATGCCGCAGACCACGGGCCCCGCGAGAAGGATGCCGATGACGATCAGCGCCCAGTTCTCCGCGAAGGACTGCCCGGTCGAGACGACGCCGCACACGAAGGCCCACATCGGCGGGAACCAGGTAATGGGCTTGAGCAGTTCCAGCACCGTTGCCGGATGCGGATAGCTCTGGGACTGGATGTTTGGGTTGACACTCATGGTGTCAATTAAACATGACATAGGGAGCCTTGGGAAGCGGAATCTCGGGCGGGATCCGATTGTCGCATATTCAGCGCGTCAGTCCGCCTCGCCCTCGTCCTCGCTGCGGACCGAATTATCTCCGCCGAGCGCCGTGTACCGCCGGTCCGCCAGCCATTCCAGACGCTTGGCCTGGGTGAGCAGGACGCGGCGCAGGCCGCCCTGCACCTTGCGCTCGGACACGACCTGCGCCAGCCGCGACAGGATGAGGGCCCGCCGCGCCAGGCGGAAATCCGGATGCGCCCGGATCCGGTAGACATCCGCCGAGACGATGCGCGCGCGCAAGGACGCAGGCTCCGTCACGGTCTGCTGCGGGATCGGCGGATTCTTCTCGTTGAGCACGGCCCCGAAGGCGCTCGCGGCGATGGCCCGTGTATAGATCAGGTGCTCCAGCGCATCGAGATGCGCGCGCGCGGCCGCGTCCGATTTCGGCCGGGTCTGGAAGTCGGGCAGCGGCCAGAGGGCGATCTCCAGCACCTCGCAGGGGTCGAGCACGGACATGGCCACCGCGTCGGTGCGCTGGTTGGTCAGGTGACGCCGGATGCGGGTCGCGACCTTTTCCTTGGTCTGGCCCACATAAATTGGCTCGCCGTCGTAATCGTAGAACGCGTAGACCCCCCAGGTATAGGCCCCGATGGGGCGCACCGGGCCGCGGGCGTCTTGCGGGAAGGGGCGCGCCAGCACCGCCGCGAGGTTGGCGCGGAGATCGGCGGCCTCGAACGGGGGCGTGTTCGTCGCATCGTACCCGAACAGATCCACGTCGCGCTCAGGCGACCAGGCTGAGCCGGTTGCGCGCGAGCACGGGCTCGAACAGGTTTCCGGCGAGGTGGCGCACCACCGGCACGGCCACGCCGTCGCCGGCGAGCCGGTAGGCGTCGTTGTACCGCTCCGGCAGGACATAGTCCGCCGGCAGGCCCATGAGGGCCGCGGCCTCGCGCGGCGACAGCAGGCGCGAGCGCAGACACGGGCCCTCCACCACGAGGATTGTCTGCCGGCTCGAGCCGCCGGCGGGCGTGCGCAGGCACCCGGCGATCTCGTCGAACCGCACCTCGGCGCGCTGGCGTCGTGCCCCCGTCTCGTCCGGGCGGGTGCGCCGATAGACCGTGCCGATCACGCGCCCCCCCGCGCCCCTCGCCGCCTCGACCTTGGCGCGGTTGTGGGCGCTCATCAGGCCGAGCAGGTGGTCGGTTTCCGCGGCGCTGTGCCATCTCACGCCGATCGGATCCTCCTCGATCAGCGCGGAGAGGGTGCCGGCGCGCGGACCGGGCACGGCCAGCCGCCACCAGACCCAGACAGCCTTTGTCGCCCGGTCGAGCAGGGTATGCCCCTCGACGAGCGAGGACGGATGCCAGAGCGGCGACGGGCCGTCTTGGGTCAGGGCCTCCGGTATCGCCAGGTCGCCGCGCACGCCGATGAGGAAGAACCGCGGCCGCGATTGCGGCAGGAAATGCACCGCATCCACGACAAGCGCGCCGCAGCGGTATCCCAGTTCGGCAAAGGCGCTCACCAGCGTCGCGAAATCCCGTCCGCCGTTGCTGGTCAGCGCGCCGCAGACGTTCTCCACGGCGATGATGCGGGGTCCGCGGCCTTCGGCGTGAACGCCCTGCATCAGCGACCAGAACGACCCGAAGAGCCCGCTGCGCGCGCCTGCGAGCCCCGCCCCGCGCCCGGCCAGCGACAGGTCCTGACAGGGAAACGACGCCCAGGCCAGATCCGCGCAGCCCGGCACCTCCCCGGGCGTGACCGCCGCCACGTCGCGCAAGGACAACTCGGCCCCGCCACCCCGGTTCGCGCGATAGCTTCGCGCCTTGCGCGTGTCGATGTCGTTGGCGAAGAGACAGCGCCACTCGGACCCGAGGCCGAACCCCGCCATGCCACCGCCCGCAAAGAAGTCGTAATAGCTGTGCCGCATGGCCTCTCCGCCGCTACATCTGGACTATCGCACGCCGCAGGACCTGGGCCAAGGGTGCGGGATCGCGAAATCGTTGACTCGTTTCGGCGCTTGAGGCAAGAACAAAGATGGAACGAGATCGCCGGAGGGCCCGACCGTGACCGAACCTGAATTCGCCTGTCCGTCCTGTGGCACCGGCATCCGGCTGACCGAACAGCTCGCGGCCCCGCTCCTCGCGGCCGAACGCCGCGCCATCGCCGCCCGCGAGCGCGCCCTTGCCGAGGCCAGGGGCGCGCTCGAGACGGAACTCGCGACCCGGCTCGCCGCCGCCCGCACGGATCTCGCAGCGGAAGTGCGCCTGGCCGCGGCTGCCGAACTCGCGGCCCTGCGCACGGATCTCTCCGAGAAGGACGCGAAGCTCGCGGAGGCCCAGACCGCGCAGGCGGAGGCGCTGCGCCAGACGCGGGCGCTCTCCGAGGCGCGCCGCGAACTGGACCTGACCATCGAGAAGCGGGTCGGCGACGGTCTGGGGGCGGCCCAAGCCGCCGCACGCGCCGAGGCCGAGCAGGCCCTCCGCCTCAAGGTCTCCGAAAAGGAACAGACCATCACGGCCATGCAAAAGACCATCGAGGATCTCAAGCGCCGCTCGGAACAGGGCTCCCAGCAGCTTCAGGGCGAGGTGCTCGAACTCGATCTCGAGGCGACCCTGCGCACGCGGTTCCCTGCCGATCTCGTGGAGCCGGTGGGCAAGGGTGTGACCGGTGCGGATGTGATCCAGCGGGTGCACGCCCCGGGCGGCACGCCGGCCGGCGTGATCCTGTGGGAGGTCAAGCGCACCCGGGCCTGGAACGACGACTGGCTCGCGAAGCTGCGCACCGACCAGCGCGCCCTCGGGGCAGAGATCGCGGTGCTCGCCTCCGAGGCCCTGCCGAAGGGCGTCGACGGGTTCGTGCTCCTCGACGGCGTCTGGGTGGCACCCCCGCGTCTCGCCCTCGCCCTCGCCGCGGCCCTGCGCTGCGGGCTGATCGATCTCGCGGAGGCGCGGGCCATGCGCGAGGGTCAGGGCACCAAGATGGAACTCGTCTATGATTACCTGACCGGACCGCGCTTCCGGCACCGCGTAGAGGCCATCGTCGAGCGGTTCTCCGACATGGCCGCCGACCTCGACCGGGAGAAGAAGGCGACGATGCGCCTCTGGGCCAAGCGCGAGATGCAGATATCCGGCGTTGTCGCGGCCACGGTGGGTATGTACGGCGACCTCCAGGGCATCGCCGGCAAGGCACTGGGCGAGATCGAGGGGCTGGAGGTGCCGCTCCTCGACGGGCCGGACGATTGATCCCGGCGGGGCCTTTCTTCCGGACGCGGTTGCTGGCATGAACGCCCCATGACACGGGACCCAATTGCGCGCACCGGCCTGCGCCCCGAATTCTGGCGGCGCTATCCGCTCGAGAGCCTGCCCCGCGACGAATGGGAGGCGCTCTGCGACGGCTGCGGCAAATGCTGCGCGCTCAAGCTCGAGGACGAGGACACGGGCCGGGTCGTCTATACCAACATCGCCTGCCGGCTGCTGGATCTGGGCTCCTGTCGCTGCGGGCATTATGCGCTGCGCCGGCAGCTGGTCCCGGGGTGCGTCACGCTCGACCGCGACAACCTCGAGGCGGTGATCGAGTGGATGCCCGCGACCTGCGCCTACCGGATCATCGCGGAGGGTCGGGATCTGGAGCCCTGGCATCCGCTGGTCTCCGGCGATCCCGAGAGCGTGCACCGGGCGGGCATCTCGCTGCGCGGCCGCATGGTGGCGGAATACGACGTGGACGAGGATGACTGGGAAGATCACGTGATCGAGGGGATTTTGTGATGTGGTTCACCTCCGACAATTCGGGCCCCGCGCATCCTGCGGTGATGGACGCCCTCCTGCGCGAGAACGCGGGTTACGCGGCCGGCTACGGGGCCGATGCCGCCATGGCGCGGGTGACGGCCCGCATCCGCGAGGTTTTCGAGGCCCCCGACGCCGCGGTCTTTCTCGTGGCCACCGGGACGG
Organism: Rhodobacterales bacterium; assembly: GCA_038209095.1. Classification (GTDB taxonomy): domain Bacteria; phylum Pseudomonadota; class Alphaproteobacteria; order Rhodobacterales; family Rhodobacteraceae; genus Amaricoccus. Next base: position 26,513 of record JBBQYB010000018.1, read on the forward strand.
CCGCCAACGCGCTGGCGCTCGCGTGCCTCTGTCCGCCCTGGGCCACGGTGTTCTGTCACCGGCACGCCCATGTGGAGGAGGACGAGTGCGGGGCCATCGGTTTTTACACCGGCGGCTCGCCCCTCACGCTGGTGCCCGGCCCGCACGGCCGCATGGATCCCGACGCGCTGGCGGCGGCCATGGCCCACAAGCGTGGCTCGGTCCACCAGGTCCAGCGCGGTGCCGTGACGCTGACCCAGGCGACCGAGGCGGGAGCGGTCTATGGGCTCGACGAGATCCGCGCGATCGCCCGTCTGGTGCTGGGTGCGGGCCTGCCGCTGCACATGGACGGCGCGCGGTTTTCCAATGCGCTGGTGGCCCTCGGCTGCACCCCGGCCGAGATGACCTGGCGCGCCGGCGTCGACGTCGTGACGTTCGGTGGCACCAAGAACGGCTTGCTCGGTGTCGAGGCGGTGGTGTTCTTCGATCCTGCCAAGTCCTGGGAGTTCGAGCTGCGGCGCAAGCGCGCCGGGCACCTCTTTTCCAAGCACCGGTATCTTTCGGCCCAGATGGAGGCCTATCTCGCGGACGACCTGTGGCTCCGGATGGCCGAGGCGGCGAACGCCCGGGCGGCGCGGCTCTCTGCCGGGATCGCCGCGGTCCCCGGCGGACGCCTCGACCACCCGACCGAAGCCAACGAGGTCTTTGCGGCCTGGCCGCGCGCGCAGCACCGGCTGGTCCGGGACGCCGGGGCGCAGTACTACCTCTGGTCCTTCGACGACATGGCGGGCCAGACGCTGGAGGGCCCGGAGGCGGATCCGGTGTCCGCGCGCCTCGTGTGCAACTGGGCCACGACCGAGGCGGAGGTGGAGGCTTTCCTCGGCCTCCTGACCGGACGCAGGGTTCCCCAGACTGCCTGATCCTCAGGCGGTTTCCGCCAGATGCGCGTCGAGATGGGCCAGCCGGTCCTGACCCCAGAAGACCTCCTCACCCACGACATAACTCGGGGCTCCGAAGACGCCCCGGCGCAACGCCTCGTCGGTGTTGGATTGCAGCGTCTCCATCGCGGCCATCAGGTCCCGGTCGACGAGGTCCGGGTCGAACCCGTGCGCGTTCAGCACGTCGCGCAGGACCGCATCGTCGGCGATGTCCCGGTCCTCCGCCCAGACCGCCTTCAGAAGGCCGTGGACCAGCCCCCCGAGGTCGCCGCCGCCGGCCTTTTGCGCCGAGATGATCGCGGCCGACGCGGGCGCCGCGTTCGTGGGCCAGAACGCCGGGCGCAGGTTCACCGGCAGGCCCGCCATCTTCGCCACGCGGGCGATGTCCTGGAGACGGTAGGCCTGGCGCGACGGGTGGCGGTCCTTGACCTGCGCCGTGCCGGTGGCCTCGAAGATCCGGAAGAGCTGGACCGGCTTGTAGGTGATCCCTGTCCCGTGGCGCGCCGCGATCTCCTCGACGCCCCGGCCTGCGAGATAGGTGAACGGTGAGAGCGGAAACAGGTAATAATCGATCTGGGCCATTTTGCATCATCCTGCGTGGGGCCCGCCCCCCCGGAGGAGATCCGGGGTTTGCAAGGCTGTGTACGGGTGATACCGAAAAATCCGGTTTCGTGCATCTGCGAAAGGGCCGAGATGATTCCCTTGTTCAAGCCGAAACTCATGTCCGGAAACTCCAACAGGCCGCTCGCGACCTCGATTGCGCGGCGCATCTCGATCCACCGAGGCGAGCTGGTGGAACTTGTCCGCACGCGGGTCGAGCGGTTCAACGACCAGGAGATCTTCGTCGAGGTCTTCGAGAACGTGCGCGGAGAGGACATGTTCATCATCCAGTCGACGTCCAATCCGGCCAACGACAACCTGATGGAGCTACTCATCATGACCGACGCGCTGCGCCGGTCGTCGGCTGCGCGCATCACCGCCGTGATGCCCTATTTCGGCTATGCCCGTCAGGACCGCCGCTCCAAGGCGCGCACGCCGATCAGCGCGAAGCTCGTGGCCAACCTGCTGACCGAGGCCGGGATCGAGCGGATCCTGACCCTCGATCTCCATGCGACCCAGATCCAGGGGTTCTTCGATATTCCAGTCGACAACCTCTATGCCTCGCCGGTCTTCGCGCTCGACATCCGCCACCAGTTCGCCGCCCTCTCGGACATCACCATCGTCTCGCCCGACGTGGGCGGCGTGGCGCGGGCCCGCGAGCTCGCAGAACGCATCGACGCGGATCTCGCCATCGTGGACAAGCGGCGCTCGGGTCCGGGCGAGGTCGCCTCCATGACCGTCATCGGCGACGTCCGCGACCGCGTCTGCCTCATCGTCGACGACATCTGCGACACGGCCGGCACCCTGGTGAAGGCGGCGGAACTGCTGATCTCGCAGGGCGCGCGGGAGGTGCATGCCTACATCACCCACGGCGTGCTCTCGGGCCCAGCGGTGGAGCGCGTGGAGAAATCCGCCATGAAAAGCCTCGTGATCACCGATTCCATCGAGCCGACGCCAGCGGTGCGCAATGCTTCCAACATCCGCATCGTGCCGGTGGCCCCACTGTTCGGCCAGGCCATCCTCAACATCTCGAACGGCACCTCCGTCTCGTCGCTCTTTGACAGCGCGATCCTCGCGCCGATCTACGAGGCGCTCTACCCCAACGCCGCCTGACGTGGCCTCTGCCCGGCCTTGCCGGCGCGGAACGATCAGCTAGGGTGGCGGCGCACTCTCCTCAGGGCTGAAACCATGACATTTACACGACGGGCGATGACGCTGGGCTTTGCGGCTCTCACCCTCACGGCCTGCGCGGGGGCCCCTCGCGGCCAGCGGAGCGCGGCCGTCGGGCGGGCCGCCCCCGATCCCGCGATGCAGCCGGTCCCGAACGCGAGTTTCGATGCCTGGGTCTCGGGGTTCCGCGGTCGTGCGCTGGGCTCGGGCATCGCGCCCTCCACGATCGACACGGCCCTCGGGCAGGCGGGCTTCCTGCCCGGCGTGATCGAGCGTGACCGCAACCAGACCGAATTCACCCGCACGCTGGAGGATTATCTCGCCATCGCGGCCTCGGACGAGCGTATTGCCCTGGGCCGGGCTGCCCTCGCGCAATATGCCGGCCTCTTCTCCGAAATCGAGGCGCGCTTCGGGGTGGAGCCGCAGGTCGTCGCCGCCGTCTGGGGCCTCGAGAGCTTCTACGGCACGCGGCGCGGCGACATCCCGGTGGTTTCCTCGCTCGCGACCCTCGCCTATGAGGGCAGGCGCGGTGCCTTCTTCGAGAGCCAGCTGATCGCGGCGCTGCGCATCCTGCAAAACGGCGACGTGACGCCCGCGGGCATGACCGGAAGCTGGGCCGGGGCCATGGGCCACACCCAGTTCATCCCCACATCCTATCTCGCCTATGCGGTGGATTTCCGGGGCGACGGACGCCGCGACATCTGGTCGGACGATCCCACCGACGCCCTCGCCTCCGCCGCGGCCTACCTGTCGCGCTCGGGCTGGCGGCGCGGCCAGCCCTGGGGCGTCGAGGTCCGCCTGCCCGGAGGATTTGCCGGCCCGACAGGGCGCGGCAGCACGCGCAGCACCGCCGCCTGGACCGCCGCCGGCGTGCGCGACATGGACGGCCGCCCCGTCCCCGACCACGGTCCCGCGTCGATCCTGACGCCCTCGGGCGCGGCCGGCCCCGCCTTCATGATCTTTCGCAACTTCACGGTGATCACCCGCTACAACAATTCCGAGAACTACGTGATCGGGATCGGGCATCTCTCCGACCGGCTGATCAGCGGCCCGCCCATCCGCGGCACCTTCCCGCCCGATGCCGCGGGCATGACGATCGCCGACCGGCGCGAGTTGCAACAGCGCCTGACCGCCGCAGGCTTCGACACCGACGGCAGCGACGGCGTCATCGGCCCGAACACCCGAAGTGCCATCAGCGGCTATCAGGCGAGCCGCGGCCTGCCCGTGACCGGCGAGCCCTCGCAGGCCCTGCTCGCCAGCCTGCGCGGCTGAGGCCTCAGACGAGCCGCCCCTCCGGGTCGATCGCCGCGGCCCCGCGCAGATAGGGCCGCAGCACCTCGGGTAGGGTGATCGATCCGTCTTCCTGCTGGCCGTTCTCAACGACCGCGATCAGGCACCGCCCCACCGCAAGGCCCGAGCCGTTCAGCGTATGGACGAACTCGGGTTTCGCTCCCTCGCCCCGCCGGAATCGCGCATTCATCCGCCGCGCCTGGAACTCCCCACAGTCCGAGCAGGACGAGATCTCCCGATAGGCGTTCTGCCCCGGCAGCCAGACCTCGATGTCATGGGTGCGCCGCGCCCCGAACCCCATGTCGCCCGTGCAGAGCACCAGCGTGCGGTACGGCAGCCCCAGCGCCTCCAGGATCGCCTCCGCGCAGCCCGTCATCCGCAGCAATTCCGCGGCACTGTCCTCGGGGCGCGTGATCGAGACCATCTCCACCTTCTCGAACTGGTGCTGGCGCAGCATTCCGCTGGTGTCGCGCCCGGACGAGCCCGCCTCCGAGCGGAAGCACTGCGTCAGCGCCGTCATGCGCAGGGGTAGCGGATCTCCCTCGAGGATCCGGTCGGCGAAGAGGTTGGTGAGCGTGACCTCGGCTGTGGGGATCAGCCACCAGCCCTCGGTGGTGCGATAGCTGTCCTCGGCGAATTTTGGCAGCTGTCCCGTGCCGAACATCGCCTCGTCGCGCACCAGAACCGGCGTCCAGTGCTCGATCAGCCCGTGCTTCTCCACATGCGTGTCGAGCATGAATTGCCCCAGCGCGCGGTGGAGCCGCACCATCGCCCCCGTCAGCACGACAAACCGGCTGCCGGACAGGCGGCTGGCCCCTTCAAAATCGAGACCCGCAGCGGCCCCCGGGATCTCGAAATGCTCGCGCGGCGTGAAATCGAACGCGCGCGGCGTGCCGTGGCGGCGGATCTCGATGTTGCCGGTCTCGTCCGGACCCTCGGGCACGTCGTCCTGCGGCAGGTTGGGCAGGCCGGCGAGGCATGCGTGCAACGCCGCATCCGCCTCGGCAGCCTCGCCCTCCAGGCGGGCGATCTCGTCCTTCTTGTCGGCCACCAGCGCGCGGAGCCGCTCGAATTCCGCGTCGTCGCCGCGTCCCTTCGCGGCCCCCACCTCGCGAGACGCCGCGTTGCGCTCGGCGAGGGCCGTCTCCAGCGCATGGATCAGGCCGCGCCTGCGGGCATCGATCTCCAGAACTTCGCCCGAGACGGGGGCATGGCCCCGGCTGCGGAGCCGGGCGTCGAAGGCCTCGGGCGTGTCGCGGATCTGGCGGATGTCGTGCATGGCGGGCCTGTGATCTGGATCGGGCCGCGTTATGGCCGAGATCGCGGGTCGATCAAAGACCCATTTCCGCAAAATCGCCGCCGGACCCCCCGCGCCCGGCCCGCCAATCCCCCCGGACTTGGTATCTCGTCCCTATTGCGCTAGTGGATTGACTCCAACGTTTGGAACCCTCGATTTTCCGCGGCGATGATTGCGTCTGGGTCGGCGCGCCAGACGAAGGGCTTGGGGCTCTGGTTGTGTTCGGCGAGGAAGCGGTCGATTGCGGCCTGGAGGTCGACGATGGAGCAAAAGACGCCGTTCTTCAGGCGGTGCCGGGTGAGCGTTGCGAAGAAGCCCTCGACGGCGTTGAGCCAGGAGCTGGACGTTGGCGTGAAGTGGAACGTCCAGCGCGGATGGCGGGAGAGCCACTCCCTGACCTTGCGGTGCTTGTGGGCTGCGTAGGTGTCCAGGATGACATGAACGGCCTTGCCCGCCGGGACGTCCCGCTCGAGCGTGTTGAGGAAGCGGATGAACTCCTGAT
>JBBQYB010000019.1:0-32143 GCA_038209095.1 Rhodobacterales bacterium
GCTCCGGCTAACTCTTGTTCCGAACTCTGATCGGCAGGGCGTGGCCTTCACGAACGATCGCCATTAGAAAGGACTTCGTGGCGACTGGCCCAATAGCTCCCAAAAGGGCGTCGATGTCGTTCATCGGTTCACCGACGCCGCCCTGCATCTCATTGCGCAATCGCTGTTTCGTCGCGGCTTCTTCAAGTTTCCTGATGCGGGTCAAAATACTCATGGCCTGTCTCCCAACTATGCCGTCGCTTGCGCCGGCTCGCCTTCATCGCAACAAGCGATAATCACGCAAGGGGCGCGCCCCTGGCATTTTCCACCGCAGCCAGACGCGCCTCCAGTTCAGTCGTTTTCAGCGTCCGGCGATAGGCGTCGATCAGCCCCATGACATGCGTGCCCTCAAGGGGCGTCAGTTCTCCCTCCGCCACCGCCTTCAACACGCCGGCGGCCGCCCGGGCAGCGTCCTTCGCCGAGCTCATGCGTGGCAGAGCAAAGGTCACCGGGGCGTCCTTGCGGGGCGGCGCCAGACGCTCGAGGCAAAGTTTCATGGCCGTTGCGTCGCCTTTGAGGGCGCACTCGACGGCCTTTCGGGTCAGCGCCTCCGCCTCTCCATCGAGGAGCTCAAGCACGGCCTGCGTGGTCCTGTGGCGCGCCCCACGCGGCTTGCCCGCATTGCCCGGGCCAAACCGCCCGGAGCTGTCGCGAGCCGAATTTTCGCCGTTTTTTCCGATCATGTGCCGCGTTCCTGCTTGTCGGCGGTCGTTGCCTGCGATGCGCTCCGAGAAGGCGGCATGCCGCTATCTCTCGCTTGGTCCATACTGCCACAAAGAACCATGTCTTGCAGCTGCTTTATTGCTGATCTGCGAGAAAAAAACGACGTATATAACTGAAAAGGTGGACGTTATCTTCCCGAGAGATCCAGGGGCAGCTTTTCGCATCTCATGCGATCTGCCTGCACGGTTGAAAGCTCATCCTGAACAGGCAAAACCTCCCGGCGCTTGGCGGTTGCCGGGAGGTTTTGTCAGTTTTGTCAGTTTTGTCAGCGGGGCTCCCCACCGTCCCGCGATGCCGGAGCCATGGATCACGGGGGTGCAAGAACAGCCGGATTGACAAGGTACCGGCGTTCAGGACGGCCGCCTTCCGCTTTTCGCGGCGATACTTCCGGGCGGATGCATCCGCCTTCCTCAAGCGCCCGCAACACTGGATCGATCTCTATTCTCGTCTTGAGCCCCGTGCTGGCACAGCGGAGCACATCCCGCGTCGAGAAGGTGTCCCACCCTTTGTCCTGGACCAGCGAGACCAGCCGCCGCGCGCCGCGCTCGACTTTGGGTACCGCCGAGGCTCCATAGGCCCTCCGGGCCATCGGCAGAAAGTAGGTCTCCACAAGGAGCGTCGCACGCGCGAACTGCGGCCCGGTGATTTCCTTTGGCTGGTCACCGCTTCCAACAGCCCAATCCAGAAAAGCGATAACCAGCGACAAGCGAACGGAGAGTCCAGGCAGCTTTCCTATGAACGGCAGAAGCAGTCCCTCCGTCACCCCTTCCAAATCCCGCGTCTTCTGACGGAAGGCGTGCAGAAGCGCCTGCGCCTCCTCACTGAAGGGGAGAAACCGGGGGACCTGTTCTCCAGTCTCGTCAATCACAAGATCCATCGAAATCAGTTTCCCGAGCACCCGTGTCATCAACTCCGCATCTATACGCACGGTCGGTCTCAGGATCGGGACAGGGTTCGGCCATGTCGGAATGAAGCGCGCCAGCAACCCATCATCATCGGCATTTAGCAGGAGAGAGCTCAGCCGATCGGGCTGAATGCCGCCGACAACGCCGATGAACAGGCGCTTCACATTCACAGGCAGGCGGCCCATGCGCTCCACCACGTAGGCGCGCCCGCCATAAGCCTCGAGCCAGAACGGCCGGTCTGACCCGCTACTATAGCGGCTCATGTTCTGGAGCCACCCGGACAGCTCGTCACGCGTCAGGAGAAGACCCCGCTGCTGCTGCGCGCTGATAACAGCGAGCCTTTCCACCGTGGCGTCCGAGACAGACAGGCGCGTCTGCAAGGGCTCTGGCCCGGCGTTTGCGTTTCTCGGTTTCGGGAGCAACTCCTTTCCTTCCTTGATGGCGGTCTTCACAGCCTCCTTCCAGTTGGCTTCGGCCAACTTCGCAATTTCGGACTCATCGCGCCACGCGTTATGCTTTTCCACATGATCTCGCTGCAGCACCGTTTGATGCTGCATAAGGGGGGCGAGAACCGCGTCGAGCCCCGGCGACTTGCCGCTTGACGGCGCACCGATCAACATCGCCCAGATTACGGGCGGCTCGCACCAGTCAAACGAGGGATTGGCCCAGACTGCGTTTCCGATGGCGCTACCCGCTACAGCAAGTAGCGCCGTGATGACATAGTCCGGCGGGCAGCCCTTTGCTTCCGCAGCGTCGGCCACCCATTTAGCGAGAGCGGGGTCCAGAACCTGTTCGAGGGGCAGAGCAGGAGCCTCGATCTGCTCATCATACAAGAAGCGCTGTCGGGAACAGGCCAGTCCGGCTCAAGCGGCGTGCGAGACGAGGCGTTCATGCTGCACCCCCTTTCAGCGCGAGGACGTCGTTCCAGTCCCGCGCCTCCGGAGCGCTCATGATCTCTCGCCAGCCGAGCGAACGGGCGCGACTGGCGAGAGATCCGGCCGCTTTCCCGCCCTCCTTGTCCCCGTCAGCAGCGATGAGCAGGTCGCCCACTGCGGCCGGCAACTGGAGGCTCCGCATGCCGGATGTTGACAAGGCCGCCAGGACCGTCGCAGGGCCCGGCAGCAGCCCGCTGAGCAGGGACAGACCCGTTTCAATGCCCTCCGCGACGACGATGGGCTGGGGGACGCCAGCCAAGTTCACGGCGCCGCCCTTGACCGGACCGAGCATCGCTTTCTGGGGATACGTCTGAGCCTTTCCCAGGCCGTCGGCCCGGAGATAGGTGCGATGAACCGCAAAGCCTTCGGCCCGATCCACCCGGGCGATCATCGCCGGAAATGCCGACCCGGACGGGTGTGCGCAATTCGGGTAATACCGCAGGGTCTCGGGAAGATCGCAGGTGATGTTCCGGGACCTGAGGTAGGTCTCAGCGGGCGTGCCGCCGATTGGCGTGGCGGCGGACCAGAGCGTGCGGGCGCGTTTTTCCCGCTTCATGAGCCTCAGTGCAGCGGCTTCGTTCCGCAGCTGCTGATCAGCCGGGACGGATCCCGGCTCCTGCAGCGTCCCGACATCAGCCGCAGAAAGGATGCGCCCGAAGGCGCACCCGGATTTGTGGCAGTGCAGGAGCAATTTGCCGCCAGTACCGCCGTTGTTCAGAGCCAAGGCGGCCTGACCGGCGCGGGCTTCGGGCTGGCAGGCCGGGCAATGGGCGACGCCGTAGCTCCCATACCAGACCCCGCCAAGCGCAACGGTGAGGGATTGAGCTTTGATCATCCCTCGCATCCCCCGCGCAGGGCCTTGCGCCCGTCCAGCCAACTTACAAGGTCGCTCTCGGTCCAGCCGACAGCGCGGGCTCCAAGCGGAACCGGGGCGGGAAAAGTCCCGACCTCGATCATCACGTAGAGGGTTGAGCGGGACAGTCCCGTGCGCTCCAGCACAGCGGGCAGCCGATAGATGCGAAAAGACATTGTTGAATCTTCCAGGTTTGTTTTGACAGTACCTGGACGATGTCGGACTCTGCTTGGACACGCTTAGTGAGCATGTCCAACTATTTTCAGATACCCCTACTCAAGTCCTTGAGATAGCGTCTGATCGTTCGCTTCGACAGATTTATGTTGTGCGCGCTCAACAGTCCTTCCCTAATGTATTCTTCAAGATGGTCGCCCTTCAATTTTGTATTGCTTTTAATAGAGGCAATAAATTTTGATGTTTGTCTCTTATTTATTGCTCTAAGTTTGTTAAAATTTTCGGTGCTCTCATTAAGTCTGTTTTTGTTATTGAGGCCCCGAAGTGCGTGCTTGTCATAGCTTTTCGCCCAAACCGCCTGCATCCGACAGCCCACTTGAAAACTGATGGACGCGGCTTCCTGCATCCAGCTGATCAGCCAATCGGCAGATGCTGGACCATCATCCTCAACCGTCCCCGCGGCCATGCGTTCCAGCCGCCGATATTCCTCGATGAGCCTGAGCCCCGAATTTGCGTGGCTCTCAAGCGACAACTCGGCGTCGCCTTGCGTTTCTGTCATTCCGCTGTTGTGTTTTTGTTTTGGCGAACCTGGTTTTCCCCTGGCGGCTTCGGTCAAGACCTCGCGGAAATAATCTTCTGAGCTCTCGATCCAATTGGGTTCCGGATCATGAATGGCGGACAACATGGCCAGCATATAAGCGGCGAACTTGGCTGGCTTTCCTTCGACTTCATGAAACAGTTTATATCGGAGATCTTCTTCCATCCCGTTTTTCACGAGTTTTTTTGGCACGGGGCCAGCCCGCAGCAAGGCGAGGAGGTCCTGCTGCTCAGTTGTATCAAGCGACTCCCATATGATTTGATCCCACTGTTCAGCTTTCGCCAGCTTGCGCCAGTCGTCCATCTCACTGCCCTCCGACGTTGGGCTGAATGTGGCCCTCACTACTTTCTCCCCGGACAAACCGCCCCCACGCCGCCATCATCCCGCGGCGTCGCTCCAGCATGTCCGAACGCCGGTAGGCCCGCTCCACGTTGGAGCCTACGGCGTGGGCCAGCGCCAATTCGGCCATGTCCCGGTCTTGGCCCTCCTCGGCCGCCCAGTCGCGAAAGGTCGATCGCAGCCCATGCGGGACAGCCGGCCGTCCCGAGCGTGGGTCGAAATAGCCTCTTCGCCCAGCCTTTTCCTCAGCCTCCTGTATGCGCTTCATGACTGCAGACAACGTCATGTCGGACAACATGCCGCCGCGCGGGGCGGGAAACACCAGCGTGTCGGGTCCCGCGGATGTGGCGGACGGGAGGGCCTGCAGAAGCGCAATCGCCTCGTCCGTCAACGCAACGCGATGGTCGCGGCCAGCTTTCATCCGGGATGCAGGAACCGTCCAGATCCTCGCGCCGAGATCAACTTCTCCCCATGTCATGCCTCTCACTTCGCCCGAGCGGGCCGCCGTGAGGGTCAGGAAGCCGAGGGCCTGCGCCGCGACCCCTTCACGATGCTGAAGGTCACTCCACCACCGCGAGACGTCACTGAGCATGAGAGCTGGATGATTGCTCCCCTTTGCCACCTTTGAGGGCTTTGGCAGGAGCTCGGAGAGATTGCCCTTCCAGCGCGCCGGGTTGTCGCCCGACCTGTAGCCCGCCACCGTCGCCCAACTGAGCACCGCCTCTATTCGCTGGCGAACGCGTGAGGCCGTTTCCGTCTTCTCCGCCCAGATTGGCTCAAGGCAGTGCAGCACATCACGCGGCGTGATGCTGTCCACCGTCATGCGCCCCAGAACAGGGATCGCATAGGCCAGCAGGGTCGAGCGCCACTGCGCCTTGTGCTTTTCGTTGCCGAGGCCAGCAGTCTTGTTCGCGAGATAGCGATCCATGGCGATATCGAAGGTCATCGCACCATCGGCTTTTCTCTTCGCCGCCAATGGATCACCGCCAGCGCGAACCATGCGTTTGTTGTCGGTCGCGGCCTGTCTCGCATCGGCAAGCGACACCAGCGGCGGGCTGCCCAGTCCAAGCTCACTGCGCTTCTCGCGAATGGTGATCCGCTGCACCCAGAAACGTGCGCCATTCTGCTCGACGCGCAGATAGAGGCCAAGGCCCCCACCGTCATGATACTTCCCGGGCTTGCTCACTTGTTTCACGAAGACAGCAGTCAGCTCTTTCTCGGCCCGTCGCGCACCTGCACCCAGCATTTCCATCTTCCCCCAAACGTTCCCCCAATAGGAACCGGCTGGTACAGGATATTGCAGGATGTCTTCGGACAAGAAGAGTGTGAAAACCGAAATATATTCGGAGCTTGCGGATGCTATCGGATTTCTTGGGAAGGGGTGTTGGCGGAGAGGATGGGATTCGAACCCACGAGGGAGTTGCCCCCCTACGCCCTTAGCAGGGGCGCGCCTTCGGCCACTCGGCCACCTCTCCATCTGCGGGAATACGGAGGAGGGGCGGGATGGGCAAGCGAAAAGCTACGGCCCCGGCGAAGTTCTCCCACCAGAGCGGCCCAAAGAACGCGGCGGCCAGTGTCTCCGCCGCCAAGGCCCTGTCTCGACAGGTCTCCGAACGACCGTTCAGACCGTCAGGCCCTCCGGCTCGCCAAGGCCATGCGCCCGACAGGCCGCCGTCACGGTGTTGGCGAGCAGGCAGGCGATGGTCATCGGCCCCACGCCGCCCGGCACGGGCGTAATCGCGCCGGCTATGGCATGCGCCGAAGCGAACTCGACGTCCCCGACTAGACGGGATGTGCCGTCCTCCCCGGCGATGCGGTTGATGCCGACATCGATCACCACGGCTCCGGGCCGGATCCAGTCGCCCCTGATCATCTCCGGACGCCCGACCCCCACCACCAGAACCTCCGCCCGGCGACATACCGCGGCGAGATCGCGGGTGCGCGAATGGGCGATCGTCACCGTGGCACTCTCGCGCAAAAGCAGCTGCGCCATCGGCTTGCCGACGATGTTCGACCGCCCCACCACCACCGCCTCGGCACCCGCGAGCGCGCATTCCGCGCGCAGCAGCATCAGGCAACCCAGCGGCGTGCAGGGGACGAGCGCGCGCTGGCCCGTGGCGAGCCGCCCGACATTGGTCACATGAAACCCGTCCACGTCCTTGTCGGGCGCTATGGCCGCCAGCACCTGGTCCGCATCGACGTGGTCCGGCAGCGGCAATTGCACCAGGATGCCGTGGATCTTCGCATCGGCGTTCAGAACCGCGATCAGCCCCAGCAGGTCCGCCTGCGACGTCGTGGCCCCAAGGCGATGCTCGACCGAATGCATGCCTGCCTCAACGGTCGCTCGTGCCTTGTTGCGCACATAGACCTCGCTGGCGGGATCGCTTCCGAGAAGAACCACCGCGAGCCCCGGCTGCAGACCATGGCGCCCACCCATGTCCGCCACCCGCTCCGCCACCCGCGCGCGCAGAACCGCCGCATGGGCGCGCCCGTCGATGATCCGGGCGCTCACGGCGTCAGATCCGCGCCAAGCACCCGCTCCTCGCGCGCAATCGACCATTCGATGATCATCCGCCACAATGCCTCGACGGCCGCGCCATCGAGGCCCTCGGCATCCGCGACGGCCCGCGCCTGCGAGGCCACTTCCTCCACCCGGGCCTCGATCCGCGCGGGCAATCCGGCCGGACCCTTGATCTCGATGGCCCGGTCGATCAGCGCCGCCCGGCGCGCCAGCAGGGCCAGCAGCGCACGATCCGTCCGGTCGATTTCCGCCCGGAGGTCGGTCATGGTCTCGAGGTCGGCGGGACGGGGCTCCATGACCGATGCTCTAGCGGCCATGCCAGCCTGGTGCAATGCGCCATCACCGCTCAGAACAGCCCCTCGACGAAGCCCCGCGCATCGAGACGGATCGTCTCGGCGGCGGGCACCTTCGGCAAGCCCGGCATGGTCATGATCTCGCCGCAGATCGCCACCACGAACCCGGCCCCGGCACTGAGCCGCACCTCGCGCACCGGGATCGTGAACCCGGTCGGCGCGCCGCGCCGGGTCGGATCCGTGGTGAAGGAATACTGCGTCTTGGCCATGCAGATCGGCAGGGCCCCATACCCCGCCGTCTCCCAGTCGCGAAGTTGCGCCCTGATCGTCGCATCCGCCTCGATCCCGTCCGCGCCGTAGATTTGCCGCGCGATCGTCTCGATCTTCTCCACAAGCGGGGCCGCATCGGGATAGAGCAGGTTGAACCGCGCGCTCCCCGCGTCCGCGAGGGCCGCCACCTTGTGCGCGAGCTCCGCGATTCCGGCCGAGCCTTCCGCCCAGTGCCGGCACAAAACCGCCTCCACGCCCTGTGCCGCGGCATAGGCCTGCACGGCCGCGATCTCCGCCTCGGTGTCGGAGACGAAATGGTTGATCGCCACGACAACCGGCACCCCGAAGGACGCGAGGTTCGCCAGATGCCGACCCAGGTTGTCGCAGCCCCGCGTCACAGCCGCTACGTCCGGCGTGCCCAGATCCTCCTTCGCCGTGCCGCCGTTCATCTTGAGCGCCCGCACCGTCGCCACCAGCACCACCGCGGCGGGCGCGAGCCCCGCCTTGCGGCACTTGATGTTCATGAACTTCTCTGCCCCGAGATCCGCCCCGAACCCCGCCTCGGTCACCACGAACTCCCCGAGCTTAAGCGCCGTCCGCGTGGCCACCACCGAATTGCAGCCATGGGCGATGTTCGCGAACGGCCCGCCATGCACGAAGGCCGGATTGTTCTCCAGCGTCTGCACCAGATTGGGCTGGATCGCCTGCGACAGCAGCACCGTCATGGCACCGTCCGCCTTCAGATCGCGCGCGAAGACCGGCGTCCTGTTGCGCCGGTACGCCACGATGATGTCGCCCAGACGCCGCTCCAGATCCGCCAGATCCCGCGCGAGGCACAGGATCGCCATCACCTCGGACGCCACCGTGATGTCGAACCCGGTCTGGCGCGGATAGCCGTTCGCGACCCCGCCGAGCGACACGACCATGTCGCGCAGGGCTCGGTCGTTCATGTCCATCACCCGGCGCCAGACGATGCGCCGCGGGTCGATGTCGAGGCCGTTGCCCCAGTAGATATGGTTGTCGATCATCGCCGACAGCAGGTTGTGCGCGCTGGTGATCGCGTGAAAATCCCCCGTGAAATGCAGGTTGATGTCCTCCATCGGCACCACCTGCGCATGCCCTCCGCCCGCCGCCCCGCCCTTCATCCCGAAGCACGGGCCGAGGCTCGCCTCGCGGATGCAGACCACCGCCTTACGCCCGATGGCGTTCAGCCCGTCGCCGAGACCTACGGTCGTCGTCGTCTTGCCCTCGCCCGCGGGCGTCGGATTGATCGCCGTCACCAGGATCAGCTTGCCGTCCGGCCGGTCGGCCAGTCCCGCGATGAAGCCCGCCGAGACCTTGGCCTTGTCATGCCCATAGGGCACGAGATCCGCGGCCGGGATCCCGAGGGCCGCTCCCACCTCCAGGATCGGCTTCTTGTGCGCCGCGCGGGCAATTTCTATGTCAGTCGGAAGGGTCATGGCCGGACGGATCCTCGGGTCGTGAACAGGCCCCCGGTCTACGGGCGATCCACGGTGGGGTCCAAGGAAATACCGACCCCCGACGCTTGCGCAGCGACCCCCGGCCGCGTCAGTGCGGAGGCTTGTGCAGCCGCACGGTCTCGCCGAGACGGATTTCGCCTTCCCGCTCGACCCAGGCGGTCAAACCGCGCCGCCCCTTCGCCGCGGCCTTGTAGCCCTTGCCCATCCCGGGATGCTCGATCTCGATCTCGCGCGCCGGATAGTTGCAGGGCGCATTCTCCACATCCACCGTCAGCACCGCCCCGCCTTCGAAAGCCAGACGCGACGCCGGAGGCAGCGCCGTCAGACCCGCAAAACCCTCGAGGATCAGATTGGCCCCCACCCATTCCGGTGGCAACACCGGGAGCCCGAGGATCCGCGCGGTCTCGGCCAGCTCCTCGACCGATAACAGGCTGATCTGACGGGTATTGCGGATCGGCGTGCCGCGGACCGGATAAATCGCAGTTACCCGGCTGCAGGACGGGCGCGTCAGCCCGGAATGGCTGTCCCCGACGATCCCAGCGTAATCGAGCGTGATCCGCTCCGATGACACCGACCGCAACGACGACCTGCGGTCTGGAACAACCCCCAGAAACCGCACCGCACCTGTCATCTCGATCGCTAAGCGTCTCGCCATCTCAGGAGGCCGGCGCTTCGCAAGCCAAGACCTTCACCGAGCACCCCGGCCCAACATCCGAAGACCAGAAGGCAAAAAGCGCGCCGTTCTCGCGGCGCGCTCGTCTGTCAGGCACCCGCCGGCTCGGGATCCAGGTTCTCGTCGTCGCTGCGGACCGGCCGCATGGGCTTTCCGGTCTTGGGTATTGCCACGATGCCCGACGATCCGGTATCGGACTTGTCGTCCTCGTCGGTCGATCCGCGGTTCAGCGGCAGCCCCGCGATGATCCGGCCGATCTCCTTGCCGGTCAGCGTCTCGTACTCCAGCAAGCCATTGGCGAGCCGATCGAGATCGTTGCGCTTTTCGGTCAGGATCCGGCGCGCCGTCTCAAAGCCCTCGTCCACCAGATTGCGGACCTCGCTGTCGATCTTTTCGTGGGTGTCGGGACCCGCATTCAGCCCCCCGCCCTGCGGCCCGAGATAGCTGAACTGCTCGTTGGCATAATCGATATTGCCGAGCGATTCCGACATCCCGAACTTCGTCACCATGGCGCGCGCAATCCGGCTGACCTGCTGGATGTCGGATGCCGCCCCGCTCGTCACCTGTTCGGGACCGAACACCAGTTCCTCGGCGACCTTGCCGCCCATCGCCATGGCGATCATCGACTTGTACTTGGTCTTCGTCACGCTCAGTTGGTCGCGTTCGGGCAGGCTCATTACCAGCCCCAGCGCCCGGCCGCGCGGGATGATCGTGGCCTTGTGGATCGGATCGTGCTGGGGCGTGTTGATGCCCACGATGGCGTGGCCCGCCTCGTGATACGCCGTAAGCTTGCGCTCATCGTCCGACAGGACCATGGACCGCCGCTCGGCCCCCATCATCACCTTGTCCTTGGCGTTCTCGAAATCCATCATCGTCACGAACCGCTTGCCGGTCCGCGCCGCCATGAGCGCCGCCTCGTTGACAAGGTTCGCGAGATCCGCACCCGAGAACCCCGGACAGCCCCGCGCGATCACCCGCAGATCGACATCCGCCGACAACGGAACGCGCCGCGCATGGACCCCGAGGATTTTCTCGCGACCCTTGATGTCGGGATTGGTCACCTGCACCTGCCGGTCGAACCGGCCCGGCCGCAGGAGCGCCGGGTCAAGCACGTCGGGCCGGTTCGTAGCCGCAATCAGGATTACGCCCTCGTTGGCCTCGAACCCGTCCATTTCTACCAGCAACTGGTTCAGCGTCTGTTCGCGCTCGTCGTTGCCACCACCATACCCGGCACCGCGGTGGCGCCCCACGGCGTCGATCTCGTCGATGAACACGATGCAGGGCGCGTTCTTTTTCGCCTGCTCGAACATGTCGCGCACGCGGCTCGCACCCACGCCCACAAACATCTCGACAAAATCCGAACCTGAGATGGTGAAGAACGGAACACCCGCCTCACCCGCGATGGCGCGGGCCAGCAACGTCTTGCCGGTCCCCGGAGGTCCTACCAGCAGCGCCCCCTTGGGGATCTTGCCGCCCAGGCGGCTGAACTTCTGCGGGTCGCGCAGGAACTCGACGATCTCCTCGAGCTCCTCTTTCGCCTCGTCGATACCCGCCACATCGTTGAACGTGACCTTCCCCGACTTCTCGGTCAGGAGCTTCGCCTTCGACTTGCCGAAGCCCATGGCCCCGCCGCGCCCGCCACCCTGCATGCGGTTCATGAAGAAGATCCACACGCCGATCAGCAGCAAAAACGGCAGCCAGAGCCCCAGCGCGCTCATGAAGCCCGACTGTTCCTGCGGCGCTGCTTGGATTTCCACGCCCGCCTCGCGCAGGTCGGGCAGGACATCCGTGTTGCGCGGCTGCACCGTCTGGAACGTCGCCCCGTCGGTGGAAGTCACATAGACCCGCTCGCCGTCGAGCCGGACCGCGGAGACCTGCCCGCTTTCGACGCGATTGAGGAAATCCGAGTAGCTGATCTCGCGACCCATGTTCGTGCGGCTACCGTTCGAGAAGACGTTGAACAGTGCCACCATGAGCAGAAAGAGAATTATCCAGAACGCGATGTTCTTCGTGTTACCCACAAGCGTCTCTCCAATGACCCAAAGGCGGCTTCAGGCCACCGAAGGTTATGCGTCTAACATAAGCGCACGCCAGCGGGTTTCAACGCATTTCCGCGCCCGTCCACGGCGGTAGCAGCGGCGAGACGCGCAGCGCTCGGCCCGCGCACCCCTCGTCGAGCGCCAGCGCCGCCACCAGCGCCTCGCCCCGCCAGAGCGCCGGCGTGGTCAGGAGCGTCTCGCGCGCCACGCCCGCATCGCGCCAGCGGGGCCGCGCCGACAGCCCTGCGGCACCCAACGCCCCGATTTCGAGCGCCCCGGAGCCAGTGTCCGTCACGCGCCAGCGGTTGTCCCAGAGGCCCAGCCGCACCGGCACGCGGCATTCCACGCGCGCAACCTCGCGGCGAACCGCTACCCCTCCACCGGCGACGGGCCGCAGCACACAGCCCTGCGCGGTCAGCCCCCGCCCGAGATCCCCGCGCGCCAATGCCGCATCCACCGCCTCCACGATGCGCAGCCTTGGCCGGAACCGCGCGCCGGCCACGAAACACAGCGCCGCGGCCAGCAGCCGCAGCCGGATCTCCTCCGCGGCCGGCCGCAATATCGCCGGATCGAGCGTCACGTCCCCCCCAGACCCCACCGTTACGCACCGCGACGCGAGATCCGACGTCATGGCCTCGAGCGCCGCCCGCACCCGCCGCAGGCCCGCCGCCGTCCGCGCCAGCCGCTCCGGCCCGAGACCCAGATCCGCCAGCGGCCCGAGCGCCGCGCGCGCCCGCACACGAAGAAATAGTGGGTCCGCATTGCTGGGATCCTCCGCCCAGCCGACACCCCGCGCCCGCAGCCAGGCGCGCAGCGCGGCGCGCTCCGTCCCCAGCAGAGGGCGCAGCCAGACCACGCCGTCTCCCCGCGACGCCTCGGCCATGCAGGACAAGCCGTCCACTCCCGACCCGCGCGCGAGCCGCATGAGAAACGTCTCCGCCTGATCCTCCAGCGTGTGCCCAAGCGCCACAGCCCCGATCCCGCGCGCCGCCGCCCAGTCACCGATGAGCCTCCGGCGCGCGCTTCGCGCCAGATCCTGAAGGTTGCCCCGTCCGGGCCCCTCCTCCCAACGCAGCACGTCATGGGAGATACCCAGCCCGGCGCAGAGCCCTGCCACGTCCCGCGCCTCCCCGGCCGAGGCGGCGCGCAGCCCGTGATCCACGGTCACGGCCGCGATCTCGCGCCCCCGCTCAGCCGCCCAGTCCCGCATCAGCAGCAAAAGGGCCACGGAGTCGCCCCCCCCCGAAACCGCCACCCCGATCCTGCCCTCCGGCGCGGTCTCGAGGACCGCCCCGAGCGCCACGGGGCTCACGGACAGGCGAGCGCCTGCCGCTTCGCCGGAGCGAGGGCCGCCGCCGGCGAGCCCGGATAGCGCGTCACGACCTCGGTGAGCGTGAGGCAAGCCTCGTTGACCTGCCCGAGCTGCCCGAGGCTCTCCGCGAGCCCCGACAGCGCGGGCGGCGCGAACGCCCCCTCCGGCGCGCCGGAAAACGCATCGAGGAAACTGCGCGCGGCACCCCGGTCGTCCCCCGTGGCGGCCAGCGCCTCACCGCGGCGGAACTGCGCCTCGCTCGACAAGGGCCCGCCCGGATAGGTCGTAAGGAACGTCGCCAGCATCTCGGCCGCGCGGGCATGCTCGCCGGCGGAGGCCGCCGCCATCGCGGCATCGAAATCCTGCTGCTCCGTGGCGATCGCGTCGCCGCCGTTCTCGGGCAACACCTGGGCCGGGGCCGCAGGGGCAGTGACCCCCCCGCCCAGCGGGTCGGGCCGCGCGAGCAGGCTCACGTCGCCCCCTTCGAGCTCCGTCAGCCGGAACTCCAGATCCCCGACCCGGTTGGTGGCGTCGGTGACGATGCGCGTCACGTCGTTGCCCAGCACCTCGACCCGATTCGTCAGCCGCCGCAACTCCGCCTCCAGCTGGTCGAGCCGCACCAGGGGCGTCGCCGCCGCGGTGGGCAGCCCGCCCCCGGATCCGGATTGCACCAGGGCCGTGCGCAGCTCCTGGATCTGGCGGTTGAGCACGTCGAGATCGGCCCGCACGTCCGCGACCGATTGCCCGAAGGCCGCACTCGCCATGAGCCCCGCCCAGAAGACCAGTACCGTCAGCCCCGCACGCATCCCTGTCCCTCCCCTCGTCCGCCTCAGACGCCCGGTCCTGCGACCACCGTCACGGCCCGGCGGTTCTGCGACCAGCAGCTCTCGTCGGCACAGGTGGCCACCGGCCGCGCCCGCCCGAAGGTGTTGGTGCTGACCCGCGCATCCGGAATGCCGCGGCTGACCATGTAATCGCGCACGGCGGCTGCGCGCCGCGCCCCAAGCTGGATGTTGTATTGCTCCGTGCCGCGCTCGTCGGCATGTCCCTCGATCTCGATCCGCCCGCCCGGATTGGCCGAGAGCCAGCCCACCTGAGCATCGATGGCCCCGATGGCCTGCGGCGTCAGCGACGCCTGATCCACCGGAAAGAGCACCGTGTCGCTCACCGCGCTGCCGGGCAGCACACCGCCGGTGACCCCGCCGTTCAGCCCGTTCACGCCGAACGGATCGCCTCCGACGCCCGAGCCGGAGAACCCGCCGCCCGTGCCGCTGAACCCCGCTCCGGTGTCGATGGGCCCCCGCGCGCAGGCCCCGAGCGACAGCGCCAGCAGCACCGCCATCCACAATTTCCGTTTGCTCACCACTGTCGTCTCCTCCCTCTCGGACCGCCCGTCATGTCAACAGTCCCGACCAGGACGGGCTCGATGCAAAGCCCGACGTCGGGACAGGTCGCAGGTTGCGTCCGGTGATGTCCACCGAATAAATCATCGGCCCCCCCGCCTCGCCCGGCGTCACCCGGTAGAACATGATGACCCGGCCGTTCGGCGACCAGCTCGGCCCCTCGTCCTGGAAACTCGCCGTCAGCAAGCGCTCGCCCGATCCGTCGGGCCGCATCACGCCGATGTGGAACCGCCCGCCGTCGATCTTGGTGAACGCGATCAGATCGCCCCGCGGCGACCATTGCGGTGTTGCGTAACGCCCGGCCCCGAAGCTGATGCGCGTGGCGGCCCCGCCGCCCGCCGGCATCACGTAAAGCTGCTGCGTGCCGCCCTGATCGCTCTCGAAGACGATCCGGCTGCCGTCCGGCGCAAAGCTCGGCGAGGTGTCGATGGCCGAACCCTGCGTCAGCGCCCGGGCCTGCCCCGATCCCAGGTCCGCGAGATAGATGTTCGACGCACCCCCCCGCGACACGGAGATCAGCGCCTGACCCTCGCTGGGTGAGAACCCCCCCGCGAGGCTGATCTCCCCGGTGCTCGCGATGGCCCGCCGCCCGCCGCCGCCCGCCCCGATCAGATAGACCGCGGGCTTGCCGGTCTCGTAGCTGGTGAACAGGATCTGGCGCGCCGAATTCGACAGGCTCGGCCCCAGCACCAGGGCGTTCCCGTCGGTCAGCGCCGTGGAATTCGCCCCGTCGTAGTCCATCATCGCGATCTGCTTGCGCCGCTGCGCCTTCGGGCCGCTCTCGGCCACGTATGCCACGCGGCTGTCGAAATACCCCGTCTCGCCGGTCAGACGGGCATAGATCGCATCCGCGACCTTGTGCGCCAGCCTGCGCCAGGTGGCGGCCGATCCGTCGAACCGCAAACCCTCTCCAAGCGGGCTCTGGGCAAACACGTCCCACAGCCGGAACCGCGCCGAGACCTGATCGCCGCTGACCCCCGCGGCCCCCGTCACCAGCGCCTGCGCGTTGATGGCACTCCAGTCGCCGAACTGCACCGGGGCCTCGAAATTGCTCACCCGCCCGATATGGGCGGCCCGCGGGATCTCGCGAAACAGCCCCGTCCCCGTCAGATCCGCGATCACGACCTGCGTGATGCGCGCGGCGATGTCCTCGGAGCCCGGCGTGTCCGCCACGAAGGCCGGAATGGCGATGGGCATCGGCTCGATCACGCCGTCCGTGATCTCGATGCGCAGCGGGGCCTGCGCCACCGCCGCGAAGGGCCGGACCAGCACGGCCGCGGACCCCGCCAGCACCAGGTTGCGCCGCAACCGATCTACCATGACACGATCCCTTCGGGGTTGAAGACCACTTCGATGTTGCGCCACTGGGCATACTTGTCCCGCGGCAGATCCGTATAGGGCGAACAGCGGATCAGCGCACGACGTCCCGCCTCGAACGCCTGCTGGAACCGGCCGTCGGGCACCGCACTCGGCTCGATCAGCCGGATCGTGCTCGCGATAACGTCGCCCGCCGCCGTCAGCTCCGCCGCCAGCGTCACCCGCAACTCCTGCGCGTCCCGCAGGCCCGCCGGCACGTTCCAGCACCGCTGCACCGCCACCCGCAACCCGTCGCGCTCGGCACTCGTGATGGGTGGCCCCACCGGCAGCGACGTCGCGGCCTCCCCCTGCGCCGGCGCGGGCGGGGTCGGCGCGGTCACGGTCGGCGGCGTGGGCGGCGTCGCCACCTGCGCCTCGCGTTCGATCTGGCTCGCGACCTCGCGCGCCAGATCCTCCAGCACGGTCTCGCGCGGCGGCGTGGCGGCCGGCGGCACCGCCCGCGCCAGGGCGCTTGGGCGGGCCCGCGGCTGGGACGCCTCGGCCACCGCACCGCTCGGGGTCTCGACGCGCGGCGGCGTGGGGGCCGGCTCTGGTACTGCGGGCGCGGGCTCCACGACCGGCGCGGGCGCCTCCGCCACCGGCTCCGGGGGCGCCACCGGGGCCGGGCGCTCCACCGCGGGTTCCGCCGCCGCCAGACGCTCCACGGGCCGCGCGCGCGGCGGGGCCACCGGGGACGATGCGCTCGGCGGCACAAGCGTCACGGCATCGGGAGCGACCGCCAGCGGCGCTTCCGCGTTGAACGAGGGTGCGAGGCTCGGCACCGTGCTCACCTCGGGCTCCGGCGGGGCCGGCGGCTCCACGCGCTGCGGCGGCACGGGCTCGGCCAGCACCTCGGGCTCTGCCTCGACCTGCGGGGCCACCTGCTCGGGCGGCGCGTCCGGCACCCGCGGGGCCTGCTCGGCCGCCGATTGCGCCGCCGCGAACTCCGCCTCGCTCACGAAACTCACCTCGGTCACCTGGATCGGCGGACGCTCGCGCGGCCCGAACCACGGCACGCCGAACACGGCCAGCATCAGAATGCCGCCGTGACCGATACCCGAGAGGAGCGTTCCCGTGCGCAAGGCCGGGCCTATTCGTCCGAACCGTCGAAACGCGGCCCGCCCTGTTCGGTCACCAGCCCGATGTTGTTGAATCCGCTCGCGTTCAGAGCCCCCATGATCTGCATGACACCCTCATAGGGCACGGCGCCGTCCGCCCGCAGATAGACGCGGTCGCTCGACCGCTCCGCCGCCACCGCCTGGAGCATGGGGATGAAGGCCGCGCGCTCCACCTCGGAGTTCTGCACGATGATCGTCCCGTCGGCCGTCAGCGCGATGGTCAGCGGCTCCTCGGCTTCGGTGGGCAGCGGATCGGCCGCGGTGCGGGGCAAGGCGATGGGCACCCCCACCGTCAACAGGGGGGCCGCCACCATGAAGATGATCAAAAGCACCAGCATCACGTCCACGAAGGGCGTGACGTTGATCTCCGACATCGGCCGGTTGCGCCGCCTTTCCCTGCGACCGCGCGCCTCGCGACCCTGAACGCCGGCCCCCATGTCAGCTCGCCCGGTCGAGTTGGCGCGACAGGATCATCGCGAACTCGTCCGCGAATCCCTCGTACCCCCCGACGATCGCCTCGCTGTCCTGGTTCAGCTTGTTGTAGAAGATCACGGCCGGGATCGCCGCGAGCAGGCCCAGCGCCGTCGCGAGCAAGGCCTCCGCAATGCCGGGGGCCACCACCGCGAGGTTGGTCGACTGCTGGACCGCGATCTCCTCGAACGCCCGCTTGATCCCCCAGACCGTGCCGAACAGCCCCACGAACGGCGAGATCGACCCGACCGTCGCGAGAAACGTCAGCCCCTTGTTGATGTCCTCGGCCTCGCGCCCGATGGCGACGCTCATCGCCCGGTCGATGCGGCTCTGCGCGCCCGAGATCAGCTCCCCGTCCTTGCGGTGCGACCGGCGCCACTCCGTCATGCCCGCCGAGAAGATCCGCTCCGCCGCCCCGGTCGGGTCCGGCCCCAGCCGGTCGAACACTTCCTCCAGCGGATCGCCGGACCAGAAGGCCGCATCGAACGCCGCAGCTTCCGCGCGGGCGCGGCGCAGATCGATCATCTTCTGGATGATGATCGACCACGACCACACGGACGCAGCGATCAGCACCAGCATGACCAGCTGGACGGTGAAACTGGCCCGCAAAAACAGGGCCAGAATGGAAAAATCGAGATGGTTTGGGTCCATGACGCGCCTGCTCTGAATGCTCGGTTAGGCCGCCGTCCGTTGCCGGCACGGGCAGGCCTTCGCCGCCCGGATTTTTCAGCGCCTTGTGCCGAAATCGACACGGTCTGTCTAGGGGGTGCGGCCCTCAGACGGCGTCATCCGCCGATGCCATCTGCGCGAGCGCCGCCTGCACCGGCCCCGGCACCCGCACCGCCCGCAGACCGTCCCCGAGCGCCACGATCCGCACCTCCGCGCGCATCAGAAGCATCCCACCGCGCCAGACCCCCTGGACCAGATCGATCCGCGCGCCGGACAGTCCGCGCAAGCCCGTCGTCACCTCAAGCCTGTCCTGGAACACCCCGGGTGCCAGGAACTCGGCCTCCACCCGGCGCACCGCGAGCACCACCCCCGTCTCGGCCTTCAGGCGCGCCTGATCGACCCCGAGATCCGCCAGCGCCTCGGTCCGGCCCCGCTCGATGAACCTGAGGTAATTCGCATGATACACGATCCCCGCGAGATCCGTGTCCTCGTAATAGACCCGCAGCGCGAACCGGTGGGGCATGGGACTGTCCATCCCGCCTCCCTGCCCCGCCCGAACGCGCCGGTCAACTGCGGGCGGCGGAACCAACTCTACGTCCGCGCCTTGAGGTCCTGCCATCAGCAGACGCCAAGGAGGCGGCCATGTCGAAACCGGACCTCTCGTGGGCCGTGCCCGTCATGCGGGCGGGCTATGCCGGACGCGGCATCGTATATCTCGTCGTCGCGGGCTTCTCGCTCTTCGCCATCTGGCAGGGCGGCACGGCAGAGGGCACCACATCCGCCCTCGCCCGGCTCGAGAACACCGTCTGGGGCGGGTTCGTGCTGTTTCTCATCTTCGCCGGCATGCTGGCCTATGCGGTCTGGCGCTATCTCGACGCGGCCTTCGACCTCGAGACCTATGGCGCGGACGCCAAGGGCCTCGCGGCCCGCCTCGGCATGGTCGTGACCGGCACCGTGCATCTGGCCCTGGGCATCAGCGCCTTCGCACTGCTCTTTCTCTCCGGCGGCTCCGGCGGCGGCTCCAGCATCCCGAAGGCCGTGGACACGGTGATGGGTTGGCCTGCGGGCCGCTGGATCGTCGGCCTCGCGGGGCTCGCGACCCTCGGCGCGGGCCTTTACTACCTCGTCAAAGCCACAAAACAGAAATACCGCGACCATCTGCGCGCCAACCGTTTCACCACCCGCTACAATGGCCTTCTCATGGCGGGCGTCGCGGCCCAGGGCGTCGTCGTGAGCCTCGTCGGCATCTTCATCGCGTACGCGGCCTGGCGCGCCAACCCGCAGCAGGCCGGCGGCGTCGGTCAGGCGTTTTCCTGGCTGAACGGCCAGATCTACGGACAGGTCCTCGTGACCGCCGTCTGCCTCGGCCTCTTGTGCTTCGCGCTCTTCTGTTTCGTCAACGCGGCCTTCCGCATCGTCCCGAAGGTCGACGGCGACGACACCCGGACCCTCGCGCGCGGCCTCAAGTCCGGCGCGAAGCGCATGGCCTCCTGACGGCAGGCCACCCGCCGGGGGTTCCGGCCCTTTCCATCCCCAGCCCCGCGCCATATATGCTCCCGATGCGCGACACCCCGTCCAACACCCCTCCGCTCCCGCCAGAGATCGCCCGGCGCCGCACCTTCGCGATCATCTCGCATCCCGATGCCGGCAAGACGACGCTGACCGAGAAGTTCCTTCTCTACGGCGGCGCCATTCAGCTCGCGGGCCAGGTCCGCGCCAAGGGCGAAGCGCGCCGCACGCGATCGGACTTCATGCAGATGGAAAAGGACCGGGGCATCTCGGTCTCGGCCTCCGCCATGTCCTTCCCGTTCCGCGACTTCTGGTTCAACCTCGTCGACACCCCCGGCCACTCGGACTTCTCAGAGGACACCTACCGCACCCTCACGGCGGTCGATGCCGCCGTCATGGTCATCGACGGCGCCAAGGGCGTCGAGAGCCAGACCCGCAAGCTCTTCGAGGTCTGCCGCCTGCGCGACCTGCCCATTATCACCTTCTGCAACAAGATGGACCGCGAGGCCCGCGATACCTTCGAGATCATCGACGAGATCCAGCAGGAACTGCAACTCGACGTCTGCCCCGCCTCCTGGCCCATCGGCCAGGGCCGCGACTTCCTCGGCTGCTACGACATGCTGGGCGACCGGCTCGAGCTGATGGACCGCGCCGACCGCAACAAGCGCGCCGGCAGCGTGGAATTGCACGGCCTCGACGATCCCGCCATGGCCGCCCATATCCCGGCCGATTTGCTCGCGACCCTGCGCGACGAGGTCGCGATGGCCCGCGAACTCCTGCCCGCCTTCGACCCGGAGGCGATGCTCGCGGGCAACCTCTCGCCCATCTGGTTCGGCTCCGCGATCAACTCCTTCGGCGTGCAGGAGCTGATGGACGGCATCGGCCGCTTCGGCCCGCCCCCCCAGGTCCGCCCTGCGGAATCGCGCGGCATCGGCCCCTGGGAGGACGACGTCACCGGCTTCGTCTTCAAGGTCCAGGCCAACATGGACCCAAGGCACCGCGACCGCGTCGCCTTCGTGCGCCTCTGTTCGGGCCATTTCGAGCGCGGCATGAAACTCACCCATGTGCGCACCGGCAAGCCCATGGCCATCGCGAACCCGGTGATGTTCCTCGCCCAGGACCGCGAACTGGCCGAGGACGCCTGGGCGGGCGACATCATCGGCATCCCCAACCACGGCCAGCTGCGCATCGGCGACGCGCTCACCGAAGGCGAGGCGCTGCGCTTCACCGGCATCCCGTCCTTCGCGCCCGAACTGCTCCAGACCGTGCGCGCGGGCGATCCGATGAAGTCGAAGCACCTCGAGAAGGCCCTCACCCAGTTCGCCGAAGAAGGCGCATCGAAACTCTTCAAGCCGGTCTTCGGCTCGGGCTGGATCGTCGGCGTCGTGGGCCCGTTGCAATTCGACGTCCTGGCCTCCCGCATCGAGCTGGAATACGGCCTGCCCGTGCGCTTCGAGGCCTCGCAATTCACCTCCGCGCGCTGGGTCTCGGGCCCGCCCGACAAGATCGAGGCCTTCCTCAAGGCCAACAAGGGCCACATGGCCGAGGATCACGACGGCGATCCGGTCTACATGACCCGCCTGCAATGGGACATAGACCGCGTCGCGCGCGACTATCCGGAGGTGCGCCTGACCGCCACCAAGGAGATGATGGTGTGAGGGCGAAACACTTGACCCACCGCCTGCGGTGACCTGGTCCGGCCTCTGGGTCTGGGCCGCGATCCTCGGGCTCGTGGCCGGCCAGATCTTCTTCATCGGACGCGCGCTCCTGCGCCACCAGCGCGAACCCGCGGCCCGGCTCGCCTGGGTCGTGGTCATCACCGTGGCTCCCGTCGTGGGCATGGCGCTTTATGTCTTCTTCGGCGAGACCAACATCGGTCGCGGCCGGATCGCGCGCCTGCGCGCCGCCCTGCGCAGGCTCCCCGATTTCCCCGACGCGGCCCCGGGCCGGACGGACGCCGCAACCCGGCTGCCCGCCCATCTCGCGCCGCTCTTTCTCGTCGGCCGCTCCATCAGCGGCTATCCCCCCGTGGGCGGCAATCGCGCCGAACTGCTCGCCGACAGTTCTGCGGCCATCGACGCCATCGTGGCCGACATCGACGCCGCGACCGAGCACGTGCACCTGATGTTCTACATCTGGCTGACCGACGACAGTGGGCTGCGGGTGGCCGCGGCCGCCGCCCGCGCGGCCCGGCGCGGCGTCACCGTCCGGGCCATGGCCGACGACATGGGCTCGCGCCGGCTGATCGGATCGCGCCACTGGCGCGAGATGGCCGAGGCCGGCGTGCGCCTCGTCGCGGCCCTGCCCGTGGGCTTCGCGCTCCTGCGCCCCCTCAAGGGCCGCATCGACGTGCGCAACCACCGCAAGATCGTGGTCATCGACAACCGCATCACCTACTGCGGCAGCCAGAACTGCGCGGACGCGGCCTTCGCGATCAAGGCGCGATACGCCCCCTGGGTCGACGTGATGATGCGCTTCACCGGCCCCATCGTGCGCCAGAACCAACACCTCTTCTCCAGCGACTGGATGGCGCACACCCGGGAGGATCTCGGCGCGCTGATCTCGGCACCCGCATGCCCCGCGGACGAGGGCTTCGTGGCCCAGGTGATCGGCACCAGCGCCGCGATCCGGTCCTCGGGAATGCCCGAGATGTTTGACGCGCTGATGTATGCAGCGAGGCGCGAACTCCTCGTCACCACCCCCTACTACGTGCCTGATGAGCCGATCCAGGCCGCCCTCTGCGCCAGTGCGCGCCGCGGTGTGGCCACCAGCATCGTCTTCCCGAAGCGCAACGACAGCTGGATCGTGGCCGCGGCCAGCCGCAGCTACTACCGCGAACTGCTCGACGCCGGCGTGCGCATCTTCGAGTACCGCCCCGGCCTCCTGCACGCAAAGACCCTCACCATCGACGGCGAGGTCTCCCTCATCGGCTCGGCCAATATCGACCGGCGCAGCTTCGAGCTCAATTTCGAGAACAACATCCTCTTCGCCGACCACGCCATGACCGGAGACCTGCGGGCCCGTCAGCTGAGCTACATCGCGGCCTCCGACCGCGTCGATCCCGCCACGGTCGAGGCCTGGACCCTCGGCCAGCGCCTGCGCAACAACACCATCGCCATGTTCGGCCCCGTCCTCTGAGCGGAGCCGGCCGCAGGACACCGTACCACCACATCCCGCAATTCCGTGCGGCAAACCTTGCCAAGTCATGAACGGAAATTGGGTAATCCAGCAATTACATATACTTGCCAGTTTGTCCACGCGTGGACAAAGCGCCTGCGGCCCCTAACGGGCCGCGAGAAACTCGGGCACGTTCAGGAGGATGAACTCGTTGTCCGCCGCCCGGTCGAGCTTGCGGCCCGTCGAGAACGGCAGGTTGTTGTCAGAGGCCACCAGAATATGCGCGTCGTCCATCACCCGCACGTTCTCGATGGTCAGGAACGGAAAGGTGAAGCGCCCCGGCGTCTCGTCGGCCGTGTCCGTCTCGACCCGCGCCAACCCCTCGGGATCCTCGATGGCCATCAGGTCGATGGACGCGATCCGCCGCGCCACGCCGTCCGCATCCCGGTCCGCCGTGTCGATCAGCACCACCCGCTTGACCCGCGCCGGCTGCGGGAAACAATCGGGTTCCGGCTCCCCGGCGCAGGCGAGGCTCGGATCGCCTTCGCCGCCGTCGCGCTCGATCACCAGCGCGCGGGTCGCATCGACGAAGTTGAAATCCCCGATGGCCTCCGCCCCCTCCGCCAGCCGGAACCCGAAGCTCTCGCCCGTCCAGGCCCCGGCCTCCGGATCGAACGCCAAGACCGGCAGCACGTCGCTCGCAGGCGCCCCGTCCGGCCCGAGCAGCGGCTTCTCCAGCATCGCCCAGAGCCGCGTCCCGTCCGGGCTCAGCGCCATGCCCTCGAACCCGCTCGACCGCGGCACCGTGTAATCCGTGCCCGCCTCGGCCGGCACGAACAGCGCGGGATGATCGGGGCTGCGCACCTCGGCCCCCTCGACGAGCGTCGGGAACAGCCCCGTCACCCGGCCGTCCAGCGTGGCCCGGATCAGATACGGCCCGAATTCCTCGCCGATCCAGATCTCCTCGCCGCGCAGCTGGATGCTCTCGGGATCGAAATCCGCCCCCGTCAGGTAGCGCTCGGCACTGCCCTCGGTGACGATCCGGAACGGCACGACCCCGTCCGGATCGCGCAGAAAGACCCGCTCCAGCAAATCCACCGTGCCTGTCTCGAAATCCGGCTGCACCCGGTAGAACGCGAGCAGCGCGTCGGCGCTGTTGCGCTTCGCCCCGAACCCGTTGTCCACGAGCGCAACGATACCGCCCTCGGGTGCGGCCTCCATCGCGAAGCCCGAGAATCCCTGCACCGGCTGCCCGATGAACGGAAGGTTGATCCCGGTAAGCCGGCCGCCCTGCTGCGGCCCGGTGCGCCCCTCGACGCTCATGGGCTCGTCGACCCGCGCGGGCCCTGTGAACTTCCCGCTGACCCAGGCATCGCGCGGCGCGTCCGCGGGCGGCGCATAGAGCGTGAAGGCCGGGATCAGCGCATGCCCCGCGAGACCCGCCCGCATCTTCTCTTCCGCCGCCGCCGGAGCGGCCAGCGCCGCCAGCGCCAGCACCGGTGTGATCTTCCGCATCGCAACCCCCGCCCTTGGATCTCCGTTTCCCGATAAATGGCGGGCGATCCCGACGATTCGATGACGGCGATGCGACGGATCCGTGACGTCCGGACCTCTAGCGTCCCGGCACCCAGGACGTCCCCGCGAGCGGCACCCCGGCCATGGCCGCGGCCTCCACCGTCAGCGCCGCCAGATCCTCCGGCTCGAGGTTGCGCACGTGGCTCTTGCCATTCGCCCGGGCCAACGTCTGCACCTCCATCGTCAGCACCGAGAGGTAGTTCCGGAGCCGCCGCCCCGCCATCACCGGGTCGAGCCGTGCGGCCAGAACCGGATCCTGCGTCGTGATGCCCGCGGGATCGCGTCCCTCGTGCCAGTCGTCATAGGCCCCTGCGGTGGTGCCGAGCGCGTTGTATTCCGCCTCCCAGACGGGATCGTTGTCGCCGATGGCGACCAGCGCCGCCGTCCCGATTGAAACCGCATCCGCCCCCAGCGCCAGCGCCTTCGCCACGTCCGCCCCCGACCGGATCCCGCCCGAGACGATCAGCTGGACCTTGCCCCGCATCCCCAGTTCCTCCAGCGCGCGTGCGGCCTCGCGCACGGCCGCGAGCGTGGGGATGCCCACATGCTCGATGAAGACGTGCTGGGTCGCGGCCGTGCCGCCCTGCATCCCGTCCACCACCACCACGTCCGCGCCCGCCTTCACCGCGAGGGCCGTGTCGAAATAGGGGCGCGCCGCACCCACCTTGACGAAGATCGGCTTCTCCCAGGCGGTGATCTCGCGCAATTCCTGCAACTTGATCTCCAGATCGTCCGGTCCGGTCCAGTCCGGGTGCCGGCAGGCCGACCGCTGGTCGATGCCCTCGGGCAGCGTGCGCATGGCGGCCACCCGCGCGTTGATCTTCTGGCCCATCAGCATCCCGCCGCCGCCGGGCTTCGCCCCCTGGCCCACCACCACCTCGATGGCATCCGCCCGGCGCAGATCCACCGGATTGAGCCCGTAGCGCGACGGGAGCACCTGATAGACCAGCGTCGCCGAATGCCGGCGCTCCTCGTCGGTCATGCCGCCGTCTCCCGTGGTGGTGGACGTGCCCATGGCCGACGCCCCCCGCCCCAGCGCCTCCTTCGCCTGTGCCGACAGCGAGCCGAAGGACATGCCGGCGACCGTGATGGGGATCTTCAGATGCAAGGGCTTCGACGCGTACCTGTCCCCGAGCACCACGTCCGTACCGCAGGCCTCGCGGTACCCCTCCAGCGGATAGCGGCTGATGGAGGCCCCTAGAAACACGAGATCGTCGAAACACGGCACCCGCCGCTTCGCCCCCCCGCCGCGGATGTCATAGACGCCCGTCGCCGCCGCCCGTCTGATCTCGCTCAGCGTGTGCTCGTCGAAGGTCGCCGAATGGCGCGGTATCGTGCGGACCGGCTCGGTCATCAGTAGGCACCCACATTGTCGACGTTGAAATGATAAAGCTGCCGCGCGGACCCGTAGCGGCGAAACTCCGCCGGATCGGCATGCAGTCCGGCCCGCGCCAACAGATCCGCCAGTTCCGCGAGATGCGTGTCGCCCACTGGCTTCTCCACGCAATCCGCCCCGAGCGATGCCACGGCACCGCGAATGTACAGACGCGCCTCGTAGATCGAATCGCCAAGGTCGGCCCCGGCATCGCCCAGCACGACCATCCGTCCCGCCTGCGCCATGAAGGCGCTCATGTGCCCCACCGAGCCCCCGACGACGATGTCGATCCCCTTCATAGAAACCCCGCAGCGCGCCGCCGCATCGCCCTCGATCACCAGGAGCCCGCCATGCCCCGACGCCCCTGCCGACTGGCTCGCGTCGCCCCGGACCCGCACCTCACCCGACATCATGTTTTCCGCGACCCCCGTGCCCGCCGTGCCCTGCACGGTGACGGTCGCATGCTCGTTCATGCCGCCGCAGTAATAGCCGACGTGTCCGTCGATGGTGACCTCGACTGGCGTGCGCAGCCCGCAGGCCAGCGCATGTCCCCCGCCGGGGTTCAACATCCGAAACGAGCCCTGCTCCGCCGTCTGCAACGCGGAATTGACCGCGCGCCGGTCGAGCACCCCAAGATCGAGCACCGTGTTCGCGAGGAGGACCGTCACGCCGCGCGCCGCCAGCTGTAGACGCGGGCCGGGGCCGGCTCCCAGATCGTCGCATGCGCCACCCCAGGCAGACCAGCGATCGCCCGGAACTCCGAGGCCATCGCGACCCAATCGTCCGTCTCCGCGATCACCGCGGGCTTGCAGGCGATCGGATCGCGCAGCACCGCGAATCCGTCCCGCGACCCGACCGCCAGCGTGAAGAACCCGTCGAAGTCCCGCAAGGCCCCCTCCAGCGCCACATCCACGCCATCGCCCTCGCGCATCCGCCAGGCGAGATACCCCGCCGCCACCTCGCTGTCGTTCTCCGTCTGAAAGCTCTCGCCCTGCCGGCGCAGGCTCTGGCGCAGCCGGTTGTGGTTGGACAGCGAGCCGTTGTGGACAAGGCATGTATCCGCCCCTGTCGAGAACGGATGCGAGCCTTCGGTCGTCACCGCACTCTCGGTCGCCATCCGCGTATGGGCGATGGCATGGCTCCCCGCGCGGTCCGCCAGCCTCAGCCGTCCGGCCACCGCATCCGGATCGCCCACGCCCTTGCAGATCTCGATCGCCCGCCCGACACCGAGCACGCAGACATCGGGTGCGTTCTCGATGATCCACCGCCGCGCCTCGGCCCCGGCCTCTCCGACGCTCAGGAACGCGTGATCGGACAGCACCTCGATCCCGACGCCGGTGCCGAGTGCCGCCGCCAAACCCCGCTCCACCGCGGCCCAGTCCGTCGTCCCGCTCCGCGACAGGGCCGAAATCCGTTCCACATCCCGCACCGGACCGTAAACTGCGAACCCTGCCGAATCCGGCCCCCGCGAGGCCATCTCGTGCAGCATGAGCGCCGTCAGCCGCCCCAGGTCGGGCTCCAGCTCCGCCGTCTTGAGAAACAGCCCGACGATCCCGCACATGATATCACCCCCGGAAAAGCAAGGCACATACCACGCAACCCCGTTTCCGACAATCGAATTGAATTTCCTATCAGGAAATCACCCGGACACATCCGGCATCACGATCACCGATAGATAGATCGCGGGCAGCCGGCGCAGTTCCAGCGGCCCGTGCGGAATATCGGCATCGAAGAACAGCGAATCCCCCGGCTCCATCAGATAGGACCGGTCCCCGTGGGTGTACACCACCGCCCCTTCCAGCATGTAGAGGAACTCGATCCCCTCGTGCTGGAAGATCGGATAGGCGTCCGATTGCGCGTCGAGCGTGATCAGATAGGGCTCCACCCCAACGTCGGGCCGCACGCCGTGCCCCAGCAGCTGATAGCGGTGCCCCTTGGCCGTCCCCCGCCGCTCGATGGTCAGTCCCTGGCCTGCCTTGACGAAGGTGGCCTCCGACTTCTGGTCGAACTTGGTGAAGAAACTCGCGAGCGGGATGTTGAGTGCCACAGCCAAAGCCTGCAACGTGGAGAGCGACGGCGAGGTCTGGCCGTTCTCCACCTTCGACAGCATCCCCGGCGACAGGTCCGCCGCCGCGGCCAGATCCCCGAGCTTCATGCCGAGCGCCGTGCGAAAGGCGCGCACCTGCGCCCCCACCATGCGTTCGAGCGCGCGGTGGGCTCCGTCCAACCCCGTTCTCAGACGCCGGTGGGCTTGTCGGGCAGCGCATAGCGCTGGAACAGCGGCACCTGCGCCATCACGAAGGCGATGTTCGCGACCGGAAGCACGAAGGTGCGGAAATTAACCCAGACATCCGTACCCCAGCCCCGCCAGACAACCTCGTTCAGCACTGCGAGAAACAGGTAGAACACGATGAACCGCCGCGTGAACTTCATCCAGCCCTCGGGCTGCATCGGGATCAGCTCGTCCATCAGGTATCTCAGATAGCTCTGGCCGCGCAGGATGCCGAAGGCGAGGATGCCCGCGAACAGCCCGTAGAGGATCGTGGGCTTCATCTTCACGAACGTGTCGTCGCGCAGGATCAGCGTCAGCCCGCCGAACACCGTCACGACGATCGCCGTGATCACCGCCATGCGCGGTAGCTTGCGCGTGAAGGCGTAGCTGATCGCGAGCGACGCGAGGATGGTCGGCACGAAGACCTTGGTCGAAAAGAGGATCTGCTCGAGCTGCCGCTCGGCGGTGCCAAGCCCCTCCGGCACCGGCGCCCAGCGATACGCAAGAAAGAACACGGCGATGGGCCCGATCTCGAGGACCAGCTTCAGGACGGGATGGATTGTGCGCTCCGACATGCCACCGGACATAGCCGCCCCCTTAGCCGAATTCCACCACTACCGCGCCGAGGGCGATCACGAGCACGAGCCCGCCACGCAGCGGTCCCACCCGCTCGCGCAAGAACAGCCAGCCGATCAGCGCGGCAAAGACCACCGAGGTCTCGCGCAGCACCGCCGCCTGCCCCACCTTGTCGAGACGCGTCGCAAGCATCACGGCCCCGAAACTGACGAAGGCGATCCAGGCCCCGGCGAACCCCCGCTGCAACAATGGCCCGAGATCGGGCGGGTTCTGCATCGCCCTGTAGCGCCAGGCCGCCAGGACCGGGAAATCCACCGCCGTCATGAAAAAGAACCAGGCGAGAAACGTGAACGGATTGGGCGTCGCCCGGATGCCATAGGCGTCATAGGTCGTGTAGACGGCCACCATCAGGCCCGCGGCGAGCGCCGTCCCGATGCCCGCGTTCAGATCGCGCCGGCCCACCGTGACGCCGCGCAGGTTCGCGATGGCAAGTCCCAGGATGCCGCCCGACAGCAACAGCACGCCGCCCCACTGAACGGCCGAATAGCGCTCGTCGAAGACCACTGCGGCAAAGGCCACGGTGGCGAGCGGCCCCGTCCCGCGCACCACCGGGTAGACCACCGTATAAGCCGCCCGGCTGTAGGCCATGGCCATCAGCACCTTGTAGATGAAATGGATCACCACCGCCCCGAGCAGCAACCCCCAGACCCGCCCCTCGGGCCAGGGCACCACGAACAGCGCCACCGGTGCCGACAGGACGAAGATCCAGCCGTCGATGGCCCCGCGGGTCAGCCAAGGATCGTGCCGGCCCTTCTGCAAGGCGCCGAATACCGCATGGGCCACGGCCGCGAGAAGCGCCAGCCACATCGCCACCCGCCTGCCATCGGGCGTGCCCTCGATCGCCGCAAGCCAGTCGATCACACGTCGAGGCCGGTCAGCGCACGGGCAAATTCGTCCGGATCGAAGGGCTGCAGATCGTCGATCTGCTCGCCGAGGCCGATGGCATGGATCGGCAGCCCGAAGCGGTCGGCCAGTGCCACGAGGACGCCGCCCTTTGCGGTCCCGTCGAGCTTGGTCATCACGAGGCCGGTGACGTCGGCGATCTTCTGGAAAGTCTCGACCTGGCTCAGCGCGTTCTGGCCCGTGGTCGCATCGAGCACCAGAAGCGTGTTGTGCGGGGCCTCGGGGTCGCGCTTGCGGATCACGCGCACGATCTTGGCGAGTTCCTGCATCAGGTCTTCGCGGTTCTGCAACCGCCCGGCCGTGTCGATCAGCAGGAGATCCGCGCCCTCGGCCTCGGCCCGCGCCATGGCGTCATAGGCGAGGCTCGCGGGATCGGAGCCGGCCTCGGCGGTCATCACCGGCACGTCGGCGCGGGTGCCCCAGATCTGGAGCTGTTCCACCGCCGCCGCCCGGAACGTGTCGCCCGCGGCGATCACCACCGACTTGCCGGCCGCCTTGAACTGGCTCGCGAGCTTGCCGATGGTCGTGGTCTTGCCCGACCCGTTGACGCCCACCACCAGAACCACCTGCGGGCGCTTGGCATGGATGGGCATCGGCCGGGCCACAGGGTCGAGGATGGCCGCGATCTCGCGCGCCAGCGCTTCCTTGATGTCCTGCGCGCTGAGCCGCTTGCCGAACCGGCCCTCCGCCATGCGGGCCGCGACCTTGAGCGAGGTGTCGACCCCCATGTCGGAGGCGATCAGCAACTCCTCGAGGCTCTCGAGCATCTCGTCGTCGAGGATCCGGCCCTTGTCCGCCCCGAAGAGCCGCCCCACCAGCCCGGGACGCGCTGGCGCCGCACCCTCGGCCGGGACGGCATCGCTCTCGACGGGGGGCGGGGCTGCGGGGGCCTCCTCGATCAGCGCGTCCAGCCCCGTCTCGATCTTCGAGGAGGACTTGAACATCCGCTCCTTGAGCTTCTGGAAAAACGCCATGGGGACACCTGAGGTTTCGCGCCCCTCTCCCCTAAACCGCGGGGGGATGGGATGCAAACCGCCCGATGCCGGGGACCGCCGTCAGAGATCCTTGTCGATGAACTTGATCTCCCCGCGCCGGACCATCGCCTGGATCACCTTCGTGATCTCGATCTGGGCGGCCTCGCCGTCCTTGCGCGAGACGTCCGTCATGTTCGCCACGTCCTCGACATAGCGCTCCGCGAGCCTGCGCGGCACGTTTCCGAGGATGAAGCCCACTGTGGCGCTTTCCTGCGCCTGCCCGAGCTTGAGCGCCTGGAGCAGGATCTCCTCCGGCACGCCGCGCAGGATCGTCGAGATGTCGCGCGCGTTCACCCGGGTCGCGACATCCTCGAAGGTGAACATCGTGCGCAGCACGTCCTGTGCCAGGGCCGGCTCCTGGCTCTCGAGGAACCCGAGGAACCCGTCCCGCGCCTCGGACGAGATGTTGTTCATCAGCCCAGCGATCAGATCCGCCGGCCGGCGCTTGGACAGATTCCGCTGGAGGGCGGACAGGAAATCGCGGTCGATGGCCAGCTGCATCGCCGCCGTGATGGCCGCGTCGAGCGTCGGCACCCGGCTCAGGCGCACGACGATCGCCTGCGCGAAGGGGCGCTCCAGCCGCTCCAGAAGCGCCGCCGCAACGTCGCTGCGCAACTCGCTGACGATGACGGTGGCCGTCTGCGGATGCTCGGCCGCGATGAAGGTCGCGAGCGGGGCGAGCGGCGTGTCGCTGAGGCGGTCCCAGACCCCGCGCGGCTTGCCCTTGTTCTCCCCCAGCAGGCGGTTCACTTCGTCGTCGTCCAGCACCGAACTCAAGAGCTTGCGGGCCGCCGCATCCCCGCCCGCGAGGTCCGGGCCCGACGTCAGGATCTCGAGGAACTCGACGATCACCGCATCGAGCACGTCCTGCGCCACCTTGCCGAGCCCGGTGAGCGTGCGCGCGAACCGGATCAGATCCGGCTCCGCGAGATCCTTCAGGACCGATCCGCCCATTTCGGGGCCGATGGCCATCAGGATGATCGCGGCCTTTTCGATGGGGCTCGGCATCGCGTTCTGCGGCAGTTGCGGGCCGCGATATACGGCCGGCGACCGCTGCGGCCCGGACGCGCCGGCGGGAACGAGGGCTGCGTCGCTCATGACCCGTAACTCCGCACGAGGGCCCCGGCCAGCAGCGTCCATCCGTCCGCGATGACGAAGAACGCGAGCTTGAAGGGCAAGGAGACGATGGCGGGCGGCACCATCATCATGCCCATGGACATCAGGATCGCCGCGATCACCAGATCGATGACCAGAAACGGCAGAAAGATCAGGAACCCGACCTCGAACCCGCGCTTGATCTCGCTGAGCAGGAACGCCGGTACCAGGACCGACAGCGGCGTCCCGCCCTCGGCGGTAAGGGCCTGTTCGCGCGGCGCGGCCTCGGTCAGCATGGTGAGCGTCCCGGGATCGACCCGGCCCTCCATGAAGACGCGAAACGGGGCCATGATCGGCCCGAAGGCCGCCTCCGGGCTGACCTGCCCGTCGATCATCGGCCGCACCCCCGTCTCCCAGGCCTCGCGGAACACCGGCTCCATGACGAACCACGTCAG
>JBBQYB010000020.1:0-31634 GCA_038209095.1 Rhodobacterales bacterium
GCGCGAGGGGTTTGACATTCGCGGTCGGGGCCTTCTCTATCGTTACCGACACGGCGCTCAGGTTCAATGAATGCGCCGGTCGTGGGAGGAGACCGTGCAGACCAGCAAGATCATCAACTCGGGCGACCGGGTGATCGAGGAGATGCTCGACGGCTTGTTAGCCGCGCATCCCCGTCATTTGCGCCGGATAGCCCCCCGGGCCATCGTGGCAGCAAGTGGGCCGCGGCCGGGCAAGGTGGGGTTGGTGATTGGCGGCGGTTCGGGACACGAGCCGACGTTCGTGGGGTTCGTCGGGCGCGGTCTGGCCGATGCGGCCGCGGTCGGCAACGTTTTTGCGTCGCCTCCGCCCGATCCGATCCTCGCATGCGCGCGCGCGGTCTCCGGGGGGGCGGGCGTGCTGTTTCTCTATGGCAATTATGCCGGGGACGTCATGAACTTCGACATGGCCGCGGAGATGGCGGCGCTCGAGGAGATCGAGGTCCGCACCGTTGTGACGACGGACGACGTGGCATCCGCCCCGATCGCGGACCGCGACAAGCGCCGCGGGGTTGCGGGGAATTTTTTCATCTTCAAGGCCGCGGGAGCGGCCTCCGACCGGATGCTGCCGCTCGACGCGGTGGAGCGTATCGCGCGGCACGCGAATGCGCGGACCCATACCATGGGGGTGGCGACGGCGCCCTGTTCGCTGCCGCAGACCCGCCGCGCCAATTTCGAGATCCCCGAGGGCGAGATGGAGATCGGGCTCGGCATCCACGGCGAGCCGGGCATTGCGAAAGGACCGTTGCTGAGTGCCGATGCCATCGCCGACCTGATCCTCGACCGTATCCTCGAGGAGATGCAGCCCGCGCGCGGCGACCGGGTTGCGGTGCTGGTGAACTCGCTCGGATCGACGCCGCTGATGGAGCTTTATATCCTGAACCGAAGGGTCCGGGCGCGGCTCGATGCGGCGGGTCTGGAGGTTCATGCAACCTGGGTCGGGCCCTATTGCACGGCCATGGAGATGGGCGGGGCTTCCATCACGCTGATGCATCTCGACGAGACATTGCAGCCGCTGATCGATCATCCGTGCGATTGTGCCATGTTCCGGGTGGGCTGAGCGTGGTCCTCGGGGCGCGGGACCTCGCGGACGTGTTCTCGGCCATGGCGGAGGCGATGGCGTCCGCGCGCGATCATCTGTGCGAACTCGACGGGGTGATCGGCGATGCGGATCATGGCGTGACGATGGTGTTGGGGTTCGGAGCGGTCCGCGCGGCGCTGGCTGAGGCGGATCTGGAGGCTATGAGCCCGAGCGACGTCCTAGGTGCGGCGGCGAGGGCGTTCCTGAACGCGGTCGGTGCGTCGTCGGGGCCGCTCTATGCGACCGCGTTCCTGAGGGCGGCGGCGCAGGCGAAGGGTAAGGCGTCGCTGACCGCGGCGGAGGTCGCGGCACTTCTGCCGGTGATGGGGGAGGGTATTGCATTTCGCGGCAAGGGTGCGAGGGGCGACAAGACCATGCTCGATGCCTGGTTGCCGGCCGGGGAGGCGGCCGCGGCGGTGCTGGCGGCTGGCGGGTCCGGCGCGGAGGCCTTGCAAAAGGCGGCGATCGCGGCGGAGGCCGGGGCGGCGGCAACGGCCGCGATGACGCCGCGTTTGGGACGCGCGGCGCGGCTCGGTGCGCGCGCCGTGGGCCATGTGGATCCCGGAGCCGCGTCGGCCGCCATCCTGATCCGTGTGCTGGCCGACCATCCGGCCGTGGCTCGATGAGTGTCTGCGCGGGGGCTGCATGCGTGACGTGATCATCGGCGTCGATGCCGGCACGTCGGTCCTGAAGGCGGTGGCCTTCGATCTGGAGGGCCGCCAGATCGCAGCGGCGGCTCGTCTGAACCGCTACGAGACCGGACCGGACGGATCGGCGACCCAGTCGCCGGACCGGACCTGGTCCGATTGTGCGGGGGCCTTGCGCGATCTGGCGGCGCGCGTGCCGGATCTGGCACGGCGCACGGCGGCCATGGGCATCACGGCGCAGGGCGACGGCACCTGGCTGATCGACGGGGCCGGTGCGCCGGTAGGCGACGGATGGTTGTGGCTCGATGCGCGTGCGGCGGCGGAGGTGAGCTTGCTGCGTGAGCGGGACACCGACCGGGCCCGATTCGAGACCACCGGCACGGGCCTCAGTGCGTGCCACATGGGGCCGCAACTCAGCCACATGCAACGCCATACGCCGGAGATCCTCGATGCGGCCGCGACGGCGTTTCACTGCAAGGACTGGCTCTATCTCCAGCTGACGGGTGTCCGGGCGACGGATCCTTCGGAGGGGGTGCTGACCTTCGGGGATTTTCGCACGCGGGTCTATAATGAGGACGTGATCGCGGCCTTCGGCTTGACCGGGAGGCGGGGATTGCTGCCGCCCCTGCTCGACGGCACGTCGGTTTCCCATGGATTGACCGAGGCCGCGGCGCGGGCGACGGGTCTGCGGGCGGGCACGCCGGTATCGCTCGGGTATCTCGACGTGATCTGCACGGCGCTGGGGGCTGGCATCCATACGACGGGCGTGGCGGCGGGGTGCACGGTGCTTGGCTCCACCGGGATGCACATGCACGCGATGCGCCCGGAGGAGGTGACCTTTGACGCCGGCGCGACGGGGTATGTGTTCTGTCTGCCGATACCGGGTCTTGTCGCGCAATCAAAATCCAATATGGCCGCGACGCTCAACATGGACTGGTTGCTGGATGTGGCGGCGGATCTGGGGTCCGAGCTTGGGGCGGATGTCACGCGTGCCGATCTGCTCAGGCGGATGGATGGCTGGATCGAGGCGGGCGCGCCGGCCGCCTTGCTCTATCATCCCTATATCTCGGATGCGGGCGAGCGGGGTCCGTTCGTGGACAGCGAGGCGCGGGCGAGCCTGATCGGGTTGAACTCCGGCCACCGGTTCAGGGATCTGGCGCGGGCCGTGGTGGAGGGGATGTGCCTTGCGACGCGCGATTGTTACGTGGCGATGGGGCCGGTGCCGCCCG
Source organism: Rhodobacterales bacterium (assembly GCA_038209095.1). Lineage (GTDB taxonomy): Bacteria > Pseudomonadota > Alphaproteobacteria > Rhodobacterales > Rhodobacteraceae > Amaricoccus. Next base: position 2,994 of record JBBQYB010000020.1, read on the forward strand.
AGATCCGCGTGACGGGCGGTGCGGTACGCAGCCCCGCGGTGCGGCGGGTGCTGGCCGCCGTTCTCGACCGGCCGGTGCGTCCGAGCCTGCGCGAAGAGGCGGGGGCTGCGGGGGCTGCGATGATTGCGGCCTGCGCGATCGGGGTCCATGGGGACATGGAGGCATGCATCGCCGAGTGGGTGACGCCGGTGCTCGGGAAGGCCGAGGCACCGGACGCGGATCTCGCGGCACGGTATGCGGGGATGTTCGAGCCTTATCTGGCCGCGCGTCTGGCGCTCGCGCCGGTCTGGGGCCAGCTTCGGCGCGCGCAGGACTGACCGTCAGGTTCTCGGGATGGAAAGGGCCGCGGCGTGGGCGGCGAACCCCTCGTACTCGGCCAGAACGCGCGCATGGTGGGCGAGTTCGGGATAGGCCTTCGCGGTGACGTAGCCGACCGAACTGCGCTTCATGAAATCCGTGACCGAGAGCGGGCCGTAGCTGCGCGCCCAGCCACCGGTGGGCAGCACGCAATTGGGGCCGAGCACGAAGTTGCCAAGTGTAACGGGGGTGTGCGATCCGAGCAGCACTTCGGCGGCGTGGACGAGGTGGCCGAGATGCGCGAAGGGCTCGGCGGAGAGCACTTCGAGATGTTCGGGCGCGTAGTCGTTGACGAAGGCGTAGCTGTCCTCAAGCGAGGCGGTGAGCACCACGCCGCCGCGCGGGCCGCCGAGGACGGCGGCCGTGAAGGCTGCACGCTGGTCGGGGAGGGCCGCCCAGAAGCCGGGGAGGGCCGCGAGGGCCATCTCGGCCACGGCGCGGCTGTGGGTGACGAGATAGGCGGAACTGTCCGGGCCGTGCTCCGCCTCGATCAGCAGATCGGCGGCGGCGACGCGGCCTTCGGCGGTCTCGTCGGCGAAGATGAGGGATTCCGAGGGGCCCGCCGGCGTGCCGGTATCGAAAACGCCGGCGAGCGCGCGTTTGGCCGCGACGACCCACGGGCTGCCCGGGCCCATGATCTTGACGGCGCGCGCGATGCTGTCGGTGCCGTAGGCCGCAGCCGCCACCGCCTGCGCGCCGCCGACCTTGCAGACGCGCGTGACGCCCGACTCGCGGGCGGCGACGAGGGTCGCCGCATCCACGCCGCCGTCGGGCGTCGGGGGCGTGAGGATCGAGATCTGCGGGACGCCCGCGACGACGGCCGGCACTGAGGTCATCATGGTAACGGACGGAAAGGCCCCCTTGCCGCGCGGCACGTAGAGCGCGACGGAGGGGATGGGGGCCCAGCGGTCGCCGGCGAAGGCGCCGGGGCGGATCTCGTCGAGCGACATCGGCCCGGGGCGCTGGTGTTCGTGGAACTTGCGGATGTTGGCGACGGCGTAGCGGATGGCCGCGACGACGTCGGGCGAGACCGCGTCGTAGGCGGCACTGAAGTCGGCCTCGGTGGCGACAAGCGATCCGATCTCGCCGGTGACGCCGTCGAGGTCGCGGGCGAACCGGCGGAGTGCTGCGTCGCCCTCGGTGCGGACGGCCTCGATGATGGGGAGCACGCGGGCGGGAATGTCGCCGAGATCGGCGTCCGCCCGGCGCAGGAGGGCCGCACGGGCGGCTGCGTCCATCTGCGACAGGTCGTGGAAATTCACGCGGAGCGCGGTCATGGCGGGGCCTTTCACTTGGATTTCAGAAACAGATCGAGGCCCACCACGCGGTCGAGGATAAGGATCGCAACGGCGGCGATCAGGACGTAGATCGTCGAGACGGCCGCGAGGTCCGGGGTCAGGATCGAGCGGATCGAGTTGTAGATCTGGACGGGCAGAGTGACGGTGCGCGCATCCACGAGCAGAAGGCTCACGAGAAATTCGTTGAGGGCGAGGATGAACATCAGGAGGGCGCCCGCCATCACGCCGGGCAGGATCGCGGGCAGGACGACGAGGAGATAGGTTTGTGCCGGACCCGCCCCGCAGTTGGCGGCGGCGCGTTCCAGTTCCGGGTCGAGCGCGTTCACGCTGGCCGCCACCGCCCAGATCATGAAGGGCAGGTTGATAATGCAGGCCGCGAGGCCCACGGGCCAGACCGAGCCGAGCAGACGCAATTCGCCGAAGAGCAGCATCAGCCCGATCCCCGAGCCAATCAGCGGTATGGTGAAGGGGAGGAGCAGATAGAGCTGGATCGCGGCCGCCCGGCGAAAACGCCAGCGCGCGAGGGCGAGGGCCGCGAGGGTGCCTGCGGGGACCGCGAGTGCGGTGCAGACGACGGCCACCCACAGCGAGCGGGCGAGCGCGCCGCGCAGCTCGCGGGCGGCGAGCACATCGCCGTACCAGCGCAGCGAGAAGCCGTCGGGCGGAAATTGCACGATGGTGCCGGTGGTGAAGGACGCGCCGAGCACAACGAGCGACGGTGCTGCGAGGAAGGCCGCGACGAGGGCCGCCACCGTCCAGTGGAATGCGGCCCCGTTCACCGGGCACTCCGCACGCCGAGGGCGGAGGCCCCGGCGAAGGCGAGAAGGACGCCGGCGACGGTGGTGCCGAGCAGGGTCAGGATGAGCGTGATGGCGGAGCCGAGGCCGGCGTCGGAGGTGCGAAAGAACTGGTCGTAGACAAGGTTCGCGAGGAAATCCGCGCCGCCGCCGCCCATGATGGCGGGCATCGCGAAATCGGTGAGCGTGAGGGTCGAGACGACGAGGGCGGCGGCGATCAGGCCGGGACGGGCCATGGGGATCACGACATGCCGGAGCACGCGTGGCCAAGCCGCCCCGCAGCTTTCGGCGGCCCGTTCGACTTCCTCGGGCACCGCGGCGAGGGCGGGGGCGAGCATCAGCACCGCGAAGGGCAGCATGTATTGCACGAGGCCGAACAGGACGGCCGGATAGGAGAAGAGCATCCGGTAGGGGCCGAGACCTAACGTTCCGAGCGCGTCGTTGACCAGGCCCTGCTGGCCTAGCAGGATCAGCCAGCCATAGGCGCGCACGACCTGACCGATGAAGAACGGCAGGAACAGCCCGATCAGCAGCAGCTTGCGCAGGGCGGCGGAGCGGGTTCGGGTCATGGCGTAGGCATAGGGAAAGGCGAGGATAAGGCAGATCGCGGTGACGATGAGGGCCGCGAGCAGGCTGCGCCGGGCCGTGGCCCAGAAGGCGGCCGAGCCGGAAGCCTTGGCGAAATTGGCCAGCGACCGCTCGTCGGTGAGGCGGTAGGTGGAGAAGTCCATCTCGCGCAGGCTCGCGTCCGCCATGACGCCGAGACCCCAGAGCAGGAAGCCCACGATGAGGAGCGCCGGTGCCAGAAACAGCCATTTCACGGCCCCGGACCAACGGTCTGGCCAGAGTGCCACCAGCGCTTCGGCGGCGTCGAGCGCGCGCCAGGACAGGGGATAGGCCGCACGGGAGGGGCGCCCGACCCGCAGGGCGGATCGGGCGCCGTCGGGCTTCATGGACGCATCATCCCTGCATGATGTCCTTGAACCGGGCGAACCAGTCGGCGGTATGCTCGGCCTGGATCCGGGGGGCCACCAGCAGGAGTTTCGCGAAATCGGCCTCGGTCGTGGGGAAGGACGGATCGCCCACGAGATCGGCCGGCGGCGTCAGGCCCGGAGCCACGCCCGGCAGGCCGAGGCCGTCGAGCCAGACCTGCTGCGCCTCGGTCGAGAGGGCGAAATTTATGTACTGCTTGGCCCAGTAGAGCTCGTTCTCGGGCAGACCCTTGGGGATCCACATGCCGTCGGTGTCGACCTTGGCCCCTTCGGTGGGCACGGTCCAGGCGACGTCGACGCCGTTGCGCTTTGCCTCGCGGGCGTTCGAGGAGATGGTGCAGGCGACGTCGATCTCGCCGTTCTGGAACCAGGCGGTGAAGTCCGGATCCTCGCCGAGGAGCGGCTCCTGGACCTTGAGCCGGCCGATGAAATCCCAGCAGGGCTCCATGTCGTCGGGGATGCCCGCGAGGGTGCCGCCGCCGGCGATCTGCGCGGAGGGGTGAAAGCCGATCCCGTCGTTGTAGAGGGCAATGCGCCCTTTGAACCTCGGGTCGAGGAGAACCTGCCAGCTGATGGGGGCACCGTCCGGGAAGGCTTCGGGGCGGTAGGCCAGAACGTAGACATAGGCATAGGTGTTGACGATCGGCACGCCGTCGAGACCGATGGGTCTGGCGAGGGGCAGGACGGTGGCGAGGTTCGGCAGGTCGGAGAGATCCTCGCAGGCTCCGCGCAGCGCCGACGAGGTGGCGTTGGCGGTGGTGTCCCAGTTGATGTGGATCGGCGGCACGCGGCCCTGATCGACCGCGGCCCAGATGCGCGGCTTGATCTCGTTGTCCTCGGTGAGGTCGTGGCGAACGGCAATCCCGGTCGCGGCGGTGAAGGGGTCGGAGACGCCGGTTTTCAGGCTGTCGACCCAGACGCCGCCCCAGGCGCGCACGATGATCTCGGCGGGCTTTTCCGGTTCGGACTGGGCACGCAGCAGGCCGGGCAGGGCCGCGGCGGTGGTCAGGGTCGCGGCCCCCGCGAGCAGGCGGCGGCGGGTCAGGGCGGGCGTGTGGGTCATTCGGGTCTCCCTCATTCGTCGGTTGCATCGAAGATCAGCAGGTCGGATCGGGTCCATCCGGCGTGCACCGAGGTGCCGCGGGCATGGCGTTCGCGAGTGCCCGGATCGCCGTCCATGGCGCGCAGGCGCACACCCGCGAGACCCGAGAGCGACAAGTCATAGAGAATGCGGTCGCCCTCGAAGATCACGTCTTCGATCACGGCGGACCGGTGCGTGTCGCAACCGGGGAGAGGAGCCGTCCCGGTGCCGAGGCGGACCCGGTCCGCACGAAGGGCCGCGATCGCGGGGCGGCCCGGCGCGAGGGGCGTGGCGCCTGCCACCCGCCGCCCCGGAAGGATGGTTCCGGCGACCGATATGCCGGGTCCGTCGAGGTCGGCCGACATGCCGTGAAGGCACGTGCCCACGCCGATGAACCCCGCGACGAAGGCATCGGCCGGTTCACGCCAGAGCGTCTCGGGATCCGCGTCCTGCAGGATGCGGCCGCGGGACATGACGATGACCTGATCGGACATCACGAGCGCCTCGCGCTGGTCGTGGGTGACGTTGATAGTCGTAACCCCGAGTTCCCGCTGGATCCGCCGGAATTCGAGCTGCATCTCCTCGCGCAGCTTGGCGTCGAGCGAGGCGAGCGGTTCGTCCAGGAGCAGAAGCTCAGGCTCGAACACGAGCGCGCGGGCGATTGCCACGCGCTGCTGCTGGCCGCCAGACATCTCGGCGGGTCTGCGGCCGCCGAAGCCCTCGAGCCGCACGAGGGCGAGAAACCGGTCCACCCGGTCCGGGATCTCGCGGGCATCCCAGCGGCGCATGCGCAAGGGAAAGGCCACGTTCTCGGCCGCCGTCATGTGCGGGAAGAGGGCGAGGCGCTGGAAGACCATCCCGATGGAGCGCCGGTGGGGTGGGACAGCCTCGACCGGGCTGCCAAAGAGGCGCAGCGATCCGGCGTCCGGCCGCTCGAACCCCGCGATCAGACGGAGCAGCGTCGACTTACCGGATCCGGACGGGCCGAGCACCGTCAGAAACCTGCCCTGGGCGAGGGTGAAACTCGCGGAACCGAGAGCCTCGGCATCCCCGTAGCGTTTCGACAGACCGCTGGCCTCGACTGCGGGCGCATCAGGTGCAAGGGCGAGGACGGCTGACATCTGCTCCGGGGGGATCATGCTGCGGGGAAGGCACCTAGCCTTCGCAGAAACAATAGAGAGCAACGGGTCGACGGCTGTCAACCCGATCGCGCGGCCCGTCGCAGGCGGTTCAGTGGGCGATGTACATGGTCTGGTAGATGCTGCGGAGCAGAGGAAGCTCGTCCGGGCCGATTGCGCCGTCGCCGTTCCGGTCCGCCTTCAGGAAATGCACTTCGGAGAGGTCGCGGAACTCGCGCTCCGCCTCGGGGTAAGACAGTACGCCGTCGCCGTTGCGATCGAGCGCCGAGAAGGAGGCTGCGGACACGCCGGTGGCGGCGAGGAGAAGACAAGCGGCGAGGATCAATCTGGTCATCGGGTCTCCGGGACTGTTGATTGCCTTGTTTCCTTGAACGGGCCCGGAGATGCAAGACTGCGCCTCACGCAGCCGGCAGACGGACCCGTGCCTTGATGGGCAGATGATCGGAGGCACGCCGCGAGAGGGCGGTCGCGTGTGCCTCGACCGGGCCGAGGATCATGTTCGGTCGGGCGAGGATGCGGTCGAGCGGCAGGACCGGGAAATAGGACGGGAAACTCGCCGCCGGCGCCGAGAGCGGGCCGAAGCTCGGGACAAACCCGTTGAGCGCCGAGGTGCGGCCGCGCCGCCACTCGTTGAGATCGCCCATGAGCACGGTCGGATACTCCGCCTGTTGCGCCGCATGGACCAGCAGGCGCTCGACCTGAAGTCGTCTCGAGTGGCGCAGGAGGCCGAGATGGGCCGCGACGACCCGAACCGAACCGCCCGTGAGGTCGAGATCCGCGACCAACGCCCCGCGCGGCTCGAGCCCGGGCAGGACGACGTGGTGGAGATCGCGCAAGAGGCCCTCCCGCACGAGGAGCAGATTGCCGTGCCAGCCGTGCCCCGCATGGCCGCTCTGCACCGGAACGGGCTTTAGCCCGGCCCGGCGCTCGAGGGCGTCGAGGTCGAGCAGGCCCGCGCGGTCGCCGAAGCGGCGGTCGATTTCCTGAAGCGCGATCACGTCCGCGCCGATCTCAGAGATGACGGCGATCGTGCGGTCCGGATCGAACTTGCGGTCGGTTCCGACGCATTTGTGCACGTTCCAGGAGGCAAAGAGCAGGCCCGCGTCGCGAGGCGTCATGAACCGTCGTCCCGCAGGTATTCGGTATGGGTGACGAAGCCGGCCCCGCCGGTCCAGACATGGAGCTGGAACGCCGGGTCTTCGCGGAGCATCTGTTCCGGCGCGCCCTCGGCGAGGGTGAGGCCGACCTTGTGGGCGACGCTCGGGCAGATCGAGGCCACTGCGCCGCCGAAGAGGGTGTGGACCGGCCTGTGGACATGGCCGCAGATCACGCGCAGCACCGACGGGTGACGGGCGACGATGTCCGCGAGCCGGTCACCGTTCTCGCAGGCGATTGCGTCCATGAACCCGATTCCGGTGGGGAAGGGGGGGTGGTGCATGAAGATCAGTGTTGGCCGATCCGGAGCCTCGGCCAGCGTTGCGTCGATCCAGTCGAGACGCTCCTCGCAAAGCAGGCCAGCGGAGACGCCAGGCCCGGACAGGGTGTCGAGCCCGACGAGACGGACCGGCCAGTCGTCAAGCACGAGATGGAGGAAGCGGCCGGAACCCGCGCGGACGGGGCCGGACGCAAAGGCTGCGGCAAAGGCGTCTCGCCTGTCGTGGTTGCCGGGAATGACGGCCAGGGGCAGCGGGAAGCCATTAAGGAGATCGCGCAAGGCCTCGTATTCGGCCGGTGTGCCGATGTCCGTCAGATCGCCGGTGAAGAGCACGACGTCCGGCACCGGCGTCAGGGCGGCAAGTGCGCGCAGCGTCTGGGTAAGGGCATGGCCGGGGTCGTAATCGCCGTACAGGCGCTGGCCAGGCACGGTCACGTGCGCATCGGTGATCTGAGCGATGATCATCAGGGTGCAGTCCGGTTCCCGAGGGTGTCAGGCCGCACGGCGGCCGGGAGCGCGGCCTGCGCGCTCCCGGAAACGTATCAGTCGAGGAAAACGGCGTCGAGGGGCGGAAAGCCGTTAAAGCCCACCGAAGAATAGCTGGTGGTATAGGCCCCGGTGCACAGGATGCGGATCTTGTCGCCGTCCTGAAGATCGACCGGCAGCTGTACGGGGCGTTTCTCGTAAAGCACGTCCGCGCTGTCGCAGGATGGGCCTGCGAGGATGCAGGGGCCGGTTTCCGCCTCCATCCCGTGACGGGTCTCGAACTGGTAGCGGATGGCCTCGTCCATGGTCTCCGCGAGGCCCGAGAACTTGCCGATGTCGAGATAGACCCAGCGCGCGAGATCGTCCTGATCCTTGCGCGCGACGAGCACGACCTCGGCGCAGATCACGCCGGCCTCCGCCACGAGGCCGCGCCCCGGTTCCGCCATGACCTCAATGTCGTTGCCAAAGCGGGCGCGGACCATGCGCATCACCTCGGCCGCATAGGCCTCGGTCCGCGGCAGGGGATGACCGTAGAACGCAGGGAATCCGCCGCCGATGTTGAGGATGCGCAGGGCGTGGCCCTGGTCCAGCGCCTCCGTCCAGAGCGCCAGGGCCGCGTCGAGCGCCATGGCCCACATGGAAGGTTCGCGCATCTGGCTGCCGGCGTGGAACGACAGGCCCGCGATGTCGAGGCCAAGATAGCGCCCGTAATCCATCAGGCGAAGCGCCTCGCGCGGGGAGGACCCGAACTTGCGGCTGAGCGGCCAGTCGGCCTGGGAGGCTTCGACGAGCATGCGCAGGATGACGCGCGCGCCGGGGGCGTTTTCGGCGATCTTGCGCAGCTCGGCTTCCGAATCGGCCGCGAACTGTTCGACGCCCATGACGTGGGCATGGGCGATGTCGGAGGCCCGCTTGATCGTGTTGCCGAAGGCGATGTCGCGGGCGGGCACGCCGAGGCCGAGGCACTGGTCGATCTCGCCCCGGGAGGCGCAATCGAACCGGGCACCCTCGCCTGCGAGCGTGCGCAGAACCTCCGGGGCGGGGTTGGCCTTGACGGCGTAATAGACCGAGGCATCGCCGAGGCCGCTTGCGAGCGCGCGAAACTTGTCGCGCAGCGACGTGAGGTCGAACACCATCGTCGGGCGGTCGAACTCCCGGCTGCGGATATAGTCGTCCTGACGCGCGGTGACCGCGGTCAGGTCCGGGTGGGTGTCGGAATAGGCGGAGGGCATGCCCTGTCGGGCGGCGGCGTTCAACATGGTCATCTCCATCAGACCCGGGGGGTGAACCCCGTCGTTTCCAAAAGAGACGTTACCGTCGCTACATGAGTTCGCGATCAGATCGCGCCCGAGCAGAGGTGCGTGCGTTGGCGTCAGGGTCGGGCATATGAGGCCGAAGGCTTACGATAGCAAGAAGTTTCTCGGCTTGGGGTCCGATTAATTTCGGGCCGCACGGCACGGAAAAGGAATGGTTAAATTTTCGTTACGTCGGCGCCGGGCCCGGTGAAATATGATGGCGGACAGGGCGTCCAAAGCGGTGCAAATGGCCGAATGGCGCTGGGCACCTGGGGCCTCGGATATGGCCGAGCCGCTGTGAAAAGCGTGCAGGCTCGACCGCCCGCACCCCGATGAACCGACGATCAGGCGGCGGTCTGTGCCTTGGAGATCTGGCGCTTGAGCTTCAGCGCGGCCGGCGACAGTTCCACGTCCTTCGCCTTCGCGAGGAAGGCGTCGAGGCCGCCCCGATGGTCCACCGTGCGCAGGGCATGGGCGGAGATCTTGAAGCGATGGGTCTGGCCGAGAGTCTCGGACGTCAGCGAGACCTCGTTGAGGTTCGGCAGGAACCGGCGGCGGGACTTGTTATTCGCGTGGCTGACGTTGTTGCCCGTCATCACGCCCTTGCCGGTCAGTTCACAGCGACGGGACATGGATTTGGTCCTTGAAAGCTTGGGGACCGGACAGGCCGGCCATATGGATTTCGAGCAACGCGTCTAGCGGCACGGGGCTCATGCGTCAAGGGCAAAGGCGGTCCGGGTGGGGCCCTCACGGCGCGGTGCGGTCGCTCGCCGCGACACCAAGACATGCGAGGTCGAGCAGCATCTCTGCGGCGGACTCCGGATCCAGGTGCCCTTCGGTGACGGCATGTGCGAGGTCCGCACGCCGCCCCGTCAGGCGCGGGTCGGCATTGAGGCGCGCCATCAACCCCGCCTCGAGGGCATCCGAGAACCAGCGCTCGGCCTGTCTCCGGCGTCGGCTCGCAAATGCCCCGCTCGCGCGGCGCGCGGTTGCGAGTGTCTCGATCTCGTGCCAGGCCTTGGAGAGGTTCGCGCCGGTTCGCGCCGAGACGGTCGCCGCCTTGGGGAAACCGTCCGGATCGCCGGCGCGGGGGCGCATCAGGCGCAGTGCGCCGGCATAATCCGCGCAGGTGCGGCTTGCGAGTGCCTCGGTGGCGCCATCGGCCTTGTTGACGAGAATGAGATCGGCCATCTCCATGATCCCGCGCTTGACCCCCTGCAATTCGTCTCCGCCGCCGGGGGCCAGCAACAGCACGAACACGTCCGTCATCTCCGCCACCAGGGTTTCGGACTGGCCCACGCCGACGGTTTCGACCAGCACGATGTCCGCCCCCCAGCCTTCGGTGAGCAGGATCGCCTCGCGCGTACGCCGCGCCACGCCGCCGAGGGCCGTCTGGCTGGGGGAGGGCCGGATGAACGCCTGGGGTGTGCGGGACAGCGCCTCCATGCGGGTCTTGTCGCCGAGGAGCGAGCCCCCCGTGCGCGTCGAGGAAGGATCCACCGCGAGCACGGCGAGCCGGTGTCCGCGTGCAATGAGCATCAGACCGAGGGTCTCGATGAGGCTCGATTTGCCCACGCCGGGCGTGCCGGTGAGACCGATGCGCAGGGCAGGCGGGTCCCGCTGCGGCAGCCGGGCGATCAGGTCGCGGGCCTGCGCGCGGTGGTCGGGCCGCGTGGACTCCGCCAGCGTGATCGCCTGGGCCAGCGCCCGCCTCTCGCCCGCAGCAAGGCGCGCGGCGATGTCCGCCAGATCGTCGGTACGGCTCTCGATCACGACAGGTTCACGGCTTGCCCCTTGGCCTCATGCCGGTTCTTGGCATATCCCCACCCATGGGCCATGCGCAACCGCACGGGCCGAGGGAGGGACATGTCCATGGCGTTTCAACGATCCCTGCTGGGCGTAGCGATCGCGCTGGTATCATCGGGGACGGCGGCCGCCGCGCAGTCGGAGATCTACGATCTGTCGGTCTCGGGGCTGAATGTCGGGACCATCACCCTCGCGAGCGAGATGCGGGACGGATCCTACGTGGCGGGCAGCAAGGTCCAGCCCAGCGCGCTGGTGGGGGCGTTCACCGCCTATGCCTACGATGCGCAGGCGAGCGGCCGGCTCGGTACCGACGGCACCGTCTCGCCACTCAGGTTCACGTCGAATTCCACCTCGCCCCGCGCGACCCGGCGCACCGAGATCGAATGGAAGGACGGCACGCCCGTGCGGGTCTCGGTGGAGCCGCCGCGCAAGTCGCAACCTGATCCCGATACTATCTCCGGCGCGCTTGATCCCGTTTCGGCAGGCTTTGCCCTGCTGCGGGAGAACGACGCGGACAAGATATGCGACACGGTCGTCGAGGTGTTCGACGGGTCGCGCCGCTCGCTTCTGGCGCTCGGCAAGCCGGTGGAAGCAGAGGAGGCGCTGGTGTGTCCGGGCATGTACCGCCGGCTCGCGGGGGAGGCGCATACCCTGTCGAACCAGGAGGAATATCCCTTCACGCTCACGTTCGAGCCGAAGGCGGACGGCCGGATGCGCCTCGAGCGGATCGAAACCCGCACGCGCTTCGGGCTCGCGGTGATTGCCCGGCGCGACTGACGTGCTGCCCATCGAGGCAGTCGTCGGGGATCTTTGGGCGGCGCTCGAGACCCATGGTCGCGTCGTGCTCCAGGCGCCGCCGGGGGCGGGCAAGACGACCCGGATCCCGCTTTATTTGCTGGAGCGGGGACAGACGGGGCACATCCTGATGCTGGAGCCGCGGCGAGTCGCCGCCCGGGCCGCGGCGGAGCGGCTGGCGGCCGGACTGGGCGAGACGGTGGGACAGCGGGTCGGGTACCGCATTCGCGGCGAGAGCGTGACCGGATCGCGCATCGAGGTCGTCACCGAGGGCGTGCTGACGCGGATGATCCAGACGGACCCGGAACTCGCGGGAGTCGGATGCGTGATCTTCGACGAGTTTCACGAACGGGGGTTGCAGGCCGATTTCGGCCTCGCGCTCGCGCTCGAGATCCGGGGCGCCTTGCGGCCGGATCTGCGGTTGATCGTGATGTCCGCGACCCTGGAGACGCAAGGCGTCGCGGCCCTGATGGGGGATGCGCCGGTCGTGACGGCCTCCGGCCGGGCCTGGCCGGTGGAAACGGTCTGGCTCGAGCGGCCGTGGACCGGAACCGCCGGCGTGCGGTTCGAGGCCGCCGTGGGGGATCTGGTCGAAAAGGCGCTGCGCGAGACCGAGGGCGGGGTGCTGGTGTTTTTGCCCGGACAGGCGGAGATCGCGCGGGTGGCCCGCAGGCTCGGCACGCCCGAGGGCGTGGCGGTGCAGCCCTTGCACGGCGGTCTGCCGTTCGCGGCGCAGCGTGCCGCGCTGGAGCCGGTCCGGGGTGGCCGGAAAGTGGTGCTGGCGACGTCCATCGCGGAGACCTCGCTGACCATCCCGGACGTGCGGGTCGTGGTCGATGGCGGACGGGCGCGACGGGCCCGCCACGATCCCGGCTCCGGAATGTCCCGGCTGGTGACGGAACGGGTGACGCGTGCCGAGGCGGAACAACGGCGCGGGCGCGCGGGGCGCGTGGCGCCGGGGTGGTGTTACCGGCTCTGGACCCGGGGTGAGGAGGGGGCGCTTGCCGCCCATGCGCCGCCCGAGATCGAGAACGCGGATCTGGCGGGGCTGGCGCTCGATCTCGCGATCTGGGGGGTCGCGGACCCCGGGAGGCTCGCATTCCTGACGCAGCCCCCCGGGCCGGCGCTCGCGGAGGCGCGGGCGCTGCTGGCGGATCTCGGGGCGCTCGACGGTTTGGCGGCAACCGCGCATGGCCGGGCGCTGGCGCGGCTGCCACTCCATCCACGGCTGGGGCACATGCTGGTCGAGGGAGCCCGGCGCGGCGCGGGCTTCATGTGCGCGGATCTCGCCGCCCTGCTTGGCGCGCGCGATCCGGTGCGGGGCGGGGGTGTCGATCTCGGTCTGCGGCTGAAGGCCCTGGGCGATCCGGGCGGGAGCGAGGTGCTCCGTGCCGATGGCATCGACCGCGGTGCGATCGGTGCGATCCAGACGGAGGCGAGACGCCTGCGCGCGCTGGTCCCGGGGGTTGCTTCGTCCACGCTGTCGGTCGGGGGGGCCGTGTCACTGGCCTATCCGGACCGGATCGGCAGGCGGCGTCCGGGCGATGCACCGCGATACGTGCTCTCGGGCGGCAAGGGCGTGGTCCTGCCCGAGGCGGACGGGCTGGCGGAAGCGCGGTTCCTTGTGGCGGTCGATACCGACGGGGATCCGCGCGAGGCGCGGGTTCGCCTCGCCGCTCCGATCACCGAGGCCGAGGTGCGCGACCTGCACGCCGGGCGGCTGGTCCGGGCGCGGATCTGCACCTGGTCGCGGCGAGACCGCGCGGTGCTGGCGCGCGAGCGGCTGAGCCTCGGGGCAGTGACGCTCGAGGACCGTCCCTGGCCCGGTGCGACGCCGGCCGCATTGCTGGAGGCCATGATCGCGGGTGTGCGCGACCTGGGGCTCGAGGCATTGCCCTGGACGCCGGCTGCGCGGCGGTTCAGGGCACGGGTGGAATGGCTGCGGGCGCAGGGGACGGCGCTGCCCGATTTTTCCGAGGCGGGGCTCATGGCCGATCTGGAGACCTGGCTCGGGCCTTTCCTGACCGGCATGACACGGGCGGAGGATCTGGGCCGCGTCGGTCTTCTGGCGGCGCTGGAGGCGCGGCTCGACTGGGCCGAGCGCACGCGGCTTGAGGAGATGGCCCCGGCGGAGATCATCGCTCCGACCGGCACGCGGCTTCCCATCGAGTATGCAGGCGCCGCTCCGAGCGTGTCGGTGCGCTTGCAGGAGATGTTCGGGCTGACGCGGCACCCGACGCTCGGGCCAGAGCGCACGGCGCTGGCGATCACGCTCCTGTCGCCGGCGCAGCGCCCGGTCCAGATTACCTCCGACCTGCCGGGGTTCTGGGAGACTTCCTATGATGGCGTGCGCAAGGATCTGCGCGGGCGCTATCCGCGCCATTACTGGCCGGAGGACCCGCGCCGCTCGGAGCCGACGCGCAGGGTCAAGCCGCGCGGCGCGTGACGTCGTGCCGTTAACGCGTCGTCAACCTTGGGGCCAGAAGGCTCGCATGCTTGCCGAGGGCTGTCCGCGATGGTCTAGTCGGGGGCGGTCTTCGGGCCGAAAGCATAACCCCCGGGAGGGAACCCGTCATGAATGCGCCGCTTCGAGAGCCGTCGTTTCGCGAATCCGTCGAACTGATGTTCAACCGGGCCGTGGCCCTGATGGACCTGTCGCCGGGGCTGCAGGAAAAGATCCGTATCTGCAATTCGACCTATACCGTGCGTTTCGGCGTGCGGCTGCGCGGCGATATCCATACCTTCACCGGCTACCGCGCCGTGCATTCGGAGCATATCGAACCGGTCAAGGGCGGCATCCGGTTCTCGCTGAACGTCAACCAGGACGAGGTCGAGGCGCTGGCAGCCCTCATGACGTTCAAATGCGCGCTGGTGGAGACGCCGTTCGGCGGGTCCAAGGGCGGGCTGCGGGTCGATCCCAACGCCTGGGACGAACACGAGATGGAACTGATCACACGCAGGTTCGCCTTTGAGCTCTGCAAGCGCGACCTGATCAACCCGAGCCAGAACGTGCCCGCCCCCGACATGGGCACCGGCGAGCGCGAGATGGCCTGGATCGTCGACCAGTACAAGCGCATGAACACCACCGACATCAACGCGGCCGCATGCGTCACCGGCAAGCCGCTGAATGCGGGCGGCATCGCGGGCCGGGTCGAGGCGACGGGTCGCGGCATTCAGTACGCGCTGCGCGAGTTCTTTCGCCATCCCGACGACGTGAAGACAGCACGCCTGTCGGGTTCGCTCGACGGCAAGCGAGTGATCGTGCAGGGCCTCGGGAACGTGGGCTATCATGCGGCGAAGTTCTTGTCGGAGGAGGACGGCTGCAAGATCATTGGCGTGATCGAGCGCGACGGGGCCGTCATGAACCCCGACGGCCTGCCCATCGAGTTCCTCAGGACCCACATCTCGGCGACCGGCGGCGTGCGGAACTTCCCTCGCGGGACCTATGTGGAGGAGGGATCGCTGGTTCTGGAGGAGGCATGCGATATCCTCATTCCGGCAGCACTCGAGTCCGTTATCAACCTCGACAATGCGGACCGCATCAAGGCCCCGCTGATCATCGAGGCGGCGAACGGCCCGATCTCGGCCGGGGCGGACGACATCCTGCGCGAGAAAGGCACGGTGATCATTCCCGACCTCTATGCCAACGCGGGCGGCGTGACGGTCAGTTACTTCGAATGGGTCAAGAACCTCAGCCACATCCGGTTCGGCCGGATGCAGCGCCGGCAGGAGGAGGCGCAGCACGCGCTGCTCGTGAGCGAGATGGAACGGATCCTGATTGCCTCTGGGGCTGCGGACGGACTCTCCGACAGCTTCAAGAGCGAATACGTCCGCGGTGCGGGGGAGCTGGAGCTGGTCCGCTCGGGCCTCGACGACACGATGCGCTCGGCCTATCAGTCCATGCGCGAGGTCTGGCGCGGACGCAAGGACGTGACGGATCTGCGGATCGCGGCCTATCTTGTGTCCATCGGCCGGGTCGCGGCCAGCTATCGCTCAAAGGGTCTCTGACCCGGGGCCTTGCCCGGGGCACACTACGCCCCGGGACTGTCCTGCGATTGACCTTCAAGATCCCTTTGGGCTGAACGCGCGCGGTGGTCTGCGCCGGCCTTGGTCCTCGAATTTCGGAACCGAGGCCGGCGTGTGGCTGTTGTCGAGCATATCACGCCCGCCGGCACCGTCGGCGACCTGGAACACCACCAAGGGAGATCCTCATGAAAACTCGTTCCTTTGCCGCCGTGCTCGCCGGTACGACCGCGCTCGTCCTGCCGCTCATGGCGACGCCGCCCGCGGCACAGACCGGACCCTGTGCCGACCTGCTGACAATGGTCAACGACGCCGGCGATACGCTTCGGTCCGAATTCAGCGAGGCCTCGCGCATTGCGGAGTCGGACGATGCCACGCAATGCACGCTCATCATCGCGGAGGTCGAGCGTTTGGGCGGCATGTCCGATACGGCTACCGCCTCCGAGACCGAGACGCGCGATTTCACCGCCAGCGAGACGGTGACCGCGACCGTCGAGGTCGAGCAGAAGGCCGTCGTCGACGGCGAGGTTATCGTCGGACTGCCCGATCCGGAAGTCTCGGTCGAACAGCCCGGTGCCGAGGTGACGGTCCGCGAGAGCGCCGGGTCCGTCACGATCAACGAGCAGTCTGCCGAGATCATCGTGCGCCAGCAGCAGGCCTCTATTACGGTGGACATGCCGCGTCCGACCATCACCATCGAACAGCCCGCACCGGAGATCATCATCACCATGCCGCGCCCGGGCGTCAGCATGGAGCGTGCCGCACCCCGCGTTGAGGTGATGATGGCGGATCCGCGCGTGACGGTCACGCAGGCCGATCCGACGCTCGACGTCGCGGTGGATGCGCGCTTCGTCGATCCCGACAGCCCCGAGGCCATGAATGCCTCGCAGGATGCGGTGATCGCCCGCACCGAGCGGTTGAACGCTCAGGGCACGGGAAGCTCGGATGCAGAGGCGGCCGTGCGGATTTCGAAGGGCGAAGCGACGGTCAACGTGATGGAGGGCGAGGGCGAGGCGGAGGTCGCCTACAACCGAGCTCAGCCGAGCGTGCGCTACGAGGCTGCGGACCCGGAGATCTCCTTCACCTCGCAGGGCGAGCCCCGCGTCGAGATCCGGCGCATGGGGGAGCCGCGCGTGACGTTCCTAGAGGAGGCGGGCACGGACGAGGCCTCGAACGCCCAGCCGCAGCAGGCCCCGACCCGGACGGCGCTCAGCGGGACGGAACGCAACCGCATGCTCGGTCAGGCCGACATGTCGGGAATGAATTTTCGCCCGACGCCCGTGCGCGTGTCCGATCTGGTGGGCAAGGACGTCATCACCCGGAACGGTGAGGCAGTAGGTGAAATCAGCCGCATCGTGACTAACAACAGCCTCGTGTTCGCGGTGGTCGAGCACGGCGGTTTCCTCGGCCTCGGAGAATCGGAGGCGGCCCTGCCGCTGCGCCGGATCGCCATTCATGGTGATGAGGCGATGCTGCTCGGGCTGACGGAGGACGAGCTGGAAAAGATGCCGGACTACGATCCCGCGCAGAACCGTATGCTGCGCAACGAAGACGAATTGGAAATCCGCATGATTGACGGATGATCCCTCCCGAGATGAACCGATTTGGCCGCGCGGATCACCGCGCGGCTTTTTCATGCCGCGCCGAATAGTTGCGAGTCTCGCCGAGCAGTGCCGCGATTTCGGGATCCTCGATGCCCATGGCGGCGAAATGCGTGGCGATGCTGGTCAAGTACTCTAGGCTGGTGCCGAGAAAGCCGGTGCCGGTCGCGAAATACCGGATCTGCTCGGCGCGGGTCAGCCCGACCGCGATCAGATCGGCCGAATGGTCGGCGACGAAGGTCAGGGCCCGGATGGGAGTTCGGCCGGCCCAGGTGTCGATGAACGTTGGGACATAGGCCGGGCCCAGCATCTCGCGTCGCCACAGGATCTCGGTCTCGCGTTCCACAAGGGCCGCGTCGATGCGCAGGATCAGGCCGTCGCAGCCTCGCCCGACATCGAGGGCGGCCATCAGACCGGGTGCGGCGCGCGTGCCGCGTCCGCCGTAGACGTCCTTGAGGATGAAGGCCCGCGCATGCGAGGGCGCATGGGCCCGGCGAACCTCGGTGAAGAGAAATCCCGGATCCCACATCAGCGAGCCGTAGGCGAAGATCCACAGGTCCTCCCCCCGGTGCTGGTCGAGGATCGCGGCGCGGATGGCATCGCGCTGAGCGTCGGTATGCATCCAGCCCTCGGGCAGATCCGTCTCGGGCCGCTGGGCCAGAAAGGTCTCGGCAGTGAACTCCCGACAGAAGGACTGCCGCGGGTCGCGGATCAGGGGGCGAAGTTCCGGATGGTGACGAAAGGCATCGCGGCGCGACGTCATGCAGGTCTCCGGGAACTGAGGGCTGCATAGGGCGTGCCGAGGCCGGCTAGCGCAAGGAAAAAAGGATCATGCGGTCCCGGGCTCATGCAATCTTTCTGGGGGTTGCATTTCCCGGTTTTGGTCCATCCATATGGCCGCGCCAATCCGGGGAGCCACACATGACGCCATTGCCGCAATCCATTGATGCGACGCAAACCCTGCTGGGGGAGGCGGGCTACATGGCGGGTCGCGGCCTGTCGACGGTGGTGTTCCTCGCGCTCAAGCTGGGGCGGCCGCTGTTTCTCGAGGGCGAGGCCGGCGTGGGCAAGACCGAGATTGCTAAGGCCCTCGCTAGCGCGCTCGGCCGGAGGCTGATCCGGTTGCAATGTTACGAGGGCCTCGACAGCGCGAGCGCTGTCTACGAGTGGAACTTTCCTGCGCAGATGGTGGCGATCCGGACCGCGGAGGCCTCGGGTGCGGCGGACCGCCAGACCCTGACGCGCGAATTGTTCTCCGACGACTTCCTGATCCGCCGGCCGCTCCTCGAGGCCATGAGCCCCCAGGAGGGCGGCGCGCCGGTTCTGCTGATCGACGAGTTGGACCGGACGGACGAGCCGTTCGAGGCGTTTTTGCTGGAGGCTCTGTCGGATTTCCAGGTGACCATCCCGGAGATCGGCACGATCAAGGCCGACACGCCCCCCATCGTGATCGTGACGTCGAACCGGACCCGTGAGGTGCACGACGCGCTCAAGCGCCGCTGCCTCTATCATTGGGTCGATTATCCCGATTTCGACCGGGAATTCGCCATCCTGACTGCGCGTGCCCCGGAGGCCGCCGAGGCGCTGAGCCGGGAGGTGGTGGCCTTCGTCCAGAAGCTGCGCGAGGAGGATCTGTTCAAGAAGCCCGGCGTCGCGGAGACCATCGACTGGGCAAAGTGCCTCGTGGCGCTCGACGCGATCCAGCTTTCGCCGCAGGTTATCGCGGATACGCTTGGGGCACTCCTGAAGTATCAGGACGACATCGCGAAGCTCCAGGGCTCCGAGGTCAAGAAGATCCTGGACCAGTCCCGGGCGGCGCTGGGGCCGGTCTGATGGTGCGTGCGGGCGATCTGCCGGTCCCCGAGGACGGCAAGCTCGCGCAGAACGTGACCCATTTCGCGCGGGCACTGCGCAAGGCGGGCCTGCCGGTTGGGACGGGGCGGGTGGTGGATGCGGTGCGGGCCATCGAGGCGGCCGGCTTCTCGAATAAGCACGACTTCTATTACACGTTGCAGGCCTGTTTCGTCTCGCGGCCGGAGCACCGGAGCGTCTTTGCGCAGGTGTTCCGGCTCTATTGGCGCGATCCGCAATTCATGGAACACATGATGAGCCTGCTGTCGCCCATGATCCGTGGCCTGAACGAGCCGCTGAAATCCACCGAAGCCGAACGCCGGGCCGCGGAGGCGCTGCTCGACGGCGCGGACGCGCCCCCGCCCCCCCCGCGCGAGGAGGAGGGCCTCGGCGACGAGATCGAGATCGATGCCACGCTGACCTTCTCTGCCGACGAGCGGCTGAAGACGCTGGATTTCGAGCAGATGTCCCTCGCGGAACTCGCCCAGGCCAAGCGCGCCATCGCGCGGCTCGATCTGCCGGTGCGGCCCATCGCGAGCCGGCGGACGCGCGCCGATGCGAGGGGGCAGGTGGCCGACTGGCGCGGCACGATGCGCACGGCCCTGCGCTCGGGGGGGGACGTGCGCAAGCTCGCCATGCGGGCGCGGCGGGTGCGCTGGCCGAACCTCGTGGCCTTGTGCGACATCTCCGGATCCATGTCGTCCTACAGCCGGATGCTGCTGCATTTCCTGCATGCGGCCGCCAACCAGAAGGGTGCGGGCTGGGCGCAGGTCCATGCCTTCACGTTCGGGACGCGGCTCACCAACATCACCCGGCATCTGCGGCACCGCGATGTCGATGCCGCGCTGAGTGCCGCGGGACACGAGGCGCGGGACTGGGAGGGGGGCACGCGCATCGGGGCGTCGCTGCATGACTTCAACCGGGATTGGTCGCGGCGTGTGCTGGGGCAGGGGGCCGTGGTGCTCCTGATCACGGACGGGCTCGACCGCGACGATCCCCTGGAACTGAGCCGGGAGATCGAGCGGCTGCACCTCTCGGCGCGCCGCCTCATCTGGCTAAATCCGCTGCTGCGCTGGGACGGCTTCGCCCCCAAGGCCCAGGGCGTGCGCGCGATCCTGCCGCAGGTGGACACGTTCCGAGCCTGCCACAATCTGGCCTCGCTGGAGGAACTGGTGGTGACGTTGTCGCGTCCCGACGATGCGGGGGAAAAGGCGCGGCTGATGCGGCTGCTGGCCGAAGGCTGAGTGCCTCGACTACTTGCTTGTTTCCCTGCGCTGCAAGGATGTCTCTATGTTTGTTAAGATGTGTCATCTAATCGGACAGTGAACCAGCTATGATGAGGCTCTGATTTGTTCGGCCGCACCCCCAGCCTCGCAGGATCTTTCGTGCTCGGCGGGATATCAGCCGGGCTCGGCCTGGCTGCCGGTGCAGCGCTGCTCGACGCCTTGGATCCGCAGGCATCCTCCATACGCACCGTCCTCGCGATGGTCGCCGTGATTGCGGCAGTCGCTGCCGTGTCGCTGGTGGTGTACCGCGAGCGCAAGAAATCGGCGCTCCGCGCCCGTGACGCGGAACTTGCGCGCATGTCCTGGCGGCTCGACTTCGCGCTGTCGGCGTCGAATGTCGGGGTCTGGGATGTGGATCTCACGACGGATTCGCTGATCTGGGACGACCGCGCCCTTGCCCTGCTCGGTGTCACGGAGCGCAAGGGCGTCTACCGCGAGGCGGACTGGGTGCGCGCGATCCATCCGGACGATCGTGCGCGCGCGGTGGAGGCGGCCAACAGGACCGTCGAGAGCGACGAACGCTTTGCGGTCGACTACCGCGTGGTGCGTGGTGACGGCGAGGTTCGCCACATTCGCGACACGGCGGCCGTCTATCGTGCGCCGGATGGCGCGCGCCGTCTGGTGGGCCTGATCTGGGACGTGACCCAGGATCTGCGGCGTCAGGAGGAACTGGAACTGCGCCGCGCCGAAGCGGAGGCTGCCAACGTCACCAAGTCCCGGTTTCTCGCGACGATGAGCCACGAGATCCGCACGCCCATGACCGGCGTTCTGGGAATGCTCGACCTCATGCTGGACGACCACCTTCCGGAGGCGCAGCGCGAGCGGGCGGCCATTGCGCGGGCCTCGGCGCGAAGCCTTTTGCAGATCCTCAACGACATTCTCGAGTTTTCGCGCATCGAGGCGGACCGGGTGGATCTGCGCCGTCAGTAGATGTCTCCGGGGCGCGTTGCCCGCGAGGTCGTCGACCTGATGGCGGCGGGTACGCGCCAGAAGGGTCTGGATCTGCGGCTTGAGGTCGCGGCCGGAACTCCCGATCTCGTCCATGCCGATCCGCTGCGCCTGCGCCAGGTCCTCACCAACCTCGTCAGCAACGCGACGAAATTCACCGAGACCGGGTCGATCACCGTGCGGGTCGATTACGACACCAGGGCGGGTGCGCTCGTCCTTGAGGTCGAGGACACCGGTATCGGGATCCCGCCGGCCGCCACCGGTCGTCTGTTCGAGGATTTCTTTCAGGTCGAGATGGACGACGACCGCCGCCGCGGCGGCTCGGGGCTTGGGCTCGCGATCTGCAAGGGTCTCGTGGAGCTAATGGGCGGACGCATCGGCCTGCGCAGCGTCCTGGGGGCTGGCAGCGTCTTTTCCGTCGTCGTGCCGGCGGACGTGGCCGCAGGGCCGCTGCCGGCGACGCAGCCGCCCGAGCCGCAAACTCCGGCGGCGGACCCGGCGCTGCGGATCCTGGTGGCCGAGGACAACGCGACCAGCCAATTCTTGCTGCGCAGCTATCTGGAGGCGGCGGGCCATGACGTCACGACGGTGGAGGATGGGTACGAAGCCGTTCAGGCGGCCCGCACAGGAGCCTTCGACGTGATCCTGATGGATGTCCAGATGCCGCGGATGGACGGGCCGACCGCCGCGCGGGCGATCCGGGCGCTCGACGGTCCGGGCGGGCGTGCCCCGATCATCGCCCTGACCGCCAACGACCTGCCCGACGACCGGGACAGCTACGCCGCCGCCGGCATGACGGACTTTATCTCGAAACCGATCGATTTCGCGCTCCTGCGCGCGGCCCTGTGCCGAGCCGGCTCCGCTGCGATGGTCGCCGGCTGACCTCGGTGTCCTGGTCGAGCGGTCTACGGGCGGCCCTGGTCGGGCTCATGGTCGCGACTGCGGCCTTCGGTTCCGAGGACCCGGTCGGACCCCAAGGCTCGGCTCCGGTGCAGTCGGAGCCGCCGCCGGCCCGCGCCGGTGCGGGTGGGCCCGTGCGCTGTACCTCCGACGGGGTGCTCTGCATCTCCAAGTCGCGCTATGTGGCGGACGTCTGCCGCATTCTCGAGCACGTCGCGGAGGCGAATGATCTCGATCCGCACTTTTTCGCCCGGCTCGTCTGGAAAGAGAGCCTGTTCGACGCGGCGGCCGTCAGTCCTGCGGGTGCGGAGGGCATCGCGCAGTTCATGCCGGGAACGGCGCAGCTGCGCGGGCTCGACGATCCGTTCAATCCGGCCGAGGCGCTGGCGGCCTCGGCGCGTTATCTCGCGGACCTGCGGCGCGATCTAGGGAACATCGGCCTCGCCGCCGTCGCCTATAACGGGGGTGAGAACCGCGCGGCGCGGTTCGTCGCGGGAGAGGGTGGATTGCCGCTCGAGACGCGCGACTACGTGTTCGCGATCACCGGATGGAGTGCGGAAAGCTGGCGGGATGCGCCGCCCGAAGCCGTGGACCTCGCGCTGGCTGCGGGACCGTTCCGGCCGGCCTGCGAAGCGCATGCCGCCAAGCGGGGGCGCAGCGGCACGGAATTCCGGGACCCGCTCGATCCCTGGGGGGTGATCGTCGCGTCCCACCGGACACGCGACGGAGCCGAGCGGCAGGCAGGCCGCCTTCTCAATCGCCACCGCACGGTCCTCGGCGGCGAGAGCGTGGCCTATGCACGTGCACGCCTGCCCGGGATGCCGCGGCGGCTCTACAACGCCCAGATCGGGCGGGTGAGCCGGGCGAAGGCGGAGGCCCTGTGCGCGGCACTGCGGGCCGACGGGGCGGCCTGCATGGTGCTGCGCAACTGAGGTCCGCTCAGATGGAGCCCGCCTCGACCATGTAGTTGTTGGCCGTGCACATCGCCGCGTCGTCCGAGGCGAGAAACAGCACCATCCGCGCCAGATAGACCGGCTCGATGGGCACCGGCAGGCACTGGCGGCGCAACTGCGCCTCGAGGGCCTCCGGGGTGACCCAGAGCGTCTTCTGGCGCTCGGTCATGATCCAGCCCGGCACGACGGTGTTGACCCGGATCCGGTGCGGCCCGAGATCGCGGGCAAAGGCGCGCGTCATGCCGTGCACGCCGGATTTTGCGCTGGTGTAGACCGGCAATCCGCCGACTGCTTCCATCCACGAATTTGATCCCATGTTGACGATGGATCCGCCGCCTGCGGCGATCATGCCAGGGGCCACGGCCTGGGTCGCGAAGAACATGTGGCGCAGGTTGGTGGCGATGCGCTCGTCGTAGTATTCGGGTGTCACGTCCTGCCAGGCATGACGGTCGTCCCGGGCCGCATTGTTCACGAGGACGGTCGCGGGCCCGAGGGCTGTCTCGAGCGCC
The DNA here is from genome assembly GCA_038209095.1 of Rhodobacterales bacterium. Classification (GTDB taxonomy): domain Bacteria; phylum Pseudomonadota; class Alphaproteobacteria; order Rhodobacterales; family Rhodobacteraceae; genus Amaricoccus. The sequence continues at coordinate 26,546 of JBBQYB010000020.1, forward strand.
GCGAAGGCCGTGCGCAGGGCGTCCGTGTCGCGCAGGTCGCAGGGCACGAACAGGGCCCCGGTCTCTGCGGCCGTGGCGGCCCCGGCGGCCGTGTCGATGTCGACGAATCCGGTGCGCGCGCCCTGTTCGGCGAAGGCGCGGACGATGTCGGCGCCGATGCCCGAGGCTCCTCCCGTGACGAAAACGCTCCGGCCCCGCAGGCTCGGATAGGTGGCAAAGGTCATGATGCGGTCTCCTTTGGGCCTGTCTGTCGGTCAAGGGGGTGGCCGCGTCAAGACTGCGCTCCGGCACGGCCCGCGGGCCGTTTGCGCCGGGGGCATCCGCGGCCTATAGACTGGGACCGTAGTCACCTGCTGAGAGGCGCGCATGAGCACCCCCGATCCGGACGCGATCCCCGAGGCAGCATTGGCCTGGGCGCGGGGCGGCAAGCGCGCGGCGCTGGCGACGGTCGTCGAGACCTGGGGCTCGGCCCCCCGGCCCAAGGGCAGCCAGCTCGCGATCTCGGGCGATGCGGAGATGACCGGCTCGGTCTCGGGAGGCTGTGTCGAGGGGGCCGTTGTGGCCGAGGCGCTCGACGCGCTCGAGGACGGCAAGCCGCGGATGCTGACCTACGGCGTGTCGGACGCGGATGCCTTTGCGGTGGGTCTGGCCTGCGGCGGAACAATCCGGGTTCTGGTGGAGCCCGTGGGCGTGGGGGACGGGCCCGACGCGGCGCTGATCGCCGAACTTGCGGATGCGCGGGCGGAGCGGGTTCCCGTGGTCTATGCGGTCAATCCCGCGACCTGGGAGCGGCGGTTGGTGCGCGATGCCGATGACCCGCTCTGGCCCGACGCGCAGGCGGCGCTGATCGCGGACCAATCGGGGTTCGCGGGCGACTGGTTTCTCGGCGTACACAACCCGCCGCTGCGCATGGCAATCGTCGGGGCGGTGCACATCGCGCAGGCGCTGGCACCGATGGCGCGGCTTGCGGGCTATGACGTCGTCGTGGTGGATCCGCGCGATGCCTTCGGATCGGCCGCGCGGTTTCCGCAGACGCGGCTCCTGGAGGACTGGCCCGACGAGGCGCTGGTCGCCTACGGGCTAGATACCCGGACGGCGGTGGTGACGCTGACCCACGATCCGAAGCTGGACGATCCGGCCATCGAGGCGGCCCTGCGCGCGCCGGTGTTCTATCTCGGGTGCCTCGGCTCGACGCGGACCCATGCGAAGCGGGTGGCGCGGCTGACGGAGGCGGGGTTCGGCGAGGCGGACATCGCGCGCATCCATGCGCCGGTGGGGGCCGACATCGGGGCGAAATCGCCGGCGGAGATTGCCGTGTCGATCCTCGCCCAGATCACCGAGCGGCTGCGCCGGCCCGCGACGCGGCCCTGATGCGGTTCGGGCCCGTTCATGTGGCCGAGGCCAAGGGTGCGGTGCTCGCGCATTCGGTGAGCGTCGGGGGGGCACGGTTCAAGAAGGGGCGGGTGCTGACAGAGGCGGATGTGGCGGCACTCGCGGCCGGCGGGCTCGCGGAGGTCGTGGTGGCGCGGCCGGAGCTGGGCGATCTGTCGGAGGATGCGGCGGCCGTGGCGGTGGCCGCAGCCCTCGTACCCCATCCGGATGCGCTGGGCGTCACGGTGTCGGCGCCGTTCACCGGGCGGGTCAATCTGTTTGCGGCGGCACCGGGCCTGATCCGGGTGGACCGGGCGGCGGTCGATGCGCTGAATGCGGTGGATCCGGCAATCACGCTCGCGACGGTTCCGGATTGGGCGCGGGTCACGGCGCGGCAGATGGTGGCGACGGTCAAGATCATTCCCTATGCCGTGCCGGGGGCTGTGGTGGCGCGCGCGCTGGAGGGACTGGCGGGGGCGGTGCGGGTGACGCCGTTTCGCGCCGGCCGAGCGCATCTGATCCTGACGCGCACGCCGGGGATGAAGGAGAGCCTGCTCGCGAAGGGGGCGGAGGTCGTGGCGGCGCGGCTGCGGGGGATCGGCCTCGAGATGACGGAGCCGGTGGTCGTGGCGCACGAGATGGCGGCGGTGGCGGAGGCGCTGGGGGCGTTGGAGGACGGGATGGTGCTGATCCTCGGGGGATCGGCCACGTCGGATGCGGCCGACGTCTGCCCGGCAGCGGTGCTGGCGGCGGGGGGGCGGCTGATCCGGTTCGGGATGCCGGTCGATCCGGGCAACCTGTTGTTTCTCGGGGAGCAGGGCGGGCGACGGGTGGTGGGCCTGCCGGGGTGCGCGCGCTCGCCGGCGCTGAACGGGGCGGACTGGGTGCTGGAGCGGCTGGCGGCGGGGTTCGACGTGACGGACGCGGATATCGCGGGGATGGGCGTTGGGGGCTTGCTGAAGGAGATCCCGATCCGGCCGCAGCCGCGGGCGGGGGCCGCGCCGGCCCCGTCGGGGCGGGCGCGGGTGGCGGCGGTGGTTCTGGCGGCGGGGTTCGGGCGGCGGATGCGCGGGGCGGACAAGCTGCTGGAGCCGGTGGCGGACGGGCGGCCGATCCTGCGGGCGGTGGCGGAGGCGGTTCGGACGAGCCAGGCGGATGCGGTGGTCGTGGTGGTGCCGCCCGAGGCCCCGGCACGGCGGGCGGCACTGGCGGGGACCGGCGTCGAGATCGTCGAGGCGGCGGATTGCGCCGAAGGCATGGCCGCCTCCCTGCGCGCGGGTCTGCGGGCGGTGGGCGGACGGGCGGAGGCGGTGGTGGTGTTGCTCGCGGACATGCCGGAGGTGGGTGCGGGGGATATCGACCGGCTGATCGCGGCCTTCGATCCGGGCGAGGGGCGGGAGATTTGTCGCGCGGTCAGTGCGGAGGGCGTGGCGGGGCATCCCGTCCTATTCGGAGCGCGGTTCTTCGAGACGCTGGCGGGGCTGTCGGGCGACCGGGGCGCGCGCGAGGTCCTGATCGAGGCGGCGGAGTTCGTGACCGACGTGCCGACGACGGGACAGGGCGCGGTCATCGACCTCGACACGCCCGAAGCCTGGGCCGCCTGGCGGGCGAGACCCTGACCCGAGGGGCGTCACACGATGTGACGCATGTCAAGTCATTGATATAATTCAGCTATCAGGAAGTGCCGGTTTTTTGGGCGCTCAGCGGAGCCGAATTTCGGCGCGTTCGATGTTGAAGAGGCTGCGGTCGAGGGCGACGTTGCGGGTCATCCGGGTGAGATCGACGGCGGTACGCTGGCCGGTGCGGGTGGTGATGACCCAGCGCACGAGGGCGATGGGGTTTTCGGTGAAGCTGAGGATCATGCGGCCCTCGTTCGGCATGCGCGGATCGACGACGGTGATGTCGATGCCTGCGGCCGTGCGCTCGGCACCGAGCACGAGACCGGGTTCGCGCAGGGACAGGTCCTCGCGCAGCAGGAGCGAGAGCGGCGTGCGCCCGAGCGGATAGCGCGACGAGACCCGGCTCGATTTCGGATCGAACACCGCGACGTTGATGCCGTCGGCGATGACCATGGCCCCTTCGGGCGTGTCGTAGTCGAACCGGATGCGTCCGGGCTTGTCGAGATAGAAGCGCCCCGTCTGGACCGAGCCGTTGGGATTGGTCTGGCGGAAGGCGCCCTCGGCGCTGCGCAGGGCGCGCAGATAGGTCTCGACGGCGGAGACGTCGACGCCCTGGGCGGAGGCTGGACCGGCAAGGGCGGGCAGGGCCGCGAGGGCGAGGAGCAGGGTTCGGCGGTGCATGGATGGGCGCTCGCGGGCTGGGGCAGGGTTGCCTTGCGGTCTACAGGAGCGCAGCGCCGAGAGCACCTCGTTTTCGCGTGAGCGGGGCGGGCGGGCTCAGCGGGCCGGGACCGTAGCAAGGTTTGTGTCGGTCCAAAGGGAGACTGCGTCCGTGCCGTCGAAGGCAGTCAGCGCGAGGGAGAGGTTCGGCGCGTCGAGATCCCGGCGCGCAAACGGTCGCTTGCCGATCCGGCTCGGGTCGGTGGAGTGGGTGATGAGGGCTATCCCCTCGGTCAAAACGCCTGCGGAGAATTCCTGGTCGAACGCCCGCAGCAGCGCGGGGCGGTCGCCCGCGTCGAGTGCGCCGCCGACGCGGTTCGTGAAGGCGGGTCCGGTGAGCGCGTCCGGATGGGCGCGGCCGAGCGAGAAGGCGGCCTCGCTCCAGACGAGGATGCAAAGCTGGCCATCGGCGCGGCGCAGCCTGCGCTCGTGGTGACTTGCGCGGTCCTCATGGTGCCAGAGTTCGGTGTAGTCCGCCTCGACGCCGGTCTCGAGGAGGCCGTCCGGCGTGAGGGTCAGGGCCCCGACGTCGCGCCCGGTCTCGGGGCCGGCGAGGTTGATCCGGCGGGTCCAGGTGCAGACGCCCGCCTCGATGCGGGTCTCGCCCGCGAAGCCTTCGCAACGGCAAAGGCCGCGCAGAGCCTCGGCGGAGAGATCGGCGAGGCGCGGGACGGCACCACGGGCCGCCACGTCCCGCGGGATGCGCAGATCGACGAAGGCCGAGGGTCCCTGGCGCCACAGGACCAGGGTCGCGGTGTCCTCGATGCCCGGTGCCCGGAGCCAGCTGCGGTGCCAGAGGCCGGAGAGGCCCTGAAGGGTCGGGACGGGCGGTGCGCTCAAGCGGGCACGGGGACGGACCGGCCGGCGAAGGCCCGGGCGATGGTCGCCGCGGGCTGGACGGCCCCGGTCTGGAGGTATTCCATCGCGCGCAGCGACGCGTCGTGGGCGGTGCGCGAGGATCCGGCGACGGCATCGGCCACCACGCGGCAGTGGTAGTCGTGCTGGTGCGCGTCCACGAAGGTGTAGTGGACGCAGACGTCGGTCAGGCCGCCGCACAGCACGAGCGTGCGTGCGCCCAGCCCCTTGAGCAGGATCTCGAGGTCGGTGCCGAAGAAGGCGGAGTAGCGTCGCTTGGGGACGAAGTACTCGTCCGGGAGCGGGCGCAGCTCGTCGACGAGCTCGGTCTGAGGGTCGTCCTCGACGCAGTGGACGCCCTCCGAGCCGTCCAGCTCGCGACCGAAGTCGGCGTGCGTCCGTGCGTGCCGCTCCTGGATGAAGATCACGGGGATCCCGGTCTCGCGAGCCGCCTGCACGAGCGCGACGGCGCGCGGCACCCGCTCCTCGTAGCCCCCCATCTGCGGGATCGCGTAGTCGAGGGT
>JBBQYB010000021.1:0-31513 GCA_038209095.1 Rhodobacterales bacterium
GAAGGCGTCGCCCTCCACCAGCCGGAACTGGCGACGAATGACCCGGTCGAGGGTCCGCGCATTACCCGTGATGTCGATGCGCTCCACGAAGACCCGCTCGCCCTCGACAAGCTCGAAGACAATGTCGATGGTCCGGTCCGCATCATTCTTGACGACCCGTGGCCGGATCTCGAGGAAGGCATATCCGCGCTGGCCGGCCTCGAACGCCATGCGCTCGATGACGCGGTCCACCAGTGCTGCGTTGTAGACGCCACCGCCGAGCAGCGGGTCGAGGAACCGCTCGAAATTCGCCGGATCGAGGCCGCGGGCCGCGGACGAGACGGACATCTCGCCGAAGTTGAACCGTTCCCCTTCGGAAAGGGTGAAGGTCACGAAGAACCCGTCCCGCTCGCGGGCGATCTCCGAGATGGAGGACTGGACCCGGAAATCGACATAGCCGCGCTCGAGATAGAACTGGCGCAGCAATTCGCGGTCGAGCTCGACCCGGTCCGCGTCGAACGCCCCGGAGCCGAGCACCGGGCTCAGGAAATTTGCCTGGTTGGTCTGGACGGCCCGGCGCAGGCGGCTGTCGGAGAACACCCGGTTTCCGATGAAATTGACCCGCTGGACGCGGGTCGGGCGGCCTTCGGCGATCTCGAAGACCAGATCGACGCGATTTTCGGGCAGGCGGATGATGACGGGCGTCACCTCGGCCCCGAACCGGCCGGCGGCGCGGTAGGCGTCGATGATGCGCTGGGCATCCGCCTCGGCCGCGGCTACCGAGAAGGCGCGCCGCGAGCGCAATTCCACCGCGCCGGCCAGCACCTCGTCGTCGATGGAGCGGTTGCCCTCGAAGGCGATTTGGTTGATCGACGGGTTCTCGACCACGGTGATGCTGAGCCGGCCAGCCTCGGGCATCACGTCGACGGACTGGAAGAGACCGCTCTCGAACAGCCGGCGCACGGCGAGATTGATGTCCTCGGGCGTGACCGCGACTCCGGGCTCGATCCCGGCGAAGACCCGGATCGTGTCGGCCTCGATGCGCTCGTTGCCCGCGACGTCGATCCGGCTGAAGGTGGCCACCGCCTGGCCCTGGCCGAGTGTCGCGGTGAACATCAAGAGGAGGAACGTGGCCCCCGCAGATGCGCGCCCGCAGCCCCCACCGATACGTCCCCAGACGCGCCGCTGCCCCATGGCGATTTGCCCCTCTGCCCGACGGGCGGTTGACCGCCCTGTTTTCAGCTCACCATTCGCATGATGTCATTATACGTCGCAAATACCATCAGGAGCAGGATCAAGCCAAGACCAATCGACATCGCGAACTGCATTGCCCGCTCGCTGGGCGGCCGGCCGCGGAGGGCCTCGATGACGAAGGCGGTGAAATGGCCTCCGTCCAGAACCGGGATGGGAAAGAGGTTCAGCAGGCCGATAGCCGTGGAGATGACGCCGATCAGCGTGATGAAGCTCACGAAGCCCTGGCTCGCGGTCTCGCCCGAGATCTGGGCGATGCCGAGCGGGCCCTGCAGGTTCTCCGCGCCGATCGTGCCGAGAATGATGTGCTTCATCCCGTTGAGCGACTGGGTGATGACCATGACCATGCGCTCCGCCCCGAGGGCTGTCGCGGTCCAGGGCGGCGGCGTCTCGGTGGCCGGCACGTAGAGCAAGGCACCCGCGACGCCGATCATGACGCGGCGCTCGAAACCGCCGGCCCCGTCGTCGGCGTCGCGTTCGAGCGGCGTGATCTGGAGGGTGATCGTCTCGCCGTCGCGCCAGACTTCCAGCGGGATCGAGCGGTCGCCGGAGGCGATCACGACTTCCCGCAGACCTTCGAAGGACTGGAGCGGCGTGCCGTCGGCCGACAGGATGACATCGCCGGAGACCAGACCGGCCTTGCTCGCCGGCGACAGCGGCTCCACCCCATTCACGAGGGGCGGCAACGCATAGGGGGCCTCGACCTCGACCCGCTCGCCGGCCCGTTCCACCACGAAGTCCATCGGACCCGGGGCGTCCATCGCCTGGGCCGCCTCGTAGATCGTTCGGAATTCCGTGACGGACAGGCCGTTCACCTCGACCACCACGTCGCCGGGACGCAGCGTCGTGTCGAGCCCGGGCATCGCCTGGATCTCGCCGATGGTCGGACGCTCGGTGGGCACGCCCTGCCACATCACCAGACCGGCGAAGACCGCGATCGACAGGAGGAAATTGAAGACCGGCCCGGCCAGGACCGTCAGCATGCGCCGGCCGACGCTCGCCCCCTGGAAGGTCGCCGCACGTTCGTCGGCGCTCATGCGCTTCAGGCTCGCCGCATCGGCGCGACCGCTGGAGCCGTCTGCGTCGCCGTGAAACTTGACGTATCCCCCGAGCGGCAGGGCCGCGATCTGCCACAGCGTGCCACGCTTGTCGCGACGCGACCAGATCACAGGACCGAAGCCCACCGAGAACACGTCCGAGCGGATGCCGCACCAGCGGGCGACGATGTAGTGGCCATATTCATGGACGAAGACCACGATCCCGAGCACCACGACGAAGGGCAGGACGGTGGCGAGAAAGCCCCCGATCAGGGGAATGCCGGCGATCAGTTCCATCTATTCATCCTCAGATCGCGCGGACCCTGGCCAAGGCGGCCGCGCGGGCCGCCGCGTCGAACGCCATCACCGCCTCCAGACCGTAGCCGTCACGGGTGGCACCGGCCTGCGGGCCGATCTCGGTCAGCACATGTTCCACGACACCCGCCATGTCAAGGAACCCGCACTGTCCCGCGAGGAACGCATCGAGCGCCGCTTCCTTGGCCGCATTGAAGACCGCCCCCGCCAGACCGCCGAGCTCCATCACCTCGCGCGCGAGGCGCAGCGCCGGAAACCGCTCGGGATCGGGAGCCGCGAAATCGAGCCGCGCGATCGCCGCAAAGTCGAGCCGCTCCACCGGCAGCGGCGCACGATCGGGCCAGTTGAGCGCGAACCCGATGGCCCCGCGCATGTCCGAAGGACCGAGCTGGGCGAGGATCGAGCCGTCCCGGAACCCGACCATGGAATGCACGATGGACTGCGGATGGACCACGACCTCCACCTGGTCGGGGGCCACGCCAAAGATCTGCTGCGCCTCGATCACCTCGAGCGCCTTGTTGAACATGCTGGCACTGTCGATGGAGATGCGCTGGCCCATGGACCAGTTGGGATGCGCCTGCGCCTCGGCGACGGTGACGCCGGCCATCTCGGCGCGCGTCCGGTCCCGGAACGGCCCGCCCGATGCGGTCAAGACGATGCGCTCGACCTCCGACGTGCGCTCCCCCCGGAGGCATTGGAAAATCGCGCTGTGCTCGCTGTCAACGGGGATGAGGGTCGCCCCGTAGGCAGCGCAGGCGCGCCGCACCAGATCGCCCGCGCAGACGAGGCTCTCCTTGTTGGCGAGTGCGAGAACCCCTCCATGGCGCAGCGCGGCGAGGCCGGGGGCGAGACCGGCCGCCCCGACGATGGCCGACATTGTCCAGTCGGCGGGCTCCGCAGCGGCAGCGGTCAGCGCCTCGGGACCGGCCGCAGCCTCCGTGCCCGAACCCGCCAGCGCATCGCGCAACGCGGCGTACCGGGCAGGATCGGCGGTCACGGCGATGCGCGCGCGCAGGCGGCGGGCCTGTTCGGCCAGCAGCGCCACGTTGCCCGCCCCACTCAGCGCCACGACGTCGAACGCCTCCGCCCCGCCGGCATCGTCCAGAAGCGAGACCGTGTTGCAACCCACCGAGCCCGTCGCCCCGAATATGCTGATCCGCCGCATCCCGCTCACGCTCCGAACGCCCCGCCCATCAGGTCGTAGACCGCGAAGAACCAGATTGCACCCATCACCCCGTCGAGACGGTCCATCACCCCGCCGTGTCCCGGGATGATCCGGCTGGCATCCTTGACCGCGAACCGCCGCTTGACCGCGGATTCCAGGAGATCGCCCAGCTGCGACGCGACCGCCACCAGCGCGCTGAGGAAGGCGATGCGTGGCAAGCCCCATCCGCTCATCGACCCGAAGCCCACCCCCACCGCGACGGCGGCGGCAAGCCCGCCCAAGGCCCCCGACCAGGTCTTGCCGGGGCTGACCGCCGGCCACAACCGAGGCCCGCCAACCGTGCGGCCGACGAAATACGCCCCGACATCCGCCGCAACCACCACGAGCACCAGCCAGGCCACCACCGGCAGGCCCCGCACCTCGCTGTCGCGCAGCATGCTCAGAAAACACATCGCGAGCGCCATGTAGACCAGCCCCGAGACCAGCCAGAGGCGCAGGTCCCGCGGGGCAAGCCCCATGGTCGCCACGACGCCCGCGCCTATGACCAGACAGCCCGCGTTCAGCCCGTAGGCCATCGTCGCCAGCACCGAGCCCGCCGCCGCCGCCGCGAGCACGATCAGAGCGGGCGCAAGATACCCACGGTCCCCCGTCGCCATGGCGTGCAGTTCCCACAGCATCAGGGCCGCGGCGATGGCCGCGACGATGCCGAGCCAGTACCCGCCGAGCCAGATGTCGAGCATGGCGAGACCCGCCATGATCACGCCGGACAACAGCCGCAGGCCGAGATCGCCGAACCGGACCGGTTTTGCCGGCTGGCCCGTCATCGGGCCACGGCACCGAACCTGCGTTCGCGCCGTCCGAAGCCCTGGATCTGGGCCGCGAACATCTCGGCGGTGAAATCCGGCCAGCGGGCATCGACGAACGAGAATTCCGAATATGCCGACTGCCACGGCAGGAACCCCGAAACCCGGAACTCCCCCGAGGTCCGCAGGATCAGGTCCGGATCCGGAAGCCCCGCGGTGTCGAGATGAGCCTCGACCGTCTCCGAAGTGATGTCCTCCGCGGACAGCAATCCCGCTCGGATCTCCTCCGCCATCCGGCGCGTTGCGCGCACCAGCTCGTCCCGCCCGCCGTAGTTGATGGCGACCGTCAGGTGCAGCTTGTCGTTCGAGACCGTCTGCGCCTCGAGCCCGCCCATCAGCGCCCGCAGGTCCGCCTCCAGCCGCTCGCGCCCGCCAATGAAGCGCACACGCACGCCCTCGGCCACCAGCCGGGCACCCTCCTTCTTGATGTAGCGCCGGAAGAGCCGCATCAGCCCGATCACCTCGGCGGCCGGACGCTTCCAGTTCTCGGTGGAAAAGGCGTAGAGCGTGAGATGGCTGATGCCGAGATCGGGGCAAGCCTCGACGATCTCGCGCACCCGGTCAGCCCCGCGCTTGTGCCCCGCCAGCCGCGGCAGGCCGCGGCTCTCGGCCCAGCGGCCGTTTCCGTCCATGATGATCGCAACATGCGCCGGGGGCGAAAACACCTTGTCGGACTTGAACTCGTACATCCCAAACTCCACAGCCGTCAATGTGCCCAGAAGGCGCGTCAAATCTGCATGATCTCGTCTTGCTTCGTGTCCAGCGCCGCGTCGATCTTCTTTATTGCGGCGTCGGTGATGGACTGTATCTCGTCCTGCCACATCTTCTGGTCGTCCTCGGACATGCCCGAGGCCTTGGCCTTCTTGAGCTGGTCCATCCCGTCGCGGCGCACGTTTCGCACGGCGATCCGCGCGTTTTCGGCGTAATGGCCCGCAACCTTGGTCAGGTCCCGCCTGCGCTCCTCGTTGAGCTCGGGTATCGGCAGGCGCAGGATCGTGCCGTCCATCTGCGGGTTTATGCCGAGGCCGGAATTGCGGATCGCCTTGTCCACCGCATTGACGAGGCTCTTGTCCCAGACGTTGATGAGAACCATGCGCGGCTCGGGCACGGTGACCGTGCCAAGCTGGTTGACCGGCGTGGGCGAGCCGTAGGCTTCGACGACGACCGGATCGAGCATGGATGCCGCCGCCCGCCCCGTGCGCAGCGAGGCAAATTCCGTCCTGAGGGCGGCGAGCGCGCCGTCCATGCGCTTCTCGATCGCCGCGACGTCGATCTCCGTGTCAGACATGCTGCCTCCTTCCCGGTCCTTACCTCAGCCGGGTTCCACAATGGTAAACCGTCCGTGACCTCGCACGACACCCGCGAGCCCGTTGGGCTCGTCGAGCGAAAAGACGATGATCGGCAGGCCGTTGTCGCGCGCGAGCGCGATGGCCGCCGCATCCATCACCTTGAGGTGCTTCTGGAGCACGGTGTCGTAGGTGATGCGCTCGTAGCGCTTCGCATCCGGGTTCGTCTTTGGGTCGCTGTCGTAGACGCCGTCGACCTGGGTGCCCTTGAAGATCGCCTCGCAGGTCATCTCGGAGGCGCGCAGGGTCGCGGCGGTGTCCGTAGTGAAATACGGATTGCCCGTGCCGGCCGCGAAGATCACGACGCGTTTTTTCTCGAGGTGGCGGACCGCGCGCCTGCGGATGTAGGGCTCGCAGACCTCGTCCATCGGGATGGCCGAGATCACGCGGGTATAGACACCGCGGGTCTCGAGCGCCGATTGCATGGCGAGCGCGTTCATCACGGTTGCCAACATGCCCATGTAATCGGCGGTTGTGCGCTCCATGCCCTGCGCGCTGCCCTGGAGCCCGCGAAAGATGTTTCCGCCGCCGATGACCATGCAGATCTCGACGCCGAGCCGGTGCAGCGCCTGCACCTCCTCGGCGATCCGCTCCACCGTGGGCGGATGCAGCCCGAACTGCTGCGGCCCCATGAGGGCCTCGCCGGAGATCTTGAGCAGGATGCGCTTGTAGGCCGGACGGTCGACAGGCAGAGCGTTGTCACCCGCGCCGTCCGTCATCGCCTGCCCCTTTTCTTTCTGGTCGTCGGCAAAGTGGCCGAATTCCCACGGCCGTTCAATGTCTAAAGGCGTGTGTTCGAAAGCCGTCCGGAGATGTGTCCCAAAGGCCGGCCGTGCCGCAATCCCGCCCGTGCCCTAGCGGCCGGCGGTCTTCGCCACTTCGGCGGCAAAGTCCTCGACCTCCTTCTCAACGCCCTCGCCGACGGCGAGGCGCGCGAAGCCCGTCACCTCGACGCCTGCGTCGCGTGCGGCCTGGCCCACGGTGATGTCGGGGTTGATGACGAACTTCTGGTTGAGCAGGGTCACCTCCTCGAAGAACTTCGCCATGCGTCCCACGATCATCTTCTCGATCACGGCCTCGGGCTTGCCGCTCTCGCGGGCCTGCTCGGTGAGCACGTTCTTCTCGCGCTCGATGACCTGCGGATCAAGATCCGTCTCGCTGAGCGATGCGGGGTTCGTCGCCGCCACGTGCATGGCGATCTGCTTGCCGATGCCGGTGTCGGTGCCCTTGATCCCAACAAGCACGCCGATCTTGCCCAAGCCCTCCGCGACCGCGTTGTGGACATAGGCAGCGACACTTTCGCTCTCGACGTTGACCATGCGCCGCAGGTGCAGGTTCTCGCCGATGGTGACGATCTTCGCCGTCACGGCTTCCTCGACGGACTTGCCCTCCAAGGGTGCGCCGCGCAGGGCCTCGATATCGGCACACCCGGTGGCGACCTCTGCGATCGCACGCACGATCGTCTGGAAGTCCGAATTGCGGGCAACGAAATCCGTCTCGGAATTCACCTCAACGGCCACGCCGACCCCGCCCTTCACGGCCACGCCCACGAGGCCTTCCGCCGCGGTCCGACCGGATTTCTTGGCCGCCTTCGCGAGGCCCTTGGTGCGGAGCCAGTCGATTGCCGCCTCCATGTCGCCGCCGGTTTCCGTCAGCGCCTTCTTTGCATCCATCATGCCGGCGCCGGAGGCGTCGCGCAGTTCCTTAACCATAGCGGCGGTGATCGACATCATCGCTCTCCTTCGTCCAAAAATGTCTCGGTTGGCGGGTCCGGTCGCGATCCTGTCACGGGCGCGCGACCTTCTCGTGACGCGGCTCTCAGCCCTGCGGTGCGGCCTCGTCGAGGGTTTCCTCGACCGGGGCCTCCGCCAGTTCCCCGATGTCGACGCCGGCAGCCCCCATCTGGGCGGTCATGCCGTCGAGGGCCGCGCGCGCCACGAGGTCGCAATAGAGGGCGATGGCGCGCGCCGCGTCGTCGTTGCCGGGGATCGGATAGTCGATGCCGTCGGGCGAGGAGTTGCTGTCGAGGACCGCGATCACCGGAATGCCCAGCTTGCGCGCCTCGAGGATCGCCAGATCCTCCTTGTTCGTGTCCACCACGAACAGGATGTCGGGCACGCCGCCCATGTCGCGGATGCCGCCGAGCGATTGCTGGAGCTTATTCTGTTCGCGCTCGATGCCGAGACGCTCCTTCTTGGTCAAGCCCTCTGCCCCGCTCGCAAGCTTCTCGTCGATGGACTTCAGCCGGGCGATGGAATTCGACACCGTCTTCCAGTTGGTCAGCGTGCCGCCGAGCCAGCGGTGGTTCATGTAATACTGCGCCGAGCGTTCGGCCGCGTCCGCCACGGCCTTCTGCGCTTGGCGCTTGGTGCCGACGAACAGGATGCGCCCGCCCTTCGCCACGGTCGCGCGCACGGCTTGGAGGGCCGCGTCGAGCAGCGGGACGGTCTGGGTTAGGTCGAGGATGTGGATGCCGTTGCGGTCGCCGTAGATATACGGCTCCATGCGGGGGTTCCAGCGGTGGGTCTGGTGACCGAAGTGGACGCCCGCTTCGAGAAGCTGGCGCAAAGTGAACTCGGGAAGAGCCAAGGGTCGTATCCTTTCCGGTTTTGCCTCGGCGGGGAGAAGAGCCTTTCGGCCCAACCGGTGGACGCCCGGGGATGTCTCCCGCCGGCCGCCGCGACCCCGCCTGTGGATTGAGTGCGGAGCGCTTACGCCGTTTTCCGCGGGCACGCAAGGGCCTACATACGGGAGGTTTGCTGCCGCCGCGATTGACCGGGCCCGTACTGCGATGCTAGGCGGCATCGCGCAGCCCGTGCCTGTTCCGGACACCCCACCCGCCCCATGAGCATGCCCATTCTGTGTATCGGTGCGGCCCATTGGGATCTGATCGCGCGCACCCGGTCCCCGCTCCCTCCCGGCGCGGACGTGCCCGGCCGCGTCCAGCGCCGCCCGGGCGGCGTGGCACTCAACATCGCTTGCGCGTTCGCGGATGCGGGGCGCCCGGTGGGCCTTCTCGCGGCCATGGGTCGGGACGATGCGGCGGACGCCCTCATCGCCGCGATCGCGGGGCGGGGCGTGGACTGCACCCACGTCACGCGCCAGGACGGGCCGACCGACAGCTATGTCGCGATCGAGGGGGCCGAGGGCGCGCTGTTCGCGGCCGTCGCCGACTGCACCGGGTTGGAGCGTGCAGGTGCCCGGCTGCTCGATCCACTGCGAAACGGCGCGCTCGCCCGGCCCTGGACAGGCGTGCTGGTCGTGGACGGCAATCTGCCCGACGAAACGCTCCGGGATCTGGCGCAGTCGCCCGGATTCTCGCGAGCACACCTCGCCGTCGTCCCCGCAAGCCCTGCCAAGGCCGGCCGCCTCGGACCGTTTCTCGAAGCTGGGCGCGGAGCCCTCTATTTCAATCGCCTCGAGGCCGAGGCGCTGTGCGGCTCAGTCTTCCGGGACAGTGCCACGGCGGCCCTCGCCCTGCGCGCCCGCGGTGCCACTGAAGCAATCGTGACGGACGGGGCAGCGCCCGCGTCCCACGCCTGTGCTTCGGGCGTCTTTACCCGCAACCCGCCAGTGGTCCGTGCTAGAAGCCTGACGGGTGCTGGCGATGCGTTCGTGGCAACCCATCTTGCCGCACGTCTGGACGGGCTTGCTCCGCCCGATGCCCTCGACGCGGCGCTCGAAGCCTCCGCCCGCCACATCCTCCGCGAGGTCCCATGACTGCCCCTCTGATCTTCTCCGCCGAAGTCGCGGACGCCCGTGCCGCGGGCCGACCGCTCGTGGCCCTCGAATCCACGATCATCACCCACGGCATGCCCTGGCCGCAGAACCTCGAGACCGCGCGGGCCGTCGAGGCCGAGATCCGCGGTGCCGGGGCCGTTCCCGCGACCATCGCCGTGCGCGACGGGACGATCCGGATCGGCCTCGACGCCGCGGCCCTCGAAGCGCTCGCGCGGGCGAAGGGCGTGCGCAAGCTCAGCCGCGCGGATCTCGCCGTGGCCCTCGCCATGGGCTGGACGGGGGCTACGACCGTCGCCGCCACCATGATCTGCGCGCGTCTCGCCGGGATCGAGGTCTTTGCGACCGGCGGCATCGGCGGCGTGCACCGCGGGGCCGAGACGACGTTCGACATCTCGGCGGATCTCGAGGAACTGGCCCAGACGCCGGTCACGGTCATCGCGGCCGGCCCCAAGGCGATCCTCGACCTGCCGAAGACGCTGGAGGTGCTGGAGACGCGCGGCGTGCCGGTGATCGCCTATCGCCAGGACGCGCTGCCGGCGTTCTGGTCGCGCGACGGCGGGCTTGCCGCACCCCTGCGCCTCGACACGCCCGAGGATATCGCCGCCGCCCATCTGATGCGCAGGCGGCTCGGCCTGCCCGGCGGCCAGCTCGTGGCCAACCCGATACCTGTCGAGGCCGAGATCCCCGCGACACACATGACACCCCACATCGAGGCGGCGCTGGCGGCGGCACGGGACCAGGGCGTGAGTGCCAAGGCCGTGACGCCGTTCCTGCTGTCCCGGATCGGAGCCGCCACCGAAGGCGCTGCTCTCGAAGCCAACATCGCGCTCGTTTTGAACAACGCGCGTCTCGGGGCTGCGGTCGCGAAGGCCCTGAGGGACTTGCAGGACGCCTGACCCGCCGCGGACCGCCGTTGCGGCCCACTCCGGATGCGCGCCCCGCCCGTCTGGACAAATCCGGCCTCTTGCGCAAAATAAACCTGCGCCGTCCGCGTCTTGTCACACAAGGGCGTTAGGGGGAGGCGAGCGCATAGGGCATCGGGGGGTACGGCCATGAAGATTGCGGTTCTCGGCGGGGATGGCTTCGTGGGCTGGCCCACGGCACTCCATCTCTCGGACCTCGGCCACGAGGTCCATATCCTCGACAACCTGAGCCGGCGCTGGATCGACACCGAGCTCGGCGTCCAGTCGCTGACGCCCATGGACAGCATCCAGGAACGCACCCGGATCTGGCGCCAGGAGACGGGGCGGACCATCCGGTTCCATCTGATCGACCTCGCCCGGGACTACGAGATCCTGAAGGGCTGGCTCGCCGAGCACAGGCCGAATGCCATCGTGCATTTCGCCGAACAGCGCGCGGCTCCCTATTCGATGAAATCCGACCGCCACAAGAACTACACCGTCAACAACAACGTCAACGCGACCCACAACCTGCTGAACGCGCTGGTCGAGACCGACGTCGATGCGCATCTGGTGCATCTGGGGACCATGGGCGTCTACGGCTACTCGACCATCGGCGCGGCCATCCCGGAGGGCTATCTGCCCGTGGGCATCGAGACCATGGACGGGCGCACGGTCTCCCAGGAGATCCTTTATCCCGCGAACCCGGGCTCGATCTATCACCTCACGAAATGCCTCGATCAGCAGCTTTTTGCGTTTTACGCCAAGAACGACGGCCTGCGGATCACCGACCTTCATCAGGGCATCGTCTGGGGCACCCACACCGCCCAGACGCGCCGGCACGTGCAGCTGATCAACCGCTTCGACTATGACGGGGACTACGGGACCGTGCTGAACCGGTTCCTCATCCAGGCCGCCATCGGCTATCCCCTGACCGTGCACGGCACGGGCGGACAGACGCGTGCGTTCATCCACATCCAGGACAGCGTGCGCTGTGTCGAACTGGCGCTTCTGGATGCGCCCAAGCGCGGCGAACGGGTCAAGATCTTCAACCAGATGACCGAGACGCACCGCGTGCGCGATCTGGCGGAGAGCGTCGCGAAAATGACGGGAGCGCGCATCGCCTGGCTGCCCAATCCGCGCAAGGAGGCGCCGGAGAACGATCTGGTGGTCAGGAACGACCAGTTCCTCGCGCTGGGCCTGCGCCCCACCACCCTTGCCGAGGGCCTGCTGGAGGAGGTGGTCGAGGTGGCGCGCAAATACGCCTACCGCGTCGACCGCACGCGGGTCCCGGCCGTCTCCGCCTGGACCCGCGAGATCGCCGCCCGCGTGGAGCATGACCCCGAACGGCGGGCGCTGAAATCCGTCTCATGATCCCGGGCGGTCCCGACGCCTACGTCACGCTGGTCACCAATCCGGACTACGTGCCGGGGGCGAGGGCGCTCGTGACCTCGCTGCGCCGGACCGGGACCTCGGCGGACATCGTCATCCTGCATCCGCCGTCGGTGCCTGTCGCGGATTTGGCCTCCCTCGGGGCGCGGCTCGTGCGGGCCGATCCGCTGCCGGTCTCGGAGGCTTTCCAGGTTGCCCATTCGCGGCAGGCGGTGCACGACCGTGCGCCGTTCACCAAGGGGGCGAAGCCCGCCTTCCATGACCCGCTCGACAACTTCGGCAAGCTGCGGTTGTGGCAGCTACCCTATGCGCGCGCGGTGTTTCTCGACGCGGACACGGTCGTCCTGCGCAACATCGACAGGCTGTTCCACTACCCCGAATTCTCGGCGGCCCCCAATGTCTACGAGAGCCTGCGGGATTTTCGCCGGCTGAATTCAGGGGTCTTCACCGCCCGCCCGTCGCAGGCGACCTTTGGGGCAATGCTCGCCCGGCTCGATGCGCCCGGGGCCGTCTGGAGGCGGACCGACCAGACGTTTCTCGAGACGTTCTTTCCGGCCTGGCAGGGGCTGCCGATCTACGACAACCTGCTGCAATACGTCTGGCTGAACCTGCCCGAACTCTGGGACTGGGACCTCGCCAATGTCATCCACTATCAATACGAGAAGCCCTGGGACGAAGGCCACGCCAAGACGGACCGGCTGGCGCCCCTGATCGCGCTGTGGAGCGCCTTCCACGACGACACCGCCCTGCCCGACCTGCCCGCGCCATGCACGTCCTCCTGACGGGCGGCTCGGGGGCGGTGGGGGCCTTCGTCGGGCCGGCCCTCCTGGCCGCGGGGCACGAGGTGACGCCGCTCGGGCGCGGCGCGGAGCCGGGGCGCATCCGGTGGGATCTGGCGGAGCGGCCGCCGCCCCTGCCCCGGGCGGAGGCTCTGGTCCATCTCGCGTTCCAGCATGTTCCGGGGCGGTACCGCGGCGGCGAGGGGGACGATCCGGACGGGTTCTGGCGGCTGAACCGCGACGGGTCACGGCGTCTCTTCGAGGCCGCGCGTGCCGCGGGGGTGGGGCGGATCGTCCTCTTGTCGAGCCGGGCGGTCTATGGCGACGGCCGCCGGGGGGAGACCCTGCGCGAGACCGATCCGCCGGCACCCGACAGCCTCTACGGACGCATGAAGCTCGACCTCGAGGGCGCAGCCGACGTGTCGGTGCGGGCGACGGGCGTCTACGGTCTGGCACCCGGGGCCCCCTCGCACAAATGGAGCGGGCTATTCGCGGACTACCTCGGGGGGCGCACGGTGGCACCGCGTGCGGCGACGGAACTGCACGGGGCGGACCTCGCCGCGGCGGTAAGTCTTTTGATCGGGGCCGCGACGGCGCAGGGGGCCTACAACGCCTCCGATCTGCTGGTGGACCGGCACGATTTGCTCGGCGAGGTTCGGCGACGGACCGGGTGTCCGCATCCGCTGCCCCGGCGCGCGGAGGGGCCGACGCCCGGGATCATGGCCTGCGACCGGCTCGCGGCCCTCGGCTGGCGGCCGGGCGGCCGGGAGCGGATCGAGGCGCTGCTCGATACGCTGCTTGGGCCGCGCGCGGAGCGTCACACGATGTGACGCATACCAAGTTGTTGTAATAAAACAATAATCTCAATCTGCCTCCGCGGACCCGGACCACCAGACCTCCGGCAGCCAGCCGGTCCAGTCGCCATAGACCGGAAGCCTGTCCGGGTAGCGCAGGTCCACCTTGTGAGCGATGCGGCTGACGTCGGGATACCAGAACGGGATCACGTAGCGCCCGGTGGTCAGGACCCGGTCGAGCGCCTGGACGGCGGCCGTGAACTCGCCCTCGTCGCGCGTCGAGAGCATGGCGGCGATCATCGCCTCGGCGGCGGGGCTGTCCACGCCCGGATAATTGCGCGTGCCGGGCCGCGACACACCCTCCGATCCCCAATAGAGCGTCTGCTCGTTCCCCGGCGACAGGCTCATGGCCCAGCCGGCGATGATCATGTCATAGTCGTAGACGTTGCGCCGTTCGTTGAACTGGACGGTGTCCACCGACTGGACCGAGGCGGTGATCCCGAGCTGGCGCAGCGCGTCGACGAAGATGTTCGCCGCAGCCTCGCCCTGCCCGCCCGACAGGAGGATCGTGAAGGCGAAGGGCGACCCGTCGGCCGCTTGCAAGGTGCCGTCGACGTTCCGCCAGCCCGCCTCCTCCAGAAGCGCGGTGGCGCTGCGCATGTTGGCGCGGTTGCGGGGCGATCCGTCCGAGACCGGCAGGGCATAGGCCCCGAGGGCATCGGGGGTCAGATCCGCGGCGAAGGGCTCCAGCAGGGCCCGCACGGGGGCGTCCGCCGCATCCGGCCCCATGGCGAGGGGAGAGTTCGCGAAATAACTCGCCCGGCGCGGAAACGCCCCGCCGTTCAGCGCCGTGTTGACGAATTCGAAGTTGAAGGCGTGGATCAGGGCCTCGCGCACGCGCCAGTCCCGAAAGAGCGGGCGCCGCGTGTTGAAGACGAAACCCTCCATCCCCGAGGGCCGGCCGTGGGGGATCTCCGCGAGGACCACCTCGCCCGAGGCCACGGCCCCGAACCCGTAGGCCTCCGCCCAGCGTTTGGGGTCGGTCTCGCGGAAGACCGACAACTCGCCGGCGGTGAAGGCCTGGAACATCACGCCCGCATCGGTGAAATACTCGTAGCGGATCACGTCGAGGTTGTGCTGGCCGCGGTTGAACGCGAGGTCGCGCCCCCAGTAGCCGGGATTGCGCTCGAACTCGATGAAGCGGCCCGGCTCGAAGGCCCCGACGCGGTAGGGCCCCGACCCCACTGGAACCCGCAGGCCCGATTCGCCGAACGGGATGCCCTCCCAGTCCGCCTTGCGCAGGATGGGGCGCAGACCGATGATGAGCGGCAATTCCGCATCCGGCGCGTTGAACGACACCCGCAGCGAGCGCGGACCCGTCTGCGACACATCCGCCACCTTGGACCAGGCGTTGGCATAGCGGGGCAGCCCCTCCCCGGCGAGCGTCTCCATCGACCAGATCACGTCCGCGACCGTCACGGGATCGCCGTTCGAGAACCGCGCCTCCGGGCGCAGCGTGAACTCGACCCAAGTCCGCTCCGGTCCGGTGGAGATCGATTCGGCCAGCAGACCGTAGAGCGTGAAGGGCTCATCCCAGTTTCGCCCCATCAGCGTCTCGAAAACATGGAGTTGGAGGCCCGAGGGCGCCCGACCCCTCAAAATGTACGGATTTAGACTGTCGAACCCGCCGGTCTCGCCGAAGACGATCCGACCCCCGGTGGGGGCCTCGGGGTTGGCATAGGGCAACGACACAAAATCGGGTGGAAGGGCAGGCTCGCCATACATAGCTATCGCGTGCCGGGGCTCGGACGCGGCGACGGCGGGGGCGAGGCACAGTGCTACGGCAAGCCCTCGCGCCAGGCGGATCATGCGTGTCATTAGGGTCACATCCCGAATTTCGATTAACTGTCGCAGCTTAAACCGCCCCGCTCCCCGCCTGCAGCAAGATTTTTGGCTTGGCGTCAGACCTTTGGTTTCGTATAACAGGCCCACTGCTCGATAGGTTTCTTGCCTGTATGAAACCTGCCTCAACGACTTGACGCCCTCTTCGGAGGGCGTTTTTTTTGGCTTGTTTTTCAAACGCCCAGCCTCGGGCCCGCACGCGGTCCCTAAAGACTGTCCGAGTGCGCCGGGGCAGGTATGACCAGGGGAGGACGGATATGTCGGTCAAGGGGAAGGTCGCGGTCATCACCGGCTCGAATTCGGGCATCGGCCTCGGGATCGCGCAGGAACTCGCCCGGGGCGGGGCGGATGTCGTTCTCAATTCGTTCACGGACCGGCCGGAGGATCACGCGCTCGCGGCCTCCATCGCCGAGGCGCACGGCGTGCGGGCGGTCTATGTTGCGGCCGACATGTCGAAGGGCCTCGACTGCCGCGCCCTGATCGAGCAGGCCCATGCGGCGCTGGGGTCGGTCGACATCCTGGTGCCGAATGCCGGGATCCAGCATGTCGCGGCCATTCCGGATTTCGCGCCCGAGAAGTGGGACCAGATCCAGAGCATCGTCCTCGGCTCCACGTTCCACACCACCGCCGCGGCCCTGCCGCTGATGCGGGCGAGGGGCTGGGGGCGGATCGTGATCATCGCCTCGGCCCACGGGCTGACGGCCTCGCCGTTCAAGTCGGCCTATGTGGCGGCCAAGCACGGGCAGGTCGGGTTCGCGAAGGTCTGCGCGCTGGAGACGGCCCGCGAGGACATCACCTGCAACACGGTCTGTCCGGGATATGTGCTGACGCCGCTGGTCGAATCGCAGATCCCCGCCACGATGGAGAAATACGGGCTGGACCGCGAGACGGTGATCCGCGACGTGCTCCTGGAGCGCCAGCCCTCCAAGACCTTCGCGACGGTGGAGCAGATCGGCGGCATCGTGGCATTTTTGTGCTCGCCCGCGGCCGAGCAGATCACCGGGACCACGATCTCGGTGGACGGGGGCTGGACGGCGCTCTGACGCGGCCCTCAGGGGTCGAGGAGCTTGCCGAGCCGCGGCAGGCCGCAGCGTTTGAGCATGGCGCGCAGGCGAGGGGGTTCGCCCGACACCGCCCCGGCCCGGGCGCGCACCGCCTCGGCCACGGGGGCGAGAGCGAGGCCGCCTGCCGCGAGGTCGCAGAGAAAGCCGTCGGGACCCTGCGCGCGCAGGCCGTGCCGGGCGAGCGTGCGGGCGGGGAAATCCCGCAGGTTGCGGGTGACGAGGATATCGGCCCCTCCGGTCAGGGCGGCGGCGAGGACATGGACGTCGTCCGGGTCCGGGAGCGACAGCCGGGCCTCAAGGTCGGGGGTGGCTGCAACCTGGGCTTCGGGCCAGGCGGCGGAGAGGTGGGCGATCTCGGCGCGGGCGAGGGCCTCGGAGCCGTCCGGCAGGCGGCGGGCGGCGCGAGCCCATTCCTCGAGGATCCGGGCGGACCAGAGCGGCGCGTATCCGCCCGCGGCGGCTGCCCCGAGCAGCATCTCGCGCAGGCGGGCCGGCATCAGTACGCAGGCGTCGAGCAGGACCCTCACGCGAGGCGCAGGAACAGCGCCTTGAGATAGGCCGATTCCGCCAGATAGGGGTGGGTCGGATGGTCTGGGCCGGCACCCCCGGTGTGCAGGATCTGGGCCACGCGGCCGGCGCGCCCGATGCCGCGCAGCGAGGCCTCGCGAAACCTGGTCAGATCGGCCGCGTGGCTGCACGAGCAGAGCACGAGGAAGCCTCCGGGCTCGGTCAGGGCGGCCCCGAGGCGGGCCACCCGCTCGTAGGCGCGCAGGCCCTTGTCGAGGGAGGCCTTGTTCGGAGCGAAGGCGGGCGGATCGCAGACGACCGTCCCGAACCTTGCGCCGGTCTCGGCGAGGGCTGTCATGACCTCGAAGGCGTCGCCCCGGCGCGTCTCGAAGCGGTCCTCGACGCCCATGGCCCGTGCGCCGCCAATGGCGAGGTCGAGGGCCGGGGCGGAGCCGTCGACCGCGAGGGCGCGGACGGCTCCGGCGGCGAGGGCCGCGAGGGCGAAGCCGCCCACGTGGCTGAAGACGTCGAGGAGGCTGCGGCCGCGGGCGAGGCGGGCGGCGAAGGCGTGGTTGAGACGCTGGTCGAAGAAGAGGCCGGTCTTCTGGCCGCCTAGGAGATCCGCGAGATAGACCGCTCCGTTCATGGACGTCTTCACCGGTGCGTCGAGCGTGCCGGTCAGGAGGCGGGTCTCCTCGGGGAGGCCTTCGAGGACACGGGCCCGGCCGGAGCCGTTCTTGACGATCACCGAGACGCCGGTGACGTCCGCGAGGGCCCCGGCAAGATCAATGAGCAGCGTCTCGGCCCAGGCGGCGTTGGGCTGGATCACCGCGGCATCGCCGTAGCGGTCGATCACGACGCCGGGCAGGCCGTCGGCCTCGGCATGGACGAGCCGGTAGCAAGGGGTGTCGAAAAGCGCCTCGCGCAGGTCGAGCGCGCGCGCGATCCGGGTCGCGAGCCAGGTGCGGTCGATGGGGGCGGACGGGTCGGGGTCGAGGGCGCGCACGGCGATCTTGGAGGCGGCGTTGAAGGCCGCGGTCCCGAGCGGGCGGCGCTCGGCGTCCTCCAGCATGACCAAGGTGCCGGCCGGGATCGCGCGCGCGCGGCGGTCCATCACCAGCTGGTCGGCATAGATCCAGGGCGCGCCGAACCGGTAGGGCTGGGCGGAGACGTTGGCGCGCAGGCGCAGGGTGGGGCGATCGGGGGTCATACGCTTCGCCTAGCGGCCATCCGGAGCGAAGGAAAGACCCCCGACCTCAGCGGGTCAGGCGCAGATGCGCGAGAAACCGCGTCTCGAGCCTGCGGAAGACCAGCACGAACACCAGAGTGATGGCCATGTAGAGCACGGCAGCGGTGAGCAACCCCTCGTAGGCGAGGTGGAACGTGGCGTTGAGCGTGCGGCCCGCGCCGAGGATGTCCTGGAGCGTGATGACGCTCGCGACCGCCGAGCCGTGCAGCATGAACACCACCTCGTTACCGTACTGCGGCAGGGCCCGGCGCAGGGCCGCGGGGACCAGCAGGTCTACACCATCGACAATGTCGCGAAGTTGCTGGACGAAGAGCCGGAAATGCTGGAGGCCATCGTCAGCAACGACGACAATCTCAGCTATGGCGCAATTGTCAGCGTCCACACGGGCACGGACGAGCCAATCACCGCCCTCACCGGAGACGGGATCGACGAACTGCGCACCATCATTAGCGACGCCAGGCGGTCCCCCACGACTGGCGGAACTTCCTCGAAGGCTTCGTGGAAGGCCCGGAGATCATCGCATGCGTCAACAAAAACGAGCCGCGGTAGCAACCGGGCGGTTACCTTCGGCTATCCCGAATGACCGCCTGTTGCGGGACCAGACCTGTCCGACCCGCCTCCGGCGTCACATGCATTCCGCGTTGTACCAAGTCGATTGCGAGATGCCGAGCGCGTTCCGTGGACTTCGCTCGAGACTGACAGCGACGAGTGCGATCTCGAAGCGCTTATGTTGTAAAACGAGTGCCACTTCTGTTTGTGTGGATCTCTCGACGACGCAATCCCGACAGATGCAGTCAAGAACAGAAGCTACGACAATTCTTCTTCTGAGATGCTTCTGCAAACATGGAAGGGTCCGGGTAGGTTCTGGATACGTTCCGCGCCGTATCCGCTTCTGCCGAAGAATTAATCCCTATCTACCCAACGCGGTAGTTCGGGCTCTCCCGCGTGATCGCCACGTCGTGCACGTGGCTCTCGCGCAGGCCCGCGCCCGTGATGCGCACGAAGGTGCATCCGGTGCGCATGTCGGGGATCCGCGCCATGCCGGTATAGCCCATGGCCGCCCTCAGGCCGCCGACGAGCTGGTGGAGCACCGCCGCCACCGCGCCCTTGTAGGGCACCTGCCCCTCGATGCCCTCGGGCACCAGCTTGTCCGCCGACGCTTCCTTCTGGAAATACCGGTCGGCCGAGCCGCGCGCCATCGCCCCGAGGCTGCCCATCCCGCGATAGGATTTGAAGCTGCGGCCCTGATAGAGAAAGATCTCGCCCGGCGCCTCGTCGGTGCCCGCGAGCATCGAGCCCACCATCGCGCAATGCGCCCCCGCCCCGATCGCCTTCGCGAAATCGCCCGAGAACTTGATGCCGCCGTCGGCGATGATGACATGCCCGGTCCGGTCCGCCTCCGCGGCGCAGTCGCGGATCGCCGTCATTTGCGGCACGCCCACCCCCGCCACGATGCGGGTCGTGCAGATGGATCCCGGGCCGATCCCGACCTTCACGCCGTCGGCCCCTGCGTCGATCAGCGCGCGGGTGGCGGCGGCCGTCGCCACGTTGCCCGCGAGGATCTGCGCCTCCGGCGCATGGGCCCGGAGCCGTGCGACCGCGTCGATCACGCTCGCGGAATGCCCGTGCGCCGTGTCGATCACGATCAGATCGGCCCCCGCCTCCAAGAGGGCCACCGCCCGCGCGAACCCCGCCTCGCCCACGGTCGAGGCCCCAGCCACCCTCAGGCGCCCGAAATCGTCCTTGGTGGCCAGAGGGTTCAGCACCGCCTGCTCGATGTCCTTGATCGTCAGAAGCCCGGTCAGCCGTCCGCCCGCATCCGTCACCAGCAGCTTCTCGATGCGCCTCGCCTCCATGAGGCGCTTTGCCTCCGACAGATCCGCGGGCTCGCGCAGCATCGCGAGGTTCTCGGCCGTCATCATGGTCCGGACCGGCGTCGCATCGTCGCTCGCGAACCGCATGTCCCGGTTGGTGACGATCCCGAGCACGACCCCCCCGTCGTCCACCACCGGAAACCCGGTGATCCGGAACCGCTCCTGCAACACCTTGGCATCGGCCAGCGTCTGGTCGGGGTGCAGCGTCACCGGCGCATAGACCACCCCGGAGACGAACCGCTTCACCCGGCGCACCTCGGCCGCCTGTTCGGCGATGTCGAGATTGCGGTGGATCACCCCGAGCCCGCCCGACTGGGCCATGGCGATGGCCATGCGCGCCTCGGTCACAGTATCCATCGCAGCGGAGATCAGCGGGATGTTGAGGGCTATCTTCGGCGTCACCAGGGTCCGCGTATCCGCGGTCGCCGGCAGGACGTCGGACGGGCCCGGCACCAGAAGGACGTCGTCGAAGGTGAGTGCCTCGCGGAGTTCCATCAGCCAGCCTTCCGTGCGCCTGAACGAAGGCCGCTGCTATTCCACGACGCCGCGGAAAAGAAAAGGCGCCGGGCCCCGCGTCCGGACCCGGCCGCCCCCGTCACATGCCCCGCGCCGAGCCTGCGCGCCGCAGCTGCCAGGCGAGATAGGCGAGCGCCGCCCCCGAGCAGAACAGATAGACCCCCACCAGCGTGCCGATCAGCCACTCGGCCGCCGCCCCGAGGTTCGCCCCCAGCACCATCGCCACGACGATCCCGACGATCCCGCTCGCCAGCAGCCACAGCCAGTCGTCCATGGGCCGGATCAGCAGCGCGAAGACGATGCGCGACATGGCCTCGATCATGAAATACACCACGAGCAGCAGCGCCACGGCCAGCAGCCCCGCCTCCGGACGCGAGATGAGCAGGAAGCCCACCACGATCCCCAGCACGACGGATACGAGCTGCAACCAGAAATAAGGTGCTCGGTGCGACCCGATCAGCCCGATGCCCTGCGCGAGCCCGCTCAGCACCACCAGCCAGCCGATCAGCACCAGGATGCCCATCCCGAAGATCAGCGGAAAGATCACCGCCAGCACCCCCGCCAGCGCCAGCAGCCCGCCCTGGATCAGGAACAAGAGCGAGCGCTTGCGGATCCCCGCCCGGACGGATTCGCGCAGCACTTCCGAGGCCTCGGCCACAGTGATTTCCATCGCATCCTCCCGCCGTCTCGACCCCGACCTTCTGCCCCAGCCACACGCCCGTGTCCACTGTCCCGCCCGCGCCCGTCACGCGCCTGCGGGCATTTGACCGTGCACAACCGCCCATAACTTGCGATAAGACCGCAAGCCGCGGACATTTCGTGGTATTGGCCGCGCAGACGCCGCGGCTCCGGAGGCACCTCGGATGATGGATTGGGACAAGCTGCGCATCTTTCACGCGGTCGCCGAAGCGGGCAGCCTCACCCATGCCGGCGACACGCTGCACCTCAGCCAATCGGCCGTCAGCCGCCAGATCCGCGCCCTCGAGGAAAGCCTCGACACAACCCTCTTCCGCCGCCACGCCCGCGGTCTCATCCTCACCGAACAGGGCGAGTTGCTGCTGGAGGCCACGCGCTCCATGTCGCGCCGCCTCGAGACCACCGCAGCCCGCATCCGCGACAGCGAGGACGAGGTCTTCGGTGACCTGCGCGTCACCACCACCATGGGCTTCGGCACGCTCTGGCTCACCCCGCGCCTGCCGCGGCTCTTCGCGCTCTATCCCAATCTCAAGCTGGAACTGATGATCGAGGAACGCATTCTCGATCTGCCCATGCGCGAGGCCGACATCGCGATCCGCATGAAGGAACCCTCCCAGGCCGATCTCATCCGCCGCCGCATCATGGAGGTCCGCATCCGCTTCTACGCGAGCCGCGCCTATATAGAGCGCATGGGCGCGCCAGAGACCCCCGAGGACCTCGCGGCCCACCGCCTCGTGACCCAGAGCCCCACGTCGGCCCAGGTCCGCGCCGGAGCCGATTTCGTCGGCCCCTACCTCGCCCAGGCGGGGGCGACGCTGACGGTGAACAACTACTTCGGCATCCTGCAGGGCGTCATCCATGGCATCGGCATCGGCTCGCTTCCCGATTACGTCACCGCCGACTTCCCCGACCTCGTGCAGGTGCTCGCCCCCGCCGAGAGCGAGGCCATCCCGGTCTATCTCGCCTATGTCCAGGAGCTGCGCCAGTCCAAGCGCGTCACCGCATTCCGCGACTTCGTCCTTGGCGAGATCGCGGCCCACCGAAAGACCCGCATGGCCCTCTCGGACGAGCCCGCCTGAGCCTTGCGCGCAGGTTATGGCCGTCATGCACAGGATACGAGCATCTGCCCTTGCCGGATGCACGCGGCTCTCCTATCTCAAATCTCGAAGCGGGGCACGGACGTGCTCCCCTTCACCTCCCTGTTGGACTTGGGCCGAGCATCTTGCTCGGCCTTTTTTTTGCCCCGCCCGCCCCCCGCTCCGGCCCTTTCCCTCCCGCGCGCTTCGCCCTAGAACCGCGCGGTGCCCTGAGCCCCGGAGGTCGCCGATGCCCGCCCCTGCCGAGACCCCGGAGCCGGAGATCACGCCGGCCCTCGTCGCAGCCCACGGGCTGAAGCCGGACGAATACGCCCGCATCCTCGCGTTGATCGGCCGCGAGCCGACGCTGACCGAGCTCGGCATCTTCTCGGCCATGTGGAACGAGCACTGCTCCTACAAGTCCTCGAAACGCTGGCTGCGCACCCTGCCCACCACCGGCCCGCAGGTCATCTGCGGCCCCGGCGAGAACGCGGGCGTGATCGACATCGGCGACGGCCAGGCGCTGGTCTTCAAGATGGAGAGCCACAACCACCCCTCCTACATCGAGCCCTACCAGGGGGCCGCCACCGGCGTGGGCGGCATCCTGCGCGACGTCTTCACCATGGGGGCCCGCCCCATCGCCGCAATGAACGCGCTGTCGTTCGGCGAGGTCGCGCATCCCCGGACCCGCCGCCTCGTGCAGGGTGTCGTGGCCGGCATCGGCGGCTACGCCAACGCATTCGGCGTGCCCACCATCGGCGGCGAGCTGCGCTTTCACGCGGCCTACAACGGCAACTGCCTCGTCAACGCCTTCGCGGCCGGCCTCGCCGACGCGGATGCCATCTTCTACTCGGCGGCCTCGGGCGTCGGCATGCCCGTCGTCTATCTCGGGGCCAAGACCGGGCGCGACGGCGTCGGCGGCGCCACCATGGCGTCGGCCGAATTCGACGCGGACATCGAGGAGAAACGCCCCACCGTCCAGGTGGGCGATCCCTTCACCGAAAAGCGCCTCATGGAGGCCTGCCTCGAATTGATGGCCACCGGGGCCGTAATCTCCATCCAGGACATGGGAGCCGCCGGCCTCACCTGCTCTGCCGTCGAGATGGGCGACAAGGGCGGGCTCGGGATCCGCCTCGACCTCGACAAGGTGCCCACCCGCGAGACCGGCATGACCGCCTACGAGATGATGCTCTCCGAGAGCCAGGAACGCATGCTCATGGTCCTGCGCCCCGAAAAGGAGGCCGAGGCGCGCGCCATCTTCGACAAGTGGGACCTCGATTTCGCCATCGTCGGCGAGACCGTCCCGGAGGACCGCTTCCTCATCCGGCTCCACGGCGAGACCAAGGCCGACCTGCCGCTCAAGGCCCTGTCGGGCTCCGCCCCGGAATACGACCGCCCCTTCGTCGAGACGCCGCCGCCGGCACCCCTGGGCGCGATCCCCGAAACCGACATCGGCCCTGCCCTCCTCACCCTGCTCGCCTCCCCCAACCACGCCAGCCGCGCCTGGGTCTGGTCCCAGTACGACAGCCAGGTGATGGCCGACACCGTGGTCACTCCCGGCTCGGATGCGGGCGTCGTGCGCATTCACGGCACCACCAAGGCCGTGGCCTTCACCTCGGACGTCACCCCGCGCTACTGCCGTGCCAATCCCGAGCGCGGCGGAATGCAGGCGGTGGCCGAGGCCTATCGCAACCTCTGCGCGAGTGGTGCGAAGCCGCTCGCCGCCACCGACAACCTCAATTTCGGCAATCCCGAACGCCCCGAGATCATGGGCCAGCTTGTCGGCTGCATCCGGGGCATCGCCGCGGCCTGTACGGCCCTCGACATGCCCATCGTCTCGGGCAACGTCAGCCTCTACAACGAGACCGACGGCCGGGCCATCCTGCCCACCCCCACCATCGGTGGTGTAGGCCTGCTCGCCTCCCTCTCGGATCTGATCCGCATCGCCCCGCCCGCCGGCGCGCGTCTCCTCCTCGTGGGCGAGACCTACGGCCATCTCGGCCAGTCGGCCCTCCTCGCGGAGGTCCACGGCATCGAGGCGGGCGACGCCCCGCCGGTCGATCTCGCCGCCGAACGCGCCGCGGGCGCGTTCCTCCTGGCCGCCAACGCCGTGGGCCTCATCGCAGCCGCCCACGATCTCTCCGACGGGGGGCTGGCGCTTGCCGCGGCCGAGATGGCCCTCGCGGCCGGCCTCGGCCTCGAGATCGTGGCGGAGGCCGAGATGGATCCCGCCGCCTGGTTCTTCGCCGAGGACCAGGCGCGCTATCTCGTCGCCTGCGCGCCCGAGGCGCAGTCCGCGCTGATCGATGCGGCGGCCGTGGCGGGGGTCCCCCTGCGCCCCGTTGGCCGGGTGCACGGCGACGCGCTGCGTCTGGGGCGCGCGACCCTCGCACTCGCCGATCTCGCGTCAGCCCGGGACCGGACATTGCCGGAGTTGTTTGACTGACCCTTGCGGCAGTTGCGTGCGATGGCTAATTCAGGGTCAATGCGACGATCCGGGGGACGGACCACATGGCCATGGAAGCTGTCGACATCGAGCGCCTGATCCGCGAGGCCTTCCCGGGTGCCGCCGTGGAGATCACGGATCTCGCGGGCGACGGCAACCACTATGCCGCCACCGTCGTCGCCGAAGAGTTCCGCGGCCTCAACCGGGTGCGCCAGCACCAGTTGGTCTATGCCGCGCTGAAGGGAAGAATGGACGGATCGCGCGGCGAACTGCATGCCCTCGCCCTGACGACCAAAGCACCGGAGTAGACCACATGACCAATCCAGCCCATGCCACGATCCAGGCCGACATCGACGCCAACGACGTCGTGCTCTTCATGAAGGGCACGTCCCAGATGCCGCAATGCGGCTTCTCCAGCCGGGTCGCCGGCGTGCTCAACTACATGGGCGTCGCCTACAAGGACGTGAACGTGCTGGCCGACGAAGGCGTGCGCGACGGCATCAAGACCTTCTCGGACTGGCCGACCATCCCCCAGCTCTACGTCAAGGGCGAATTCGTCGGCGGTTGCGACATCATCACCGAGATGATGCTCTCGGGCGAACTCGACACGCTCTTCACCGACAAGGGCGTCACCTTCGACAAGGACGCCGCCGAAAAGATCCGCGCCGCCAACGCCTGACCGCCCCGCCTCGGATCGATGTCCTCGACCGCGCCGCTGGCGGCGCGGTTTCCCGCTCACGGCCAAGCTAGTTTTGGTCCGGTGCGGAAATAGGACACGTTATTGGTAAACACCGAGGTGGGCTTGAGTTCGATCAGCCTACCCTCGGGGTCGTCGATCCGTGCGACGGTCTCAATGAACCAGGCGTTCCATGTCGCCTCGTCAGGTCCGAGGTACTTCGCCAGCATTCGCCTGAACAGGTCCGGTGCCATGGGACGCACTCGCGCGGTGCCGCGCAGGCCCAGATGCAGCAACACCCCGCCCTCCGCGCTGAACCGCACGATCTCGACGGCGCAGCGCGGATCGGCCTCGATCCGCTGCACCGAACTCGCGTTTTTCGACCCGAGCATCCACAGCGCGTCGTTCTCCCACAAATACCATACGGGTGCATTGCACGGTCCCTCCGGCCCGAGGGTGGCGAGGTTCGCCATCAGAGGTTCGGCCAGCAATACCCTTTCATCAAATGGCATGCCCAAATTCGAGCCTCCTTCCCGCGCCCGGATCGGATCCGTCTCGGATGGGGTCCGATGCGGGACGTGCCCGATCTAAGTGCCGAATTCCGCATAGCCGCGCGGTGCCTCCGGCAGATCCCGGTCGAGCGACGCCCGATAGGCTACGCATCCGCGAACGAACTGCGGCCAGTCCGGCACCACCTGACCGCCCGGCGGAGGGTCGGGCAAAAGCGCCCACATCTCCGGGTGTCGCCAGCACAGCTCGTGCCCCGTCGCGTCGCGATGCGCCCGGATCGCCGATCTCATCGCTCGCCCGGCGGCGACCAGCTCCGTCAGGTCCATCGCGTCGAGATCTGCATCCGGGTCCGTCATCCCTGCACCTTCATTCTTGATCGAAATTCTGATTCTCTCACGAATTCAGTAGCTTGATTACCGTCACATCGTGTGACGCCACTTTGCCGGATCAAGTCGACCCTAGGCGGAGACCGTCCCCGCCTCCACCCGTGCGGCCAGGGTCTCGACGTCGCCCACCACGGAGGCGAGCAGCGCCAGGGCAGCCTCCTTCTCCTCGCGCAGCGCGCTGAGTTCCGCAGGGCTCACCTGATGGCTCGCCTGCGTCTCCAGCTTCAGCGCATTGGCCGCCAGCATCGCGGATTTCGCCTCCGCGATCCGCGTGCGCTCCTCGGCGGCGCGCAGCCGGTCCTCCAGCGCCGAGTACCGGTCCTCGAGCCCCGTCATCGTGTCGGCCAGCATCAGCGCCGCAAGCAGCAGCATCCGCTTCTCCGTGGCCCGGCCGATGGCGTCGTTGACCCGGTTCGCCTCGAGGTCCAGCAGGCGCGCGGCCCGCGCGAGGCTCGGCTCCTGTCCGGGCTCGCAGGCGACCTCGAAGGCCCGCCCGCCGATCTCGATCGTCAGTTCCGGCATGGTCAGACCTCCTCGATGAGCGGCTTGAGCTGGGCGATCAACTCGTCGAGTGCCGCCACGTCCTTGTCGCGCTTGGCGCGCAGCCGCGCCATGTCCTCCAGAAGGCTCGCGTTCTCCGCCTCCAGGGCCGCGACCTTGGCCTTGAGGTCGGCCGTGTCCGGATCCGGCACGGCCGCCGCGTCGCGCGCGCTCACCGCCGTCCTGAGGCGGGCAAGTGCC
The DNA here is from genome assembly GCA_038209095.1 of Rhodobacterales bacterium. Classification (GTDB taxonomy): domain Bacteria; phylum Pseudomonadota; class Alphaproteobacteria; order Rhodobacterales; family Rhodobacteraceae; genus Amaricoccus. Next base: position 27,205 of record JBBQYB010000021.1, read on the forward strand.
GCTGCGGCACGGGCGTTGAGGTCACTGGTCTGGGTCATCGGCTGTGCTTTCGCGAAGGTCTCGTCCCGTTTTAGGCAGCGCCTCGGGACAATGCAATCACTCGCGTCCGCTGAGGCCGCATCGGGCGCCATACCCGCAGGCACCGGCCCTCGGCAGAAACCCCGCACCCGCCCGCACGGGCCGAAGACGCCTTGACCCGTGAAGCTGGCCTGCTAATGCTGCGCCTGTTTTCGCGCCATCCGCCTACGCGGAGCCGTTTCCGCAGAAAGGCCGATCCCCTTGCACATCCCCGAACTTCGCGAGCGCCACCCCGACCACTGGGCACAGGCCTGCGCCCTGCGCGTGCTCGCAATGGACGCGGTCGAGGCCGCGAAATCGGGCCATCCCGGAATGCCCATGGGCATGGCCGACGTGGCGACGGTCCTGTTCGAGAAGCATCTCAAGTTCGACGCCTCCGCCCCGCACTGGCCGGACCGCGACCGCTTCGTGCTCTCGGCCGGCCATGGCTCCATGCTGATCTACGGTCTCCTGCACCTGACCGGCTACGCCGACATGACGCTCGACCAGATCCGTAATTTCCGCCAGCTCGGCTCCATCACCGCGGGCCATCCGGAATACGGCCATGCCGCCGGCATCGACACCACCACCGGCCCGCTCGGCCAGGGCCTCGCCACCGCCGTCGGCATGGCCATCGCGGAGGTCCATCTCGCCGCGCGCTTCGGGGCCAAGATCGTCGACCACCACACCTATGTCATCGCGGGCGACGGCTGCCTGATGGAGGGCATCAGCCACGAGGCCATCGGCCTCGCCGGCGCGCAGAAACTCTCGAAGCTGATCGTGCTCTGGGACGACAACGGCATCTCCATCGACGGCAAGGTCAGCCTCTCCGACGTCACCGACCAGATCAAGCGCTTCGAGGCGGCGGGCTGGTCCACCCATGCCTGCGACGGCCACGACCCCGAGGCCATCGACCGCGCCCTTAGGGAGGCCAAGGCGAGCCCGCTGCCGGCCTTCGTCGCCTGCAAGACCCATATCGGCTTCGGGGCCCCCACCAAGCAGGACACCAAGGGCGCCCACGGCTCGCCCCTCGGCGCGGACGAGATCGCCAAGGTCCGCGAGATCTACGGCTGGTCCCACGCCCCCTTCGTGATCCCCGACGACGTGCGCGCAGCCTGGCACGCCACCGGCGCGCGCGGCGCAGGCGCCCGGGCCGACTGGTCCGACCGCCTCGCCGCAATGACCGCCTCGCGGCGCGCGGAATTCGAGCGGATCACCGCCGGCGAGCCGCCGCGCAAGCTCGTCTCCGCCCTCACCGCCTTTCGCCGCGCCCAGTCCGAGGCCCGCCCCAAGGTCGCAACCCGCAAGGCCTCCGAGATGGTCCTCGAGGTCGTGAACGGCGTCATGCCCGAGACCCTCGGCGGCTCCGCAGACCTCACCGGCTCCAACAACACCCTCACCGCCGGCCTCGGCGTCCTGAACGCCGACAACCGCGCCGGGCGCTATATCCACTACGGCATCCGCGAACACGGCATGGCGGCCGCGATGAACGGCATCGCGCTGCACGGCGGCGTGGTGCCCTACGGCGGCACCTTCCTCGTTTTCGCGGACTACGCGCGCGGGGCCATGCGCCTCTCCTCGCTCATGGGCCTGCGGGTGGTCTACGTGCTCACCCACGATTCCATCGGCCTCGGCGAGGACGGCCCGACCCACCAGCCCGTCGAGCATCTCGCCTCCCTGCGCGCGACGCCCAACCTCAATGTCTTCCGCCCCGCCGACGTCGTCGAGACTGCCGAGGCCTGGGAGATCGCGCTGACCACCCGCCAGACCCCGTCCGTCCTCGCCCTCACGCGTCAGAACTTGCCGACCCTGCGGACCACCCACAGTCGCGCCAACCTGACCGCGCGGGGAGGCTACGTGCTCGCGGATGCCGAGGGCCCGCGGCGCGCCATCCTGATGGCCACCGGCTCCGAGGTGGAGATCGCCATGGCCGCGCGCGACCTCCTCCAGGCTCGCGGCATCGGCACCCGCGTCGTCTCCATGCCCTGCTGGGAGCTCTTCGAGGAACAGGACGAGAAATACCGCCGCTCCGTCCTGCCCAAGGGCCCGGTGCGCGTGGCGATCGAGGCCGCGATCCGCTTCGGCTGGGACCGCTGGCTCTTCGGCGAGCGCGGCGAGCGGCGCAAGTCGGGCTTTGTCGGCATGCACGGCTTCGGTGCCTCGGGCCCCATCGAAGAGCTCTATCCGCATTTCGGCATCACCGCCGAGGCCACCGTCGAGAAGGTGGAGAGGCTGCTGTGATCCCGGCCCGGACCCTGGAGCGTGCTGCATGAGCCGCAAGACGCTCGACGACATGGACCTCGACGGCAAGGTCGTGCTCACGCGGGTCGACATCAACGTCCCCGTGGAGGCCGGCCGCGTCACAGACGCCACCCGGATCGAGCGCATCGTGCCCACCGTCGCGGACATCCTCGCCAAGGGCGGCAAGCCCGTCCTGCTCGCGCATTTCGACCGGCCCAAGGGCAAGGTGGTGCCCTCCATGAGCCTGCGCGTCGTCCTGCCGGCGCTGGAGGCGGCCCTCGGTCGGCCCGTCACGTTCCTTGCGGACCAGTTCGCCCAGGGCGTTGCCGCCATGAACAAGGGCGACGTGGTCCTCCTCGAGAACATGCGCTTCTTTCCGGGCGAGGAGGCCAACGATCCGGCCTTCGCGGCCGACCTCGCCGCCTTGGGCGATGTCTACTGCAACGATGCCTTTTCCGCGGCCCACCGCGCCCATGCCTCCACCGAGGCGCTCGCACGCCTGCTGCCCGCCTGCGCGGGACGCCTGATGCAGGCCGAGCTTGCAGCACTCGAAAAGGCGCTGGCCGATCCCGAACGCCCGGTCGTCGCGGTCGTGGGCGGGGCCAAGGTCTCGAGCAAGCTCGAGCTCCTCGGCAACCTGATCGCCCGCGTCGATGCCCTCGTGATCGGCGGCGGCATGGCCAACACCTTTCTCGCGGCGCAGGGGATCGACGTCGGCAAATCCCTCTGCGAGCACGACCTCGCCGACACCGCGCGCGAGATCCTCACCAAGGCCACCGCCGCGGGCTGCGAGATCGTGCTGCCCGCCGATGTCGTCGTCGCGCGCGAATTCAGGGCCGGGGCCCGGAGCGAGATCGTCGCGGCCACCGCCTGTCCGCCCGACGCCATGATCCTCGACGCAGGTCCCGCCGCCATCGCGCGCATCAGCGCGGTCTTTGCCGGGGCCCGCACGCTTCTCTGGAACGGCCCCCTCGGGGCCTTCGAGATCGAGCCGTTCAACGCCGCCACCGACGCGGTCGCACGGGTTGCGGCGAGCCTCACGCGCGCGGGCAAGCTCCTGTCCGTCGCGGGCGGCGGCGACACGGTCGCCGCCCTCAATTCCAGCGGGGCCGCGGCGGATTTCTCCTACGTCTCCACGGCGGGCGGGGCCTTTCTCGAATGGCTCGAGGGCAAGATCCTGCCCGGCGTGGCCGCCCTAGACCGAGCCTAGCGTCTCCCCAAGCGAAAAGGACTGAACATGAAGGCCACCCGCACCGTCCAGAAGATCCTAAGCTGCTACGAGGGCGACACGCCAGGCGTCAAGGGCAACCTCTGCCGGATGCTTATGAACGGCAGGCTGGGCGGCACGGGCAAGATGATCATCCTGCCCGTGGACCAGGGCTTCGAGCACGGGCCCGCGCGCAGCTTCGCGCCCAACCCTGCCGCCTACGATCCGCATTATCACTACCAGATGGCGATTGACGCCGGCCTCAACGCCTATGCGGCGCCACTCGGCATGCTGGAGGCCGGGGCGGACACCTTCGCGGGCCAGATCCCCACGATCCTCAAGGTGAACTCGGCCAACTCGCTCCTACCCGCCGCCGGGGCCAAGGACCAGGCGATGACGGCCTCCGTCTCCGACGCCCTGCGCCTCGGCTGTGCCGCCATCGGCTTCACCATCTATCCCGGCTCCTCGCTCAGCCTCGACATGTTCGAGGAGATCGCCGAGATGCGCGCCGAGGCCGCCTCGGTCGGCATCGCCAGCGTCATCTGGTCCTACCCGCGCGGCGAGGATCTCTCCAAGGACGGCGAGACCGCCATCGACGTCACCGCCTACGCCACCCAGATCGCGGCGCTCCTCGGCGCGCACATCATCAAGGTGAAACTCTCGACCGACTTCATCGAGCAGAAGGAAGCGAAGAAGGTCTACGACGGCTACAAGATCGACATCTCGACCCAGGCCGCGCGCGTCGCCGACTGCGTGAAGGCGGCTTTCGGCGGCCGGCGCATCATCGTCTTTTCCGGCGGGGCC